>NZ_CP046120.1:3169255-3493792 GCF_009707465.1 Novosphingobium sp. Gsoil 351
ATGACGGGCATTGTGCCTCGCCTCTCTATCCCCGCGGGCCCGTTCGCCGCCGAGCTTTGGGGCAGAACCTCGGTAACGCGCGCTATTCAGCCTTCGCCGCGGATCGTCCGGCTGCGTTCTATCTAAGCATCCCGCGACCGACCGACTTGATTGTGGGCGAGGGCCGCCGGATCGGCATGATGCTTCGTTTTCCGGGCTGATTCCATTCAAGCCGCACGCTTTGACGTCTTTTTGGCGACGCTTCATCAACACTTCACCAAAACTTTGGCCGCGCTTCACGGTGCTTACGCTGCGACACGAATAAGCTCGGCGCAACGATCGCAGCCAGGATGCCGAACCATGCGCCCGATCTTCATCGGTTCTCCAGCTCTGATCCGAGGCGGCTGCGCGCGGAGTTCGGGGTCAGCAAGGCTTTTCTGGGAGCGATTGGTCCAAGGGGTGGTGGAAGCACGAGTATCAACGTCCGGCGAGCGGGGGCTATCGGCAACGAGCGCGATGGTGTCGGCAAGCCACGCACAAGGATCGACCTCAGGCAATGATGTCAGAAACTTGAGGTTGGTGTTTGTCTCAAGCAGTCCGCCAGAAATCGGCATAAGATCGGCAGGAGATCGGCTCCAGGTCATTGCAAGCAAAGCCGAGGGCGTTGAATTTGCCTCCGCGGAGTCTTGAGGCGGGTAAGTGGGGCCATCCCTGAGTTGCGATACCGGTTCGGGTGTTAGGGTGCGAAATGAAATAGGGAGTACCAAGACATGAAAACTGGATCCGGTTGCTATTCCGCTCAGTTGCCGCGCATCCGCGCAACGCTTGCCTGCGGGGTCCTGTCGCTGATGGCGGCAGGGTGCGGCGGCAGTTCGGATCCAATGCCTTCAGCCGTAACGCTTGGGCAGGCTCCCGCCGCCGCGCTCAGCCAGCTCAAGCCCACCCCTGCACCCGTTACCGCTGAGACCGACGCGGTGGCCGTCTGGAACGAGAAGGCGGCGACCACGCTCGTCAACGCACCCACCGGCAGCCCATCGGGCCTCGGGTTCCCGCCTCCGGTCGCGTTCATTCATCTGGCGATCGTCCAGGGCGCGGTCTACGACGCCGTCAACGCCATCAAGGGTGGTCACGACGCCTACCTCGGCGGATTGCAAGCACCCACCAGCGCCTCCAAGGGCGCGGCGTCAGCGACGGCGGCGCATGATGTTCTGAATGCCCTTGTCGATCAGGCCCCGTTGACGGCAACAGTGACCACCGATCTCAAGGCCGCGATCAAATCCCGCCTCGATTCAGATTACCAGGGCTTGCTGGATACGATCCCGAACGGCGACGCGAAAGACGCGGGCAAGAAGGTCGGCGCCGAGGCGGCGGCGGCAATGCTCGCCAATCGGGTTGGTGACGGCCGCTTCGGCCCCGGGGGCTTTCCGTTCCCGTCATCGCCGGGACCGGGGCAATGGCGCCCCATGCCCGTGAACGATCCCAACGCGTGGGTCCGTAACGTGAAACCGTTTACATTGCCGCAGCAGGATTATTATCAGACGACGGGGCCAAACTCGCTGACAAGCGCCCAGTACACGATCGAATTCAACGAGGTGAAGGCGTTGGGCCGGGTTACCGGCTCTACCCGGACGCCAGCTCAGACCGAATTGGCATATTGGTCGGGCGGACACCCCCTCCCGATGATTTACGCAGCCATGCGCCAGGTTGCGGCTGCGAAGGACCTGACGATCACCGAGCAAGCGCGATTCCACGCGATGACCAGCATGTCCGGGGCGGACAGCCTGATCAACTGCTGGGCGGAAAAGGCTCGCTGGGGCTTCTGGCGCCCGACGACGGCGATCCAGCTCGCGGCCGATGACGGCAATCCCGATACCGCGGCCGATGCGACCTGGACTTCGCTTCTCGCGTTGCCGCCGTACGCGGACGAACCATCGGGCGCCAATTGCGTCTTCAGCGGAGTGATGAACGCTGCAAAGGCCTTCTTCGGCAGCGACCAGGCCGTGTTCGATATCGCCAGCCCGGGTCCCGCCGGGACGACGGGGTTGGGGTCGACGCGGCACTACATCAGCTTCAGCGGGGTCATCCCGGATGTCATCGATGCGCGAGTGTTCGGCGGCTTGCACTTCCGCACCGGCGACGTGCACGGCGCGTTGCTGGGGCAAGCCGTGGCGAGCTACATAGATGCCAACTTCTTCAACTGCGGCCCTCCGGGTCAGTGCAAGCAGGAAGAACGCCCATAACGCTGGCGTAGCCGCTCGGCTTTCGGGATAAACGCGCTCCGAGCCGGCACGGACATCCAGCGCAAGACGAGGCAGACTCTTTGGGCGCGTAGCTCCGAAAGATCGGGCAATGCTTCGTCGGAAGACATTTGCTCGTATCGCGCCGCGAGGCGGCTGGCGTGGCGGGCGTACATTTGGGTCGCGTCCGTCATCTCAGTAAGCCCGGCGACCGGCCGTCAGGCAAATGTCACGCCAACCATCCGGCATTGTGCCGGGCGATTGCCGCTCCGGTCCAAACGGCGAAAATCTTAGATTGGCCCTTCTGAGCGGCCAGGCAGGAACCGGCCCCTTTCCGGGCGACGCCTAGATGGGGGCGACAGGCGCGATGCTTCTCGCGAGGTCGACAATGCTGGACGGTATCGCATGCAGCTGAGTGACAGGTTAGACTGTGACCGGCCACTTCTGCGGAGCATGCCATGAAGCTTGATGCAAAGTTCGTGGGATCCATTCCTTCACTTTACGAAGAACATTTGGTGCCGGTGCTGTTCGCACCGTTTGCCAAGGATCTGGTTGCCAGGGCAATGGCGTTGAAATCCCGCGAAGTTCTGGAAGTAGCGGCAGGAACGGGGGTGGTAAGTCACCTTCTGGCCGAGGCGTTGCCCAACGCGCGCATCGTCGCGACGGATCTCAACCTCGCGATGCTCGAGGTTGCCCGATCCCGAGGGCAGTTTGCCAACCTCTCGTTCGAGGAGGCCGATGCCCAGAGCCTCCCCTTTGACCACCGCTCCTTTGATCTGGTCCTTATTCAATTCGGCGCGATGTTCTTTCCCGACAAGATGGGCGCATATGCCGAGGCGCGCCGCGTATTGGTTCCCGGCGGCACCTTGCTATTCAACGTTTGGGACCGCATCGATTCGAACCCCGGAAGCGCAGCGATTCACAAGGCTGTTTGCGACAGCGTGCCGGCACCCAAGCCGGAGTTCCTCGCTCGAACTCCCTTCGGATATAACGATCCTGAATTGATCGAAAGCCAACTGCGGGCTTCCGGCTTTACCACGGTCACAATCGAGCGTGTCGAGCAAATCAGCCCTCCACGTAGCGCCGAAGCGCTTGCGCGCGGTATGTGCCTGGGAAGTCCGCTTGCCAACGAACTCGCGGCTCATTCCCGATCCATACAGGAGAGGGCTCTCGCCGATGCAACGGAAGCTGCCAAACACGCAGAAGGTAGCGGGAGACTAGCGATGGCGGCCCTAGTCGTCACCGCAAGCTGAGATGCGTTCACGCGCCGGACTTCGGTAGCGTTGCGCTATCAAGTCGACTACTCAGGTTGCCAGTATTTCATCAAACCACTTGGTGAATGTCCCCCATGCCGGCTCGTCGGATAGCAGGACGTGGTTCTCGCTTTCCAATAGCAGGAGCTGCGCAAGGGGCATGTGTTTGGCGATCTCCTCGGTGCATGTCGACGGAATGATCCTATCGCCCCGGCTGTGAGCCAGGTATGTTTGCGCGGTAACTCCGTCTGGTTCGCCTCGTAGATCGAGCACCTGGAATACTTGCTGAAGCGATTCATTGAGGCCCATGATCGTGCCGAGGCGCTGATTGAACCAGTCGATCATCGGGCCTCTGGCACCTGGCCAATAAAGCATTCCGAGCATTCTACCGAACACCTCGCGATCACCCTCCCGATAGACCCGCCCCATCTCAATCAGCGATTTGCGGCGCTTGATTTCCTCTGGATCACCGCGAACCTCGAAGCCGGCCGCATACCCGCCGAAGAGAACCAGCTTGCGAATGCGCTCCGGGTGACGGGCTGCGTAGGCGATTGCTACCAGGGCGCCATGGGATATTCCCAGCAGGTCGAAGCAGTCGACTCCCGACGCCTCAACAACGGCAGTGAAATCTTCGAGCAGCGCTTCGAACGTCCAGCGAGGTGGCGTCCGGTCGGACCGACCGACACCGCGCATGTCACTTCGGATAAGCAGTCGTCGCTTGATCGCCTCGTTCGTCCAGTGTCCCCAGGCGACCGTGTTCCAATCCTCGTCGATCTGATGAAACCACACTGCGGGTTGCAGCATGGGGAACCCTTCGCCCATGGCAGACCAAGCAATTTGAGTTCCATCGGCCGACGTACAGAATTCCGCGCGTTCGCGAGCCTTGGCACTTATCAACGTAGAGTTATTGGGTTCTGACCTGGCTGACCCAACGGCTTCGTTAGCTTGCGCGATCCTGCGCCGCCAAGCAGCTGGAGGCTCACCGTATTCGCGTTTGAACGCGCGCGTGAATGCGGCCTCGGACCCGAATCCCACTTCGTAAGCTACGTTGCCGCTGCTTTGGCGCCCATCACGCAACAAATTGCCGGCCATCCGCATCCGCCAGCGAGTGCAGTAGCGCATTGGGGATTCTCCGATCAGTTCACTGAATCGAGTGGCAAAGGCTGAGCGCGACATCCCGACTTCACGGGCGAGTGCACTCACATCGAGTTCTTCGGCATAGCGCTTGTGGATGATCGAGAGCGCTTTTGAGATCGCCGGCTCACGAAGGCCGTTGAGCCATCCGCCATGGCCCTCGGGCAAGGAATTGACGTATCTCCGAATTGCTTCGGCAAACAGCAATTCGGTCAGGCGGGCAATGACCTCGGGTGAGGCGCTCTCCGCAGCGAAGCGGAGAGAACTTTCGAGCCAGTTATCCGGAGTATCGTCGCGTGCCTCGATTAGCATGAGGCTCGGCAGGCTTTGGATCAGTGCGTTCTCGGGAGAGGTACTCCCGAGAAAGCCACAGTATAGTTCGGTGCGTTCACCCTTGCCCTCGATGCGGATGCGCGCGGGTTCTCCGATCGGACCCTCTTCGATCAAAGTCTCCGATGCAATTTGGGGAAGTCCGGGTTCGGAATAAAGGAGGTGCTTGTCGTTGCGCGGAAGCAGGATGATGCATCCTGCTTCCGCAAGGGCTGGCGTCTCGCCCGGAACGTCGACCCAGATCCGGCCCGATCGAACGTAATGGTAGGCGATCACGTGGGCAGGTTCGGCGAAGAACCTCGCGTAGTGTTCTTTGGTGAACTGGGAAACCAGACAGGACGGCCCGCCTAGCTGAGCGTCGATTACGACGCCCCCGCTGATCCGCATCGAAGACAGGATGTCACTCAGCACGTCCATGCACGGACAGTCGCCGGTTTCGGAGTTTCGATCAATTGATTCGGCGGCCCGATCATTCACCCGCCCCATAGGCGAGAGTATTTCACTCTCATCGACAGACACTCGATCATTCAGGAGAGTTCCCCGCTCCCCAGACAGGCGAGTGCGTCAATCAAGGAGTGATCAAAATGAAGAACAGAACAACCCTGGAGTATCAGAAGTGGCTGCTTGTCAGCTTTTGCACGTTGGTCAGCAGCTCGGCTGTCATGATTATCGGTCTCATCCCATTCGGTGTCGTCTAGACATAGGAGAACTGCAATGTATCGTGATTTCACCTATCCAGATGTCCTAGCGAGTTCAGAACGCTCAAACTGGCGTCTTGACGACGTCTTGGGTCCGAACGATCGGCTCGACTTCAGCCATCGTTTCATGCCTGAAGCGCTCGCCCGAACCGATGCGGCCCCGGGGCTCGAGACAAGGCAGCGCCTCGTGCTCAATCAGATCATTGGACACCAGTATTTGAGCCTGTTTGGCGTCATCGAAGAATTCATTCTTCCTTTCGTTCTGGACCATGCCCGCCCCCAGCTCGACAGCGATGATTACCGCGTCCGCGCATTGCTGCAGTTCGCGGGGGAGGAGGCCAAGCACATCCAGTTGTTTCGCCGGTTCAGGCAAGCGTTTGCAGATGGCTTTGGGACACCTTGCCAGATCATAGGGCCAGCCCAGGCGATCGCAGCCGAAGTACTGCGTCATGATCCACTCGCTGTGGCTATTGCGATCCTTCACATCGAATGGATGACCCAGAGCCACTATCTGGACAGCGTCAAGGACGACGGACAGATCGATCCCCGGTTCAAGAGTCTCCTGCGGCACCATTGGATGGAAGAAGCGCAGCACGCGAAGCTCGACACGCTGATGGTCCTGGCGCTGGCCGAAGGGCGGTCCGAGCCCTCGATCCTGAACGCCACCAAGGAATACCTGGAGATCTGCGAGTTCCTTGACGCGGGGCTCGCCCAGCAAGCGGAGCTCAACCTCGTGGCGCTCCAGCAGGCGAGCGGCAGTTCCGTTGCCAACCCTGAGACACTGATCGCTCAGCAGCATCGAGCGGCGCGGTGGACCTACCTCGGTTCGGGCATGGTGCACGACAAGTTCGTCGGCACCCTCGCAAATATTTCGCCTGCCGCTCAGGCGTTCGTATCGACTGCTGCGATGCGGTTCAGTTAATTAGCAACGAAGGAGAATTACCATGTTGGATACCGTAAAAACCAATTGCGTCAACGATATCGATTTGACTGCGCTGGAAGCAGTCGTGTCGGCTATCGATGCCGATCCGGCAAATGCCCAGGTCGGATTTCACGTCACGAGCCGCTGGATGGGACAGACCCGCAGCGAAACCACCGTTGAGGCAATTACGCTCGGTGGCGATCGGATCGAGCGTAACTTCGGGATCGTGGTCGACGAACCAGACGAACTGCTGGGCACCAACACCGCGCCCAATCCGCAGGAGTTGCTGATGACCGCGGTCAACGCGTGCATGGTCGTCGGTTATGTAGCCGGCGCCGCAATCCGCGGAATCGAACTCGACAAACTCGAAATCGAAACGAAGGGCGAACTCGACCTGCGTGGCTTCCTGGGCTTGCGTGACGACGTGCCGGCCGGATACAAGGCTATCGATTACGAGGTGAGGATCAGCGGCAAGGGTACGGCTGCCCAGTTTGCGGAAATCCACGAGAGCGTGATGGCTACCTCACCAAATTACTTCAACATGAGTCGGCCGATCAAAATGAACGGCAAACTGAATGTGATGTGATGAGTGTTAGAGCCGAACGAGAATAGTATGCGGTATAATCCCCAGCACAATCTCGTTTGCCTCCGCTGACTCACTACAAGGAAAAGGCTTTCTCCCCTCGGGTAGAAGGCCTTTTTCTGTATCACGCGCATCGGCTTAGCCGGTCCAAGCGTACACGTCGCGGCTCTATCGGAGCTCAGTATGGGGCCATTCGACGGGCCTGCCCAAGCCAATGGCTGCTTATGTAATTTCGAGACCCAAGACCGGATAGGCCGGACTCGTGAAGAGTTTCGGGCGCCGGTAGGCGTACGAAAGTCCCCGAGGGACGAACCCGCGGGCCCCATGCGCTGGTCTATGGGTAAAACGGTTCTTGGCCGGTCGGCGCTGGTGCGACGGCAGCTTCTATGCGCTGCGCGATGGCGTGCGGACTGACGGCTTCGATGCCTGACCCGGTCGTCGATCGGGGTGAGTGAGGAGATCGATGCCGTGAGCCTGGCCATGTCGGGGGAGAGTGGTGCGAACGCGGTCGGGTCCCGAAGCGAGGCTGCGCGGGACGGCTGCGATGATGCGTGGCGGATCACGCTGCGGCCCTTTCCGGTGACGGCGGCGCGCGCGGGAGGCGCCAGCGCTCGAAGATCTCGATGACGATCATGCGCCCGCCGCAGCAGGGGGCAGGGCGGACGAACATCGACCGGTTCGTCGGGGGTGTCGTCGTTGGCGGGCGGAGCGACGGCCAGCAGCTGGCGCGCGAGGGCGATGCTGTCCTTGCGGGCGAGATCCGGCCGATCGACCGTGTGAGTGAAGAAGAACCGCAGCGCTGCAATCTTCGCGTTCATGGTCGTCCCGGTGACGCCGGTCTCGCGTTGCTCGAGCTGGTAGCGTCGCAGGTCTTCCGCACTCGCCGTATCCGGAGGACGGCCCAGAAACGTGGTGGAGCGCGCTATATCGCGAATGTAGTTGCGCTGCGTCGCGGCCGTGAACCGCCGCATGTCCATGTCTTCGATCAGCCGTCGGCGCAGCGGGCTCATCGGGGTCGGGGGAAGAGGAATGGTCGGGGTCATCGTCGGGCTCCTTGGTTGAAGGAGCCACCGCGGTCTGCCTCGCCCAGACGACACTCAACCCAGTCGCGACATCCGCGCGATCACTCTACCTCACCGCACGCACCCCTCCCGCGCAGCGGGTCGTCTAATCGCTCCGCCGTCAAGGGGGCTGGTGCAAAGCTGGTCTCCTCTTGGCCGAAAGCTCGTTCGTTTGCCGGGTACAGGGTCGTCTACGCGGTCGACGCAAGAGCGGACGCTGCAGGATGAGTTACGCAGGGGAGATCTTCCTATGTTCGTGACGCAATCTGCTCACTGAGGCAGTTGCTTCCCGCTTCGCGGAATGATCCCGTCCGCGTCCCGGCAGGGACGGCTCGGAGCGTCCTGCAAGGACGCTATCGGTCAATACTCAAGATGAGGCGTGGTCGCAGAAGGCATCTACCGGATCAGCTTGTGGCGACCGCCCCGCTCGCGGATCGAACAACTCGCCCGTCTTCAGCATCGAGTGCATGACTACTGCAAGCTTGCGCGCGAGTGCTACGGCCGCGCGTTTGAAGCCAAGTCGTTCCTTCAGTTCCAGCGCCCAGGTGCGCAAGCTGCTGGTATCCCTCGTCCGGTTCAAGATGACCGCGGCTGCTTCGAAGAGGAGGTGTCGCATCTGGTTGTCGCCACGCCGTGAGATGTGTCCTTCATAGTCGACCTCGCCCGACTGGTAACGCCTGGGCGTCAGCCCGATCCATGCGCCCACAGATCGCGAGTTCTTGAAGTTCGCGGGATCCTCGACCGCCGCGACGAAAGCCGTGGCGGTGACGGTTCCGACGCCGGGCACCGACATCAGCTGCCGGCAGCGCTGATCTTCGCGCGCCAACGCGACCAAATGGCTGTTCAACTCTGCGGCCCGGACCCGAATGTCTCGCCAGGCCTGAAGCATCGGCAGAACGATGTGCGCCAACTTCTCCTCATCCTCGAGAAGGGTGCGGACATTGCGTTCGAACACACTGCCCGCGCCCTTGGGCACGACGAGGCCGAACGTCTTCATTACTCCGCGAATCTGGTTCGATATCTGCATCCGCATCTTGAGAAGCTGCCGCCGCACATTGACCAGCGTGCGGATCAGCATGCTGTCGAAGCCCTTCACGCGGACTTCGCGGTAGAAGCCGGCTTCAGCCAGATGCGCCAGGCCGTCAGCGTCGTTCGCGTCGGTCTTGTTCGGCGCCATGTCGAGCGCGGCCTTGGCGTGTCGCGCGTCGATGCACCCCGCCGGAATGCCCTCCGTTGTCAGCGTATGGTAGAACCACACCGACAGCGGCCCCGTCTCGAACACCACTCGGTGTACATGCGGGGCACGCTTGCGGATCACCTCAGCGAGTAGGTGAGGATCGGAGGCGCACTTGCCGCGCCAGATCCTTCTTCCATCCTGACGGATCGCGATGGCCGTCTCTTTCATGGAAACGTCGAGACCGATATACTGCTCCATGGCTGTCCTCCATTCGATGCTTGGGCCCGGTCACCATCGTGAGCCCGCACTGCATCCTATCGGGGGACAGCCAACCGGCAGCGTCCAAACATCACCACCGAGGTCTACATGACCGTCGCTCCCGCGATTACGTCATGTTCGTCCAACGGCCCCGTTGCAATCGCACTCCACCTTGCCAACAAACGTCCGGTTTCGACGTGCGGCCGCGGTGCCGCGAGCGGAGGCTATGTCGGAGGCTGCTGACCGAGAAATTGGCTCGCCCGCGTGTCAGTTTTACTACACTTTCTGGGTCAAACCTGGCAGCCATAAGACCGCCCGGTCCCGAACGTAAAAACTCTTGCCGACCGCAGCTCTGAAACAGCTTCACTTTGCGCGGCTGCCGCCTCCACTCTACGCCTCTGAGGACGGCCGATCGGCCGTGAGGCCAAGTATCGGATACAGCGGACGGTGGCGGTATCGGGTTCTAAGGACAGCTCAAGCCAAGGCTCTCATTCCAACTCCTTGGATTCAGCTTTGAGTCCCGAATGCCGTGAGTTGCTCTATGGCCGGACATGCGCATCAAGAACCTTCAGGGCTGTCTCCAGAGTTTCTCTCTCGGCCACCCCGCCGAGCGAGATCCGCAAGGCTTGCTCACGGCAAGGTCCAACGGTGAAGCGATCCGAAGGAATGGCGCCTATCCCCTCCATGGATAGTCTCTGTGACAGGTCCGCTGCCGCTACTCCACCCGGGAGCTTTAGCCAGAGATGAAAACCTTGCGGGTCGCAGGCATATTCATTGCCGCAAAGCACATCGCTCGCGAGCTTGGACCGCCAGCTGGCCTCGGACCGGACAGCTGAGACGAGTCGATCAAAAGATCCATCGCGAAGCCAGGTCGTTACGACCGCAGCGTTGAGGGGCGGAGCCATGACCGACGTCTCATGAACGTCGGCGGCCAGCTGGAGGGCCTGGGCGGCGCTCGGCACCCTGACGAACGCGACGCGCAGTGCAGGGGATATGGTTTTAGAGGTGCTCAGCACATACCAGCCTAGCTCCGGCGCGAGTTTGCTCAGCGGCGGCAGCGGTTTGCCGGACAGCAAACCGTAGGCATCATCCTCGATAATCTGAATGCCATGGAGCCTGGCAGACCGCGTCAAGTCCTCGCGCTGTTCTGTGGAGAGCGTAAGCGTAGTCGGGTTGTCGTTCGTCGGAACGACGTAAAGCGCACTGATCGGCCCGTCTTGGCAAGCACGCGTGAGGGCATCGCCGGTCATTTCAGGGAGCGGAACCAGTTCCACACTCATCCGCTGAGCGATTGCAAGGAACCCGGGGTATACAAACCGACCGCAGGCGATGCGGTCTCCCGGCTTGGCAATCACGCTCATGATTGCGTGCAGGGCATTCTGCCCCCTGACGTCACCACTGTCTGGGCAAGTTTGCATTGCAGGCCCAGGCGGCCCAAAAGAACCGCGCCCGCCCGGCGAGGCTCCTGCCCGCCCCCGGCGTTCTGGTACTGCAACTCGGACATCCCGGCGGTTCCAAGAACAGTGTGAAGAGCATTGGAGAACGCCCTCTGCAGAACGGCACCAGGTGGCACGGGCGGAGTATTCATGCCGTTGTCGACCTGCAGTGCTGCGGAAATAGACGCCTTCGCCGCATCGCGAACAAAGCTGCCTTGGCGCCCCTTGCCAACTATCAGCCCACGGTGACGTGCAATCTCGTAGCCACGCGTAACAGTCGTCAAATCGATGCCAAGCGCAGCCGCGAGTTCTCGCTGCGGCGGAATACGATCTCCGGCCGCCAGGTCACCACGCCTGATGGCTTCTGTGAGCGCATCCGCGACAGCCTGATATTTGGGTCCGGGTGAACCAGTCAGGTCAGGAGTCCAGCTTGGCAATTCTCTTCGCCTCCTCTCGCTGATGCAGTTCCGCCCAAAGCTTCTCCGTTCCCGCCTCGACTGACCGGTTTACGAACTGGGACGCGACCAGCCAGCCCTTTATCGGCTGCAGGGGCAGAACAGTCCCAATGGCAAGGAGCGGAAACGAGGTCAGCAGGTGCACCCAGAACGGCGGATCGTAGGTAAACTGTAGCCAAACTACAAAAAGATTAGCGGGAACGCCACAATGCACAGCGAGAAAAACGCTGGGCCATCGTCAGGAGCGGCGAAACGGTAGTCGAGACCACACGCCTTGCATTGTTCGGAAAGCTGCAGCCATTTGCTGAACATTCGACCCTCACCGCAACGTGGGCACAATCCCTTCCAGCCGCTGTGGAGGATCCAATTGAGGCCCTCGCGACCATGCAGTTCCACGGTGAACTCCTTATCCATACAAACTGCCAGTGATCACCATACATCAAACCGAACAAATAGTATAGGATCGTTTGTATCCTTCTGATAATAAGGGAGAATCACATGATTGAGGTCGAGAATGGTAGTAAGCTACCATACAATGATACCTACAAGCACCGCAGCCAACCCCTGTCGATACGGCAAGGCGAAACGCACACCGCTATGCTTGCGAAGCCTCCAGCAGGTCCGCAGATCAAGAACGACAGGCGGCCGCCTTCTGCTTGAAATACGGGAACGGACGGGTTCGCCGCCGCTGACACCAAGGCTGCTTCGGAAATAATGGCTATCCAGCGAATGGCCGCCGTCGTTGCGACCGAGCTGAAGGATCGGTGATGCGAGACCGACCGCGGCGTTTCGCGAACTCCGGACGGTCTCGTAGGCACTGGTCAAATTGCGACGCAACCAAGGGGGCCTGACAGCAATGTGGAGCCTGCCAGGCTTTGACGCTACGCCCCGCAATTAGTCCGGTTCCGGCCCCATCGCCGCCCTCGGCTTGGCATGAAAGTAGGGCAATTTGCCACGGGCTGATTTGAGGCTGGCAACGACCACTTTGTTGGCGGCTGCCGTCCTCACCGCAACTGACTGTCTTTGCTGCCCCGGCGGTTTATGAGGGAGTGGATCACCGCCTTATCGCGTAGCCCCTGGCATGCTACGCAGGTGCGCACGCCCGGCAATGCTTCTCGCCGACGAACAGGAATAGCCTCGCCACATTCTTCACAATGCTCGAGCCCCTCGCCAGCGGGCATCCGTGCACGAGCTCCGCGAACGGCGTCGTTCACGGTGTCATCAATCTGATCCTGAACTGCACCGTCGCGTGACCATCCACCGGCCATATCAGCGTCCTCACGTCTTCTTAAGTGGAACGTGGGAATACAAGGAGCACGGTTCAATGCTTGGCCGCGACCGCCGAGAACGTACAACCGATCTGAAGCGAACCAAGGTCAGCTTACAGACCTCCGCAAAACTCCAACGGGCGGCAGCAATGTTGGCGGTAGCCGTCGTGCCTCAGCCGTGTCCGGGAACGGCAGCTATCCTTACGTTGGCGCTCCAAACCGGCCATTCCGAACTCGGCCCCGAAATCGCCGATGCGGACATGCACGGTCATTACTCAGGTCATGTCGGAAAGGGGTTCAGGTCCCGTCGCGCAAGCTAAGACCCCCGCCTCAAGCCGGGCGCATCGACCCGACTCAAATTCAGAACGAGGTGCTCCTCATGAGGACTCAGTCCTCTTCCGCAATCTTTACCCTAAGGCCGTCGAGCGCGTCGGTCATCTGAAGCTGGCAACTTAGCCGCGAGGTTTCGTCGCGGTGGTCGCTGCTGTCGAGGAGATCGTTCTCGTCCTCGCTCATCTGTCCGAGCTTGTCCGCAGAAGCGGGGTCGACGTGAATGTGGCAGGTCGCGCAACTGCAGCACCCGCCGCATAGCGCAAGAAGCTCGTCGAAGCCGTTGTCGCGGATGTTCTCCATCACCGACAGTCCGGCCGTGGCGTTCACTTCGCTCTCGACGCCTGCGCGATTGGTCACCAGCAGCTTCGGCATAATCGGACCCTCAGTGCCGGACAGGGTATTTCATCAAGCGGTCCCTCGATCACCCAGCGCCCGATCGATGTTGTCGAAAAGGATCTTGAGATCGGTCAGTCCGGAGCTCTTGGCGTGGATGCGCACAGTATCAACCAGGCGATGGATCTGGTGCGCTGTCGCATCATCGAGCTGACCGACCTCCTCCAGCCGTTTGATCAATGTCCCCACCAGCATGAGCGACAGCAGGGCGATGTGGTCGGTTTGGCTCTCAGGTTGCATCGTCAGCTCACCCATCGGAGTCGAATTCGCACGCATGTTAGTCGGTCTGGTCAGATAGGAAACCCGAGAAACTCGAGAGGGTGAATCTGGCTGTCAGCGTTGTACTGAGATGGCCGTCGCGATGTCGCGCACCCGGCGTGCCTGCTCGAGATGCAGAAGTTCGGTCATCCTCCCGTCGACGCTGATCGCCCCCTTTCCCGCGTTCTCGGGTAGCTCGAACGCCTCGATCACCGCTGCGGCCCAAGCAATCTCGTCGGCGCCGGGAGAAAAGACCTCGTTGCAGGCGGCAATCTGGGCGGGATGGATCAGCGTCTTGCCGTCAAACCCGAACTCGGCGCCCTGGCAGGCTTCGGCGCGAAACACCGCCTCGTCACGAAATTCATTGCAGACCCCGTCGAGCACGGCCAGGCCCCATGCGCGCGCCGCCTGAACCGTAGCGGACAGCGCGGCGTGGAACGGCGTGCGGGCGGGCGTCAGGCGCGCCCGCATCTCCTTGGCAAGGTCATTAGTGCCCATGACGAACGCCCGCAACTGCGTGTCGCTCGCGCGCGCCGCGATTGCCGGGAGCGCCGGGATGCAACGGCATGTTTCCACCATGGCCCAGAGCTGAATTTTGGGCTGCGCCGCCCGAAGCCTGTCAGCATAGGCGTCGAGGTCCTCCGGACAGTCGATCTTTGGCACCAGCACCGCATCGGCGCCTCCGGCCGCCGCCAGTGCGAGGTCTCCAGATCCCCACGGCGTGTCGATCCCGTTCACCCGCAGCACCAGCGCGCGGGGTCCGAAATCGCCTGCCTGGAGGACATCGGCTGCAGCAGCGCGCGCTTGATCCTTCATCTCCGGAGCGACCGCATCCTCGAGATCGACGATGACGACATCTACCGGAAGTGCCCGGGCCTTAATCAGTGCGTTGGCGCTCGAGGCGGGGACGTACAGCGCGCTCCGCCGCGGTCTGTAAGTGTTCATCGATGACACCCCCCGCTCAGCCACTCCAGTCATCTCGACCGGTCGGCTCTTCTATGTCCGTCGCGCAAGGGTTGTCACCATTGGTCCGTCGCGATGTTCCGGCGAAAACTGTCTCGCGTCGACCCAGGCCAGGGCGAGCCTGGTGCTCGGGCATAACGCGCCCCGGCTCTCTCGCACTTTCGGCAGAAGGCCGGGCTAGCTGGCCTGGACCGCAGCCTCGGCCGCCGCAAACCCGATCTTGGTGTGCTGGCCGTCGCAGAACGGCTTGGTGGTCGATGCGCCGCACCGGCACAGGAAGACACGGCTCTTGCCGGCGATGTCGTAGAGATTGCCGTCGCCGTCGCGCAGCTCGAGGTGGCTGAGATCGCCCGTAAGCAGATAGGGACCGTTCTTGGTTGCGACCAGTTCGAGTTCCATTGGTGCCTCCTCTCGCAATTGGTATGGAACGGTCGAGCGGATAAGCCGTTCCTGCTGGTGAAGTTGTAGCTCAAAGGCGCAACGGTGGATCGAGGAATTCGCCATGGTCGACACCGCATCCGAAAAGCTTAGTCCAGCAAACGCCGCTAAGCTGATCCTCGCTAGTCGCATCGAAGAGGCACCTGTCTACAACAAGGCCGGCGAACGTATCGGTCACATTGCAGACTTGTCCATTGATCGCGTAAGCGGCGAGGTCGCCTTCGCGATCATGTCGTTCGGTGGCTTCTTGGGGATCGGTCGACGCTTCCATCCGCTTCCCTGGTCGCTGCTGCACTTCGACGTCGAACGCGATGGCTACGTGGTTCCGGTCGAGCGCCAGGCGCTGGTCGACGCGCCGCACTACGATGCCGACGAGCTTCGCGCGCTCGGCGGGCCGAGCTACAAGGTCCACTACCAAGAGGTTGTCGGATACTACGGAATCCTTGGCGGGCCGATCATCTAGGCCTAGGATCGTCGCATCGTTGAGACGCCGACGATACTCCAGAAGGTTGGTTGTGTGGCAGTCGGGCGCCAATCCTCGATGCTCCGCGAGGGCAAGACGGCGGGCTCAAGCTGTTCGTTCGTGAGGTCAGCTGCGGTACGAACGGCGGCGATCGTTTGTTTTAGCCCGGAACCGTCCAGGCCGAAGCCGGCCCCTTCGCTGGCATTGGGCTAGGTGTCCTTCGTCGCGAGCAGCAGGTTGTCGCGCAGTTGAGCGACGGTCTGCTGAACCTTGCCAAAGTCGTCTCCGAGGCCGGTCGCTTCGATCAGTTCGGAGGCGCTGTGCTCGACCTGCTGTCGTAGCTTTCGGCCCGCAGTGGTCAGGTTGACCCGGACCTGGCGCTCGTCTGCCTGGTCGCGCCGACGCTCCACCAATCCGAGTTGCTCGAGCTTCTTGAGTATCGGGGTCAGCGTGTTGGACTCGAGGAACAACCTTTCACCAAGGTCGCCGACACGCTGATCGTCTTCCTCGCTCATCGCGACGAGGGTCACGTATTGGGTGTAGGTAAGTCCCAGCTTGTCGAGGATGGGCCGGTAGACTCTGCCGAACGCCAGGTTGGCGGAATACACCGCGAAGCAGAGGAATTCCTCGAGTTTGGCTGACTTAGTGGTGACTTTGCGAGCCATTGAATGCTCCAATCAATCTGCATTTCCTAGGGGACGTCCGATTGAATCGGAAGGCCGGACGGCGTCGCTGTGACGCCGCCCGGCTTCGATCGGCGGCTCAGGCGTAAGCAGGCTCGAGCACGTTCACTTCCACGTCGATGTTGTTGCGGGTCGCCTTCGAGTACGGGCAGATATCGTGGGCGATCTCCACCAGTTCGCGGGCCACCTCGATGTCGACGCCGGGCACCGTCACATCGAGCTTGGCCCGAAGGAAGAACGCGCCGTTCTCCATTAGTAGGTCGATGGTCGCATCGACCGAGGGGGCCTCGGGCAGACGGATCTTCTTTTGCGCGGCGGCCAAGCCGAGCGCGCCCATGAAGCAACCCGACCACGCCGCGCCGAAGAAGTTTTCGGCGGCAGGATGGGGGTCGGAAAACTGGAGGTCGAGGAAGCCGTCGGCGCTCCGCGTGGAGCCTTCGGGCCCGCCGACGTTGTGAGTGGTTCCGGAATAGACAGTCTTGGCAGTCATGGTCAGATCCCTTTCGATTGACGTTTCGTATCGCACACGATTGCATCGGATACGATGTAAATAGGCGAGTCGCGGAAACGAGTCAAGCGCGATTAACTCGCATGCGAGCAATATGTGCCGTCGCCTGTTCTGCTGCGCCGTGTTGGGTCGCAAGCGCGCGGCCGAAATTCGAGGTGGAATCCCGAAAGCTGCCGGAGCGAGACCGGCCCGAGAGCTGACTCGGCGACTTTCGCGAGCGCACTCAACGCTCGGAAGGGGGCCTTCGGCGACTATCGCACTGCTCCGGATTGGGGGTAACAAGCTGTACGAAATGAGGAGGGCAGTGCTTGTCAGACATAAGGTCGATCAGAGGACGCGCCGCGTTAGTGACGGGTGCCGCGAGTGGCATGGGAAGGGCCACAGCGGAGCTATTTGCTGAGGATGGAGCCAATGTGATCGTCACTGACCGAACCCTGGAGGATGCCCAACGGGTAGCCGACGCGATTTCGCAGCGCGGCGGCCCTGCACGCGCCTGGGCGCTGGACGTGGCCGATCCGCAGGCGATTACTGCGACCGTCCAGGAAGCGGCCAGCTTCTTCGGCGCGATCGACATCGTCGTTAACAACGCCGAAATCTCCGGCCTTCTGCCGATCGACGACCCAGATTACGACGACCATTTCCACCGGCTCATGACGGTGCTGCTCACCTCTCACCAGCGCGTGGTTCGAGCAGCGCTGCCGTATCTGCGTCGCTCTGATGCCGCTCGGATCGTCAACATCGCATCGACCGAGGCGCTTGGCGCAACTCGGCACGACAGTGCCTACGCGGCGGCGAAGGCCGGCGTCACCGGGCTCACCCGGGCAATGGCGGTTGATCTCGGGCCCGCAGGGATCACTGTAAGCTGCATCTGTCCGGGGCCGATCCTCACTGGGATGACCGAGGCAATATCGGCAGAGGACCGGGACGTCTTCGCCCGTCGCCGCACCGCATTAAGGCGCTATGGCCGTCCAGAGGAGGTCGCGCAGATCACGCTCAGCCTGTGCCTACCAAGTGCATCCTACATCACAGGCACGACTATCCCCGTAGACGGCGGATTGATGGCACGGAACGCCTAAGGGGTTTAAGCACGCGCTAGACTACCTGCCTGGACAGCGACGCAGGCTCTGGTTCCCACTCCATAGCTGGCATTAATGGACCGACCTGTGCCGAAGGGACTTGAAGACCTCATTGTTGAGGTAGTGGCAGGCGGGCGGTCATGCTAGTCGAAATGGCGGGCGATGGTAAGGGGACGGGACAGTGAGATTGGTGCAGGCGCAGAAGCTTGGTTCGATCGACGACTACGCGATGGTTGAGCCTCCCGTCCCGAGCCCGGCCAACGGGCAGGTGCTTATCCGGGTCGCAGCGTGCGGGATGGGCTATGTCGACGCGCTGGTCGCGACGGGTGGCTATCAGGTCAAGCCGCCGGTGCCGTTCACCCCGGGCCATGAGATCAGCGGCGTTGTCGAGAGAGTAGGCGCAAGCGTGGACAATGTCCGATCCGGCGACCGGGTGATGGCCTACAGTTTCGGCGGCGGGCTGGCCGAATATGTTGCGGTCCCGGCCGAAATGGTCGAGCGGATTCCCGACTGCATGACGTTGCCGCAAGCCGCGGTGTTCCGAATCAACTACCTGACCGCACTCCACGGACTGGCTGATCGCGCCCAATTGCGCGCCGGCGAGCGGATGCTGGTGTTCGGCGCGGCCGGCGGGGTCGGCACAGCTGCGGTACAGATCGGCCGCATTCTCGGCGCGGAGATAGTCGCTGCGGCCTCGACTGAGGAAAAGCGTGCCTTCGCCAAGGCGCAGGGCGCGCAGCAGGTCATCGACACCGAACCGGATGGCTGGCGCGATCGGCTCAAGGCGCTGTGCGGAGGCAGCGGCCCCACTGTGGTGTTCGATCCGGTTTGCGGCCCACTGTTCGAAGCCGCGTTCCGCTCGCAGGCGTGGGGCGGGCGGCACCTTGTGATCGGCTTCGCCGGCGGGCCGATCCCCAAGCTGTCGGTCAACCTGGCGCTCATGAAGGGCTCGGCGCTGGTTGGGGTCGACGTGCGCCAGCTGCAGGAACTCGAGCCGGTGCGGACCCGTGACCACGTCGACCGGCTGCTCCAGTGGGTCGGCGAAGGCCGGCTCTGCCCGCCGGTAGGCAAAACTTTCGCATTCGAGGACTATGCCGCGGCCATGACCAACGGGATCTCGGGCAGCGGACCGGGCAAAGCGATTGTCAGGATATCCGAGGATGCCTGAAAGGGCGCATCAGGCGGTCCCTCGGCCCCGCCCGCGCCATCGGCGAGGCGGAGGCCTCGCGGCCTTTGGGGAATTAGGTGTTAAGCAGCCGCCGGAAAGGGGCGGAGCATGACCGCAGTAGGGACGCCAGCGGACCTCCACTGAAACGGCTCGAATGAAACTTTGCCATCGAGATGAACCAGGGTAGCAAGACACTGAATGGGCATCGATCCGCTCTTCGATTTCGCCGGGAAGATCGCGCTGGTGACAGGTGGCTCGCGCGGGCTCGGCTACCAGATCGTCCGCGCTCTGGCGGAGCGCGGCGCTGATTGCATCGTGGCCAGCCGAAAGCTGGAGAACTGCGAAACGGTTGCAGCCGAACTCCGGGCGCTCGGCCGCAAGGCGCTTCCGGTTTGTTGCCACGCGGGGCGGTGGATTGAGATCGACGCCCTGATTGAGCGTGCCTACGCTGAGTTCGGCCGCGTCGACATCCTCTTCAACAACGCCGGCATGGGCCCGCGGATGGCGAGCCACGAGGTATCCGAGCAGCTGTTCGATTCCGTGGTCAACCTCAACTTCAAAGGCCCGTTTCGCCTCGCCACCCAGATCGCCAAGCGCATGTTTGATGGGAATGGTGGGTCGATCATCAACGTCTCTTCAAGCGGTGCTCTATCTCCGCTTCCAGAAGTGATCCCCTACGGGTCATCAAAGGCCGCGCTCAACGCCATGACCGTTAGCATGGCCAGTGAGTATGCGCCCAAAGTCCGAGTGAACACCCTGTCTCCCGGCCCATTTCTGACGGACATCGCTGCTGCGTGGACTGAAGACGCGCGGGAACGTTCGCCAAGCGCACGTGGCCGACCTGCCGATCCGGCGGACATCGTTACCGCCGCACTGTTTCTCGCCAGCCCAGCGTCTGTAAATGTCACCGGCGCGCTGATACGCTGCGACGGCGGTCCCCTATAAGTTGGCTGGCGAGGTGACGCTCAAAGCCGGGGGAAGATGGTTCAGTGAGTCTGCCCAGACGCCGAAAGCAGCCTTAGTCTCTTGGTGGCCCGAACGACCCACAATGGGTCGTGAGCGGCTGGACCGTTCCGGCGCGATCGGGTGGGGAGCGGAACGTCCGCCTTAATCGTGGTCGTTCCCAAACAGACGCGGTAAGGCGAAAATGTCACGCTCCAAGCCGTCAGGAAACGTCTCGCGCAAAATCTTGGTGCCGCCGAGCTTTTCGACAAGCTTTCGCGCAGCGATGTTGTCGTCGTTCATGTGAGTCTCAACCAACTGCCAGCCAAGCGTGCCGTAGCCAAATGCAACAGCTTCACGTGAAGCTTCCAGCGCGTAGCCGTGTCGGCGCGCGGATGGGACAATCCACCATGTAAGCTCTGATCTTGGATAACCTTCAGGCCACCAAAGGCCGCAACCGCCCACCATTTGCCCGGTAGCGCGCTCAACAATTGACCACCGGCCATAGCCACGCAGCGCCCAGTGCCCCAAATCTGTTGCAAGCACCCGCCAAGCGCGATCTGCTTCCATTGGGCCGCCGTAAAATTGTGATGCCTCGGCGTCGGCAAAGAAGTCACGATAAACAGGAAAGTCCTCGCCCGTAGGTCCCCGCAGCGGTCGTGCCCCCGGGCGTGGTGTAGCTCGGCGGTAGCGTAGCTGACCGGCCGCGCGCTCCCCAAAGCGCTGTAGCGGGCGGTCAGCTGCGCGGGTGGTCATCGGCGACTTCTGGTAAGGTTGGTTTGCCAATCAATCTTACGGAGACAACCGATGACCGAGGACAAGATGGACCTGCGCGCGCTGTTGGGAAAGAGCCCGGATGCGGACTTTCTGCGCGACATGATTGGATTTGCCGCCGAGCGCCTGATGGAGCTCGAGGTCGGCGAGCGGACCGGCGCAGGCTACGGCGAGAAGAGCGCTGCGCGACTGGCGCAACGAAACGGGTACCGCGACCGCGACTGGGAGACGCGGGCTGGCACGGTCGAGTTGCGGATCCCCAAGCTCAGGACGGGAAGCTACTTCCCCTGCTTCCTCGAACCCCGGCGGCTGTCCGAGAAGGCGCTGACCGCGGTCATCCAGGAGGCCTATATCCAGGGAATCTCGACGCGCTCGGTCGACGACCTGGTCAAGGCAATGGGGATGAGCGGGATCTCCAAGAGCCAGGTCAGCCGGCTGTGCCAGGAGATCGACGGCCGGGTAAAGGCCTTCCTCGAGCGGCCGCTCGAGGGAGACTGGCCGTATCTCTGGATCGACGCCACCTACGTGAAGCAACGCCAGGCCGGACGCATCGTCTCGGTCGCGGTGATCGTCGCGGTGGGCGTCAACTCCGATGGCCGCCGCGAGGTGCTGGGCATGGCGGTCGGCCCATCCGAAGCCGAGGTGTTCTGGACCGACTTCCTGCGTTCGCTCGCGCGGCGCGGCCTGCGCGGCATCAAGCTGGTCATCTCGGATGCGCATGAAGGCATCAAGGCGTCGGTCTCGCGCGTGTTCAGCGCCACCTGGCAAAGATGTCGCGTTCACTTCGCCCGCAACGCGCTGGCACATGCCGGCCGAAGCGGGCGCCGGGTCGTCTCGGCGTTCATCGCCACCGCCTTCGCCCAGGAGAGCGCCGAGGACGCCAAGGTCCAGTGGCGCAAGGTCGCCGACCAGCTCCGGCCCACGGTCCCCAAGCTCGCTGCGCTCATGGACAACGCCGAGCAGGACGTCCTCGCCTACATGAGCTTCCCGGCCCAGCACCGCACCAAGCTCCACTCGACCAACCCGCTCGAGCGTCTCAACGGCGAAATCAAGCGACGCACCGACGTTGTCGGGATCTTCCCCGATGAGGATGCCATCATCCGTCTCGTCGGCGCGATCCTGCTCGAGCAGAACGATGAGTACGCGGTCCAGCGCTGCCGCTACATGACACTGGAAAGCGTCGCCCAATTAGGCGATGATCCCCTGGTCAAGCTGCCCGCAATGGCCGCCTGACCAATCCGGCCTTGACCGGAGATCGCCAGGGCTACGCCGGCGAACCTACACCACGCGGTGGGGCACGATCCCCGCAGCTCAAGCCGCTCAGTTTCTAGTGTGGGTATTATCTGCTTTATGGTCATAACGAATGGCATCTTATGGCGAAGATCGCGTCCCCGTTAAACGACCGAAAACGGGTCGCGAGCCGCCCGGCAGCTTTCCCCAGTTCGAATCCTGAAGCGCTCCGGCCGGAGTCGGCCCCAATGCCGACCCCTCGGTAACCTCGCTCTTTGCTATCAGTTATCCGACGACCTGCTAGAGCGTCATGCGGATGCCGACCGACCCGTGGCGTCGAGGATCACTTGGATTGTATCGATTGGTTGATCCCACATCGGGAAATGACCGCTCTCCGCGAACCAGTGCATTTTTGCCTTTGGAAAGGCAGCCATCGCTCTGTTCGCTTGCCTTGGAAGACATAGTCGATCCTTGCGGCCCCAACCGATGACGACCGGTGCATCGGTGGCCCCAGGGCCGTCCTGCATTGGCCCGGTAGCGAGGTCCGTCACCAGCGAGTCGAAGGTAGACGTACCAGCGAACGACCGCAGTTCGTTCAGAACCAGAGAGGGATCCAGCGCCCACGGCTTTGCAGAAAGCTGAAGCATGAGGGCGGTGCGACCGGCGACATTCTTGGTGATGGCGGGAAGCGCTGGTCGCATCGCCTTTACCGCTGCAAGCGACGCCGTGATGGTGGTCTTGAAGAACGTGCGTTCCCACCCTTGCCAGAACCCACCCGGATCGAGGGCGACGACCGCACCGGCGCGACCGCGGCGTGCCATCTCGAGCACGAGGCGAGCACCCATGGAGCTGCCGACCATATCAATGGCTTCGAGATTCTCGCTCACCAACCAGTCCTCCACGGTGCGCGCCAACCCGTTAAACGTGCCGCTGTCGGCCTCTGCAGGGGTTTGCCCGTGGCCGGGCAGGTCAAGGGCAATCACGTCCCGCTCTTTCGCAAGAGCCGTCATGATTGTGTCCCAAGAGCGGTGGCTTCCTCCCAGACCGTGAATGAGCAGGAGGGGTTTACCGCGGCCCGAGCGCGTGTGGTGCATGGTCATAGGAGGAGAACGCCTCGCAGCGATTTATGGCTGCCATGCCTGTGAATGTCCGCTTTTCCGAATTGATCACCAGGACCGGAAATTCCTCAACCGGCCCCGTTGCGTACTCTAGTACCCGCGTGAACCAACGGCTGCCTTCGGCGGGTCAGTTTGAGCCGCTGACCGGCAGCAATGCCAGCGACTGCGTTTGTTAGACTTCGTCCAAATCGGTAATATCGCACTCAGCCTCTAACCGCAGAGCGCTTCATATCGAAGACGCTCTGCGGCTTCGCGCATCGTCAATCAGGACGGCGGCAGCGACTTCATCATCTTCGCGACCATCGAGTTCAGATGCGACTGGGAGAGGTCGCTCTGGGTCACCCGATCCTCCGACGCCGCCCGCCAGACGAGGTCACCGGTCTGCCGATCGACGAGATCGATGACGAGCGTACCGTGGGTGTAGTCGTAGGTCGTGACGACCGGTGCCGCGCCCCAGCGGCGCACACAGCCGCGCCAGCCGCAGAAGGTGGCGGCGGTGTCGGTGAGCCGGGCACCCTGCTGCTGTTTCAGCACGACGTGGAACGACACCGCCAAGTCAGAGATCGCCGGGGACGCAGCTTTGCGGAACCCATGCGCAGCAAGGTTGGTTTCGATAGCGGTCTGCAGTCGCCGCGCGGTGATCTGGTTGGCCACCGCCGAGTTCGCCGGATCGACCAGCGCGCTGCTGGTCGGCGCCCACGCGAAGCTCGATCCAGCGGGCAGCAGCGGGGCGCCGACTTGCATGGTCAGGGTCTTGGCGTCGGCGGTGGTGGCCTGGAAACCCGCCACTGTTGCCATCGCGGCCAGCGCGAAGACAGCGCTGCGAAGGTAGATACTCATAGTCATTCTCCTTGGAATTTTGGATGCACGGGGCCGGCCGCGAAAAGCGGGTGCGGTCACGTGCGGACGGATTGTCATGAGGGTTGCCGTTCGCCGCCGAAGGGGGGATAAGCGGTGGCGAACGGCGGGTGCACTTTGCTTTCGGCGGGAGGCGGAGTGCGACGCGTCCCGAGGGGGTTTCGGTTATCGCGAATGGCTACATCGGCAGATCTCCTTGTCAGTGGATAGTTCTAGTGAGCGGCGGAGGTATCGACCTGGCGCGTCGGGCGCGGGGCGAGCCAGATGATCGATGCGGCGGCGGCGAAGATCGCGGCGGCGAGCACGAAGGTCTGACCCGTCGCCAGTGCGACGCTTTCCTTGTCGACCAGCTGGCTGACGATCATCCGCGCCTGTTCGGGACCGTAGCCTTGCGCGACGAGGCGATCGATCGTGGCCTGTGCGCCATTGAGCACACCGCTGAGCGCGGCGCGCTTTTCCTGCGCGCCATCGTACCACAGCGTAGTCGAGATCGCGACCGCGACCGCCCCGGCCATTGTTCGCAGGAAGTTCATCACCCCGGCAGCGGAGGCGGTTTCCTCCTCGTCGACCGCGCCCAGCGCGATCGTGGTCAACGGCACGAAGAAGAACGGCATCCCCGCACCCTGGATCAGCTGGGGCAGCGCCAGCGTCCAGAAATCGGAGCCGCTGTTCCACCAGAAAACGCGCAGCAGCGATGTCGCGGAGAGCCAGCACACCCCGATGAAAACCAGCCGCCGCGGGTCGACCGTGGTCATCCGCTTGGCGACGACCGGTGCCATCAGCACCGCGGCGACGCCGTTGAACGCGGTCGCGTAGCCAGCCCAGGTCGCGGTGTAGCCCATCGCTCCCTGCAGCCACTGCGGGATCACCACCAGGCTGGCGAAGAACGTGCCGTAGGCGAATACTAAAGCGATCACAGCAACCGCGAAGCCGCGGTGGCGGAGTGGACGCAGGTCGACAGCGGGCTGGTCCTCGGTCAGCTCCCAGATCAGGAACGCCGCGAACCCGACCGCGGCGACGATCGCCAGGTTCACGATCAAGGTCGAGCCGAACCAGTCGTGCTCGCGCCCCAGGTCGAGCATCAGCTGGAGCGCGCCGACCCACAACACCAACAAGGCCAGCCCAACCCCGTCGATGCGGTCCTTGATCCGCTCGGTCTCGGCGGGGCTCAGGACGGCGAACGCGGTCAGCGAGCAGACGATGGCGATCGGAATGTTGATGAAGAAGATCCAGTGCCAACCCCAGCTATCGCTAATTGTCCCGCCGAGGATCGGGCCAAAGATCGGAGCGGTCAGAGTGGTCATCGCCCAGATGCCCATCGTCATCGCGTGCTTGTCTTTGGGGAACACGCGCAGCAGCAGCGTCTGGCTCAGCGCCATCAGCGGGCCGCCGCAGATCCCTTGGCCAATGCGAAACGCGACGAGCGCGGCAAGGCTCGTCGCAGTGCCGCACAGGAACGAAAATATCCCGAACCCCAGCATCCCGCCGGCAAACACCCGCACGGTGCCGAACCGGCGCGAAAGCCACCCAGTGAGCGGCACGCAGATCGCCTCAGCCACGGCGTAAGAGGTAATCACCCAGGTGCCTTCGCTCGACGAGATTCCGAGCCCGCCGGCGATGTGCGCGACCGAGACGTTGGCGATCGTGGTGTCGAGCACCACCATGAAGTTGGTGACTGCCAGCACGACCCCGGCGAGCACTAGCGCGCCGCCGGAAAGCTGGGTGGAGGTTTTCGAAGGAGCAGTCATGGCGGCGGCTCACCCTTTGCCCGAGACGTCGATCTCGGCTTCCATCGACAGGCCGACCTGCAACGGATTGCGGACCAGCTCGCGCGGGTCGAGGGCGACGCGCACCGGCAGTCGCTGGACCACCTTGATCCAGTTGCCCGTGGCGTTCTGGGCGGGGATTAGTGCGAACGCCGAGCCGGTTCCTCCCGAGAACCCCGCGACGCGGCCGTGATAGACGACGTCCGAGCCGTACACGTCCGACGTCAGTTTGACCGGCTGACCGATCCGGACACGCGTGAGCTGGCCCTCCTTGAAGTTGGCGTCGACATAGGCCGCGCCGAGCGGGACGATCGTCATCGCCGCGGCACCCGCGGCGAGCCGCTGGCCGACCTGGACCTGGCGGTTGGTGACAACCCCCGCGAGCGGCGCGCGGATCACCGTCCGTGCCAGATCGACTTTCGCCTGATCGAGTTTCGCCTTCGCGGCGAGCACATCGGGATGGGTATCGACCGTCGCGCCCGCGATCATCGCGTCGTTGGCCGCGCGATTGCCCGCGGCTGCGTTGCGCGCGGCGCTCGCCTGGGCGAGACCGGCGCGGGCCTGCGCAACGTTGCCCGCGGCCGCGGCATAGGCGTTGCGCGCTGCGGTCAGCTCCTCGCCCGAAACCGCGCCGGTCTCGGTCAGTCCGCTGCGGCGCCCCAGATCGGTGCGCGCCTTTTCGAACGCGGCCGAGGCGATCGCCAGATCGGCGCGAGCGCGGGCGATCTCGGCGCCACCGGCCGCGACCTGTGAGCCGAGCGCGCCGCTGGTCGCCAGCGCCTGGCTGAACTGGCGGCGGACCCGCTGGTACTCGGCCTCGGCCTTCGCCACCGCGAGCCGCGCGTCGGTGTCGTCGAGCCGGAACAGGATCTGGCCCTGACGGACGAACTCGGTGTTGCGCACTGCCACGTCGGCGACTGCGCCTGCGACCAGCGGCGTAACCTGCGCGGTCTCGGCGTTAACGTAGGCGTTGTCGGTGGCGACGTGATCGCCGTCGGCCAGCAAGAAGTATCCGGCAGTCGCGGCGGCGAGCGCGAGGCCAAGGCCGGCGAACAGCGTGCCGCGCCTCGTCCGCTTGTGCGGCGGATCGGGAGGACGGAAATCGAGGTGGGTGACAGTGCTTTTGTCGTCTTGGAAGGCTTGGGTCAGTTCTGCGGTTTCGGTAGGCATGTGAGATGTCCTTGGCTGTGTGGGAAAGGATCAGACGGGAAGGGCGTGACTGTGCAGCGCGTCCATCGCGAGCAGCCAGGCACCGCCGACGATCACCGCCTTGCAGGCGGTACCGATGACGACGAGGCGGGCGATGCGGTGCCAACGGGGAGGGGTTCGGGTGGTCACGGTTGGTTCTCCTTTGAGGGTTGGGTTCAGGTGGTCGCGAAGCCGCCGCCGAGCGCGCGGACCATCGCGACGTCGAGGGTGAAGGCGCGCGCCTGGAGGTCGGCGACTGCGCGGCGGCCCTGGAGCACGCCATCCTCGGTGCTGAGCACGTCGAGGTAGGTCGAAAGCCCGCTGCGGTAGCGCTGCAGCGCCAGCGCCAGCGCTTGTTCGGCCGCGGCCAGGGCCTGACGCGAGTGTTCGGCGCGCTGCGTGAGGTAGTTGCGGCTGGCAAGCGCGTCCGCGACCTGGCGGAGCGCCTCGGCGACGAGCCCATCATAGCGCGCGACCGCCTCGTCGTAGCGACCGCGAGCACCACGATATTGCCCCGACAGTGCGCCGCCGTGGAAGATCGGCAGGCTAACCGCCGGTCCGACGTTGCCGAATGCTGAGCCGCCATCGAGCAGACTGGCTAAGCCGAGCGACTGGAGTCCGATCAGCCCGCTTAGGCTGATGTTGGGATAGAAGGCAGCGCGGGCGACCTTGATCCGGTTCGCTTCGGCCTCGACCGAGGCGCGCGCGGCAGCGACATCGGGCCGGCGACCGACCAGGTCGATCGCGGCGTTGGCTGGCAAGGCGCGCGGTGCCAGTTCTGCGACCGAGGGAGCGGCTATCTCGAGTCCGCGATCCGGCCCCGATCCGATCAGCGCGGCGAGCGCGTTGCGCGAAAGCGCCAGCGCCTCGTCGGTCGCGGCAAGCTCGGCCTGCGCCGTGGCGGCGCGCGATTGCGCCTGCCTGAGCGCGACGTGGGTATCGAGTCCCGCCGCGGTGCGTCCCGCCACCAGCCTCGCGGTTTTCTCGCGATTGGCCAACGTGGCTGCGAGCACGCCGTGCTGCGCGTGGAGTCGACCGAACTCGGCGTATGCCGAGGCGATTCCCGTGGTCAGCGCCAGCCGCGCCTCGGCCAGCTCGAACTGCGCCGCGTCGGCATCCGATCGAACCGCCGCGAGGTTGGCGCGGTTGCGGCCCCACAGATCGAGATCGAGCGAAAAGCCAAGGCCGATCTTGGCGGTGTCGCGCCAGCCATCGGGGACAAACACGGCGGGGACGCCGTTATTCTCGCTCTGTTGGACGAACCCGGCGCTGCCGCTCAGATCGACCGTCGGGACGAGCGCCGCGCCGGCCTGCTGGGCGAGACCTTGTGCGATGCGCAGCCGCGCCGCGGCCTGCTCGAGCGTTGGTGCCCCGGCCAGCGCCTCGCGCATCAGGCCGTCGAGCTGGGCGTCGCGGTAGCCGCCCCACCAATCGACGGTAGGCCACGCGCCATCGCCGTTGCGCAAAGTTTCGGTTGCGGCGAACGAAGCCGCCGCGCGAGGTTGGGGCCTCGCCCCCAGATCGGGGACCGAGGCGCAGGCGGGAAGCAGCGCGGAGCCGGCCAACAGCAGGGCCAGCCCGCGAATGCGGGTGACGGGCATTTCGGAACCTTTCGTTGAGGTACTTGGTGGTACCGTTATCGCCGATTCGCGACCCCCCGTCAACCTAAAACGGTACTGTGTGGTATCTCGATTAATTTGAGCGCAATTACTGTGCTTTAGCCTGGAATCTGCTGCTCAAACGTGCGGCGAGCGCCGAACTTTCTGTCGGGCGAGGGGGAGGACCCGTGGAGGCCGTTCCACTATTGGCGCTTGCAAATTACGAAATGAGATACCACAGTGTACCCATGAAAATCGGAAAACGGGAAAGCCAGCGCCTCGCGCGCCGGGCACAGATCATCACCCTCGCCCGCGAGGAGTTCTTCGAGAACGGTTACGAGGCGACCACCATGTCGGGAATCGCGGCCCGACTGGGCGGATCGAAGCGGACACTATGGGCCTATTTCTCCTCGAAAGAGGCCCTGTTTACTGCGGTGGTCGAGGATACCGCCGCGGGTCTGCGCTCGAGGATCGAGATGCCGCGCGACGGCGGCGATGCGGTCGTCAGGATTACAAAGTTGTGCCGGTCGGCGATCGATCTTGCGCTTTCTCCCACTGCGATCTCGATGTTCCGCCTCGTGGGTTCTGCCTCGGACCGCCATCCCGATGTCGCCGCGACATTTTTTGCCCGTGGTCCCGCCGAGACCCAGCGGGAGGTCGGCAACTATCTTGCGGGCAATTTCGCCGACGTCCTGTGGACCAGCGATTTTCTTACGGCCGGTCGCGACCTGATGACGCTCGCCGCGTCCGAAATGCATTTCGAACAGGTCTGGGGACTGTTGCCGAGCCCGACCGCGGCCGAACGCGATGCCAAGGCTAGACATGCGGCAAGCCTGTTCCTCCGCGCCTACGCGAGGGACCCTGATGCGCTGATCTCGCGCGAGGAACTTGCTTCCCAGAGCAGCGCCTGACCGACCAAACGACGAGGAACCAGGACCGATCTTCTCGCTTCCAGATTGGAACAGAACGGTGACCCGTCGATCTCAAGCGTGCCCTTTACGTCGAGAGACGGTTGCCAATCCAAACGTCTGCTTGTTGCGCACTAGGCGCCAAAAGCTGCCGGGCCGCCCTCGGTCCCATTCCGGTTGCCAGACGGAACGTCGCACGGCACCTAGTCTGACGCGCGCCTAAGCTGTCTAGGGTCAACTGGCGGCGAGGGTTTCGTCGCTGCTGCGAGCCAACTCCAGCATGAAATCCAATAGGGCGTCGCCGGCCGGCTTTTTCCCAAGTGCTGCAAGCGGCGAGTCACCAAAGCGGTCACGCAGCGCTTCGTTGTCTCCCACAAACGCCATCGACCACTGCTTGAATCGCCGACGGTCGCTAAATTGCGAAGAGAGGATTTCCACGTTGTCATGGCGTGGGTCGGCCGCAATCCTGGCGTACGTGGCGCGCACAGCTGTTCGATCGCCTTCCAGCGCCTGCACGAATTTGCCCTCGGTAAACAGCAATGCGCCGGTAACATCGACCGCCGCATTGCGCTGCCGCGCGATTGCCAGAATGTCGTCGATCATGGCGAGATCGACCGCGTTGTCCGGGTTGAGTTGTGCGCAACTTGAATAGACCAGGTTGTATATCGACATCGCGTTGGTTCCTTTTGTGATCCGTCTTGAAGCTTCTACGTCCGCACGAAGGGCGACCCAGTTGCCATGCCTACGGCGTGGGCAGGCGTGGGCAATCCAAGGAGTTTGCCTTGGCCGACGTTGCATCCCAACTTGTGAAGCGCGTCCATTTGGCCGAGCGTTTCCACCCCCACGGCGGTAGTTCCCAGCCCGAGCCCGTCGGCGAGGCCGACGATGGCGCGAATGATCGCTTGGTCCGCGTTGTCATCCTCTAGTGTTTCGACAAACGTTCGATCGATCTTTATCGAGTGAAAGGGCAGCCGCTTGAGTTGGGCAAGGGAGGACGCGCCGGTTCCGAACTCATCGAGTGCGACACACAAGCCGGCGTCAGCGAGATCCGCAAGCGCCGTCGCGACATAATCGGTCCCGCGGCCCGCCAGCACCGTTTCCGCGACCTCGATCTCGAACAGCTCGGGGGAGAGCTCGGCGCGGCGGAGTTTTTGCAGAAGGCGGGGCGCGAAGTCGCCAGCGCGAAACTCCGCAGCGGAGGCGTTCAGCGCAATCTTGCCAACCGGAAGCCTGGCGTCTTGCCAGTGGCGGACATCGTTCGCGACGCGCTCGAACATGGTGTCGCCGATCTGACGCGCCAGTTCGATGTCCTCGAACGCTTGATCGATCGCGTGCGCCGGGATCAACCCGCCCTCATCGTCGCGCAAGCGGAGGAGCGCTTCATACCCGATCACGCGGCGAGAGCGCAAATCGACCTTCGGCTGATAATGGGTCTCGAGCCGATGTTGGGCGATCGCTTCGCGCACCGTGGCGATTGCCGAAGCCCGCTTGCGCAGGGTGTTACCCATGGACGGCACGTAAGTCGTAAAGCCGCCTCGACCGAATGACTTGGCCGCATACAGCGCGATGTCCGCGTTTTTGAGCAGTTCGGACGCATCCGCTCCATGATGGGGATATGTCGCCAGGCCGATACTGGCGCGCGTATCGAGTATGCGGCCCTTGAACGTGACGGGGCGACGCAACGCTTCGAGCAGATCTTCGGCAAGGAAGGTGGCTCGCGCATTGGCTCGCTCGCTCGATACGATGACCGCAAATTCGTCACCGCCCAATCGCCCGACCGCATTTCCCGGTGATACGGTCGCATGAAGCCGTGCCGCGGTCTCGACCAGGGACTGCGTCGCCGGCGTCGTGACCCAGCGTGTCGTTGATAAGTTTGAAATTGTCGAGGTCGAGCATCAGCACGGTGACAGAGCCACCGTGCACCGTCGCAGCGCAGATATCTTCGGCCAGCTGTTCCTTGAGCGCTGCGCGATTGAGCAATCCGGTCAGCCCGTCGTGATACGCGACCCGGCGCAGCTGCACCTCGTGCGACATCCTTTCAGTGATGTCGCGTGCGACCGACAGGACGGCTTCGTGCCCTTTGATCTGCGAAAGAGCGACTTCCCAGAAAGCACGCGATCCGTTGGCGTCCCGGGTCTCGAGCGTAGCCTTTGCCGAACCGGCCACGTCGACCCGCGCCAAGGCTTCGACCGCGAACGCCTTGGATTCATCCGCCCAGAGGGTGATCCAGTCTTCGAATTTATAGAGCCCTTGCCCCTCGCGGTAGAGTGCGTCAGGCAAGATCAGGGTAAGGGTGTCCGGGCTATTCCCGGTAATCGCGGCAATCGTTGTCCATAGATCCGCAAAATCGAACTCGGTGGCGCGGGCAACATCGATGGCCGAAACTTGGGTCAGAGCTTTGGCGGGAACGTGAAGCATATCTGACGTTGCCCGATAGCCATGGGCATTTGGCCCCCTCCTGCAACCGTAGTTATACGGAGTACGCTGCGTTCCGAGACACTTCAAAACAGGATTGTTGGGGCTTTGGTACGTCGCCTTGGATGCCGATACGGGTGCGCCTGCAGGCAGTCTGAACGGCCGCCAACTGCAATGGCGCTGAGTTCGACAGCCGGGCAGTAGCCTTCACTACTTGAGACGATCGGTGGGCATCTCGTTTACGCCCAGGAGTTCGACAGGCGAGCGCCCCTTCCCGCACGCTTGGCCTCAAAAGCTATCAGGTGGCCCCGGTCCCGTTCTCGCGTGCCGAAATGTACACCCCACTTGGAGGTGCCGTCGTCGCGTCGGCCTTGGGGTGGCGCCGCCCAACCAGGTACCCTGGCTTTACGGCGTGCTGCTCGCGAACCTCTTTGGTCTCAGCATCTCGGTTCGTAGCGATGGACCTCTGATTTTTAATGGGGCTAATCTGCTCGCAGTCGCGGTAGCGGTCCGACTACTTCATTGGATTCGAATTCGCGATCGGATCCTACCCCGCAGTCGCGCCAAGGCCGAGTTGAGAAAGACTTTCGTCGTCACGGCGTTTTTCTGTTTCGCGTACTGCTGGTGGAGCCTGTCGCGCTATCATGCAGGGCTCAACGACGACCGCGTCCACATCGTGCTTTTCGCAAGTCTGGCGGCCGTCGGATGTGCTTTTGGCTTGAGTGCGTTTGCTGCGGCCTCTCGGCTCCCCCCTGTTGCTGTTGGCCCTGCCAATGTCACTCCAGCTGCTTGCCGACGATGAGATTGCTCACATTGGGATGGGCGCAAGCTTGATGTTGCTCATGCTTTTGACTCTTCGGCTTACGACCCTCCAAAACGAGAACATCGCGCAACTTGTGCACTCGCGGTTCGACGTCGAGGTTGAACAGCGGCGCGCCAGGCGAGCGGAGACGGTAGCCAATGAAGAGAAGTCCCGTGCCCGAGAGATAGCCAACACGGATGCGCTGACCGGTATTGCCAATCGCCGCGCGTTTCTTGGCAGCCTGGACGCGCTGGCCCAAGCTGGCCATCCCGGTATCGCCGTTGCAATCCTGGACCTCGACGGCTTTAAGCCGATCAACGACACATTTGGTCATGAAACTGGCGACCAAGTGCTGATCGAGGTGAGCGTTCGGCTTGCAGGCCGCGTTGCAAAGTGGCTCAGTCGCTCGCTTGGGCGGCGACGAGTTCGCCCTGCTGTTTCCCTGCGACGACGAGGGCCAGGCGATGACTGTTTGCCAGCAAGCGGTCCGGCGCATTTCTGAGCAGTTTGTCTTCGGTCGGCGGCGACTCAATTTGTCCGCTGCGGCCGGTGTGTGTTTCGCGGGAGGGGAGAGCAGCGACCTACTGCAGTTGCTACGGCGCGCGGACATCGCCCTCTTCCGCGCCAAGCGTACCGGTCGTGGCAAGGTTAAACTTTTTTCGACCGAGATGGACGTAAATCTTCAGCGGGAAACCAACATAGAGCAGGCGCTGCGTGAGCCCGGGGTGCACCACAGCATCGACCTGGCCTATCAGCCCATAGTAGACCTTCGCACCCAAGAGTTGCAGTCATTCGAGGCGCTGGCGAGGTGGCGGCACTCGGAGCTAGGGTGGATAGGTCCAGGGGAATTTATCCCCATAACCGAGCGGATCAGCGTGATAGAACAGATCAGCGATGCGTTGTTGGCCCGTGCCGCGGCGCAAGCAAATCGCTGGCCTTCCTCAGTAAATTTATCATTCAATCTAAGCGCCGCGGAGCTGTGCTCGTCCAACACTTCCGCGAAGATTATCCGCATCATCACCGAGGCAGGGTTAGACCCGAGGCGGCTTCACATCGAAGTTACCGAGACGGCCTTTCTAGCCGACTTCGAAACGGCCCGCCGCAACATGGCGGATCTGCGCGCGCATGGGGTCCAGATCGTGCTGGACGATTTTGGCGCTGGTTTCGCTTCGATCTCATACCTGCGCGAGATGGCCTTCGATGCGGTCAAGCTGGACGGATCGCTAGTCATCAGCGCGGGAATGGGCGTAGGCCTTCCGCTCCTTACGGGTGTGCTCAGACTTTGCGAGGCGGTAGGTCTCCCGTGCATCGCCGAGCATGTCGAAACTGCCAATCACCTTAGGATGCTGCAAAGCCTGCATTGTTGCTATGGCCAGGGCTATGGTCTCGCGCGACCGATGGGCGCTGACGCTGCGGAGCGGTTCGCGCGCACAGCACCAAAGCGAATTGAAGATCTATTCAGGCTTGCAGCGGCGTAGGCAATCGCTGGCTAGGTTGGCTCTCTCGTGGAGCAAAGTAGATGCTAACGCTGAGGTTCGGCCGACGTACTCGAAGTACCCAGGCTTCGAGACGCCAGTTGATAAGTTACAACTGCCGGGATCTGGTACTATCCCAAGCTTGGCGGGACTGAGCAAAAGTTTGAGCTTGGCCTGCTCGATAGCACCGATATCATTCGTTTGCCGATCGCTTTTCTCGATTCCGGGGGCGTTCCCCAAGGCGACGTCTTGGTTCCGCGCACCCTGTCTTGGACCTCCCGCCTCGATGGCAGTACGCTAGAGATCAAGCTCGATTTCAGTAAGCGTCCGCTGAGCGGGTTTTCAGGCTGACCGGTAATTCCAGGGCAGCAGTTCGTCGATGCGGCGGGCGGGGTGATCGGCGATGCGATTTCATTCAGGATCGCAAGAGCTGGCGCGGCTTCTTGCCCCGTATGGGCGTCGTCGGAGACTGATACACACCTGTGTTCCACCGCTCATGGTGCTTGCTTGAGCTTTATGAGGGGGCGCACTGACTGCGGCGACGCCAGTGGGCTGATCGCATTATATCCACCCTATCATAAGGTCCTCTCGCACATGTGTTTTATGACGGTCGCGAAGGCCTATTGCTTACCCGGCTCAGGCTGCTTGCGCGCCGCTCTCGAGGAATGGACCTTGGGACTGCTGTCGAATGACCCAGTGCGCAAGCTCTTCAAAAGGCAGCGGGCGAAGAAAGTTCAAGCCGGCGATTCCGCCTTGCGTCCATCGAACTACCGCCTTGAGCTCGAGCCCCTCTAGCCGCACCCAGACCTCGTCGCCCGGCTTGATAAACGAGGCAACCGCCTTGATGCCGCGTTGAGAAATGTCCTGCACTTCGATCGCCAGCGAGCGGTCGCCGATGATCAGCTCTGCCTTGCACTCGATTTGTAGCCGCGGGGCCCTGTTGACCCTGCCCTCAACAAGCTTCCTCGCGAGATCAGACAGCACTTGCTCAACATCTACCGGCTCGTCGAACTGCACGCCGACATGCTCGTCCTTGCACCAGGTGAGGGTACCTTGGACGATCCGGTCGGGACTGAACTGGACGGTGATCGGTAGACCTTCGGCAAAGCTCGTGTAGACTTGCCCTCTCATCCCGTTTGGCGAAAGATTGCGCACGAGGCAGAAGCCGGCAAACGCATCGGTCTCGATGAGAACGGGCCTGAAGACAGTGGCGGTCCTACCCTGGGCACGACGCTCGCCAGGCAAATCCGCGGTCGATTGGAAATCGCCGGAGTAGTTCAAATCGTCCTCCTTGGGGCCTTCGCCCTTGCCCAATATCCTTCAACAGCAGCAAGAGGGGTGCGCTACACACCCCTGATTTAGCTCGGATATTTGATGACATAGGTATTTTCACGCCATAGGATGCAGCAAGGGCAGCGATCGGATCCTGCTGCCCTGTCGCCGATTGCTCGACTGCCGATCTCAATATTTGAGCTCGGAGCGTACGGGCTGAGTTCGGCCTCTTCGCACTCTGCAGTCAGCAACGACTTACAACCTGGGGCCTCAGCGAGGTTTTGGAAATCTCGCTGCGAACGAACGACCGCGATCCAGCAAGGGAGTTCGCCTAGGGCATGACTTGGTGAATCGGTCCCGTTTCCGCTGGCCGCGCTGTCGCTGGTCTGCGGCATCGCCAGTTTCGATCCCGTTCGCGCGCATTATCGTTACTGTAAGGGAGCAATTACGCTCCGTTCAGGAATATATGATACCGTACGGTATCGAGCCTTCCTCGACGTCCGTTGCAGAGTCGGCTAAGGCCTCCAACGGGAAACGGCTATGGCTAAGGATCAATCCAGAGAACCTGGAGCGGACCGCCTGAGCCAAGCGGTCGAGCGCGCGCGCGGCGCCGCCGCGCAGCGTTTCCATGGCGCCCCACGCCAAGGCCCCGGCGAGGGATTCCGCGGGCACGCCCCAGCGCGCGATCAAGTATTCCAAGAGCTCAACCGCGCTGCGTCAGCATGTCGCCGAGGTGGAAAAGCCGACGCCGACGGTTCGCCTGCTCGTGCGCCAGCCGCCCGCTCACACGCAGGAGGAGCGCCAGAAGACCGCGCAGCCGCGCGCGGTGCAGGCTCATCGGTTACGCCGCGGGGCGTCGTCGAGCCCGCGCGAGGTAGCGATCGCCACGGCACAGGACCTCGGCGAGTTCGTTCACCAAACGCGCCGGCGCCAAGGGCTCTCACAGGAAGGGCTGGCCCAGGCCGCGGGCACGGGGCGGCACTTCGTCTCGGAACTCGAAGCGGGCAAGCCGACGCTCGAGCTCGAGCGGGCGCTCTGGGTTTGCGAGGCGCTCGGGCTGAGCCTGCTGGCGATCGCTCCGGATGACTGAGGACCGGCTTGCCGTCTGGATGGACGGCATGGCCACTCCTGCGGGCCATCTCGAACGAAGCGACGAGGGCGACACCAGCTTTGCGTATGCCAGGAATTATCTCGACGCCGGCGGCCCGCCGCTGTCGCTCTCGCTACCGTTGGCGGACGCGGCTTACGACGATCGCGGAATGCGGGCCTTCTTTGCCAATCTGCTGCCCGAGAACGCGCAACTGCAGCGCATCCTCGACCGCGAAGGCCTGGAGCGCGGTAACGTGGTCGGCCAACTGCGGCATCTCGGCGCCGACTGCGCCGGCGCGGTGTCCTGCCTGCCCATGGGTGACCCGCCGGTGAAGACCCCGGGCCGGCTCGATGCCGACTACGAGCCGCTCGACGATGCGGCGGCGATCCGGATCGTTCGCAGCCTCGCCGAGTTGCGCCGTCTTCCCGCCGAGGTCGACGATCCCTCGCCTGTCGCGGGCGTGCAGAGCAAGATCGCCTTGACGGTCCTGCCCGACGGCCGCTTCGCCTTACCTCGCGCAGGTTTGCGGGTTCCCACCACGCATATCCTCAAGGTCCCCGAGCGCCGCCATGGCCGCGATGCCCGGCTCGAGGAGGCCGCTGCGCTGCTCGCTGCCGCTTGCGGCCTTGAGGTCAGCGTGCCGCAGGCGATCAAGGTCGGCGACTACGAGGCTTTGCTGATAGAGCGTTTCGACCGCCGGGTTGCCCAAGACACGGTCACGCGCATCCACCAGGAGGACTTCGCGCAGGCGCTCGGCTTTTCGTCCGAGCTCAAGTACGAGCGGCGCGGGCGGGAAGGGCGCAAGTTCGACGTTTCCGCGGCGCTCTCGGTCCTCGACCGCACCGCGGACCCCGAGGCCGCGCGGCTCGGGTTCGTTCTGGCGACGCTGTTCAACTTGCGCATCGGCAACACCGACAATCACGCCAAGAACCACGCCCTGCTATACGATACCGGCGGCCCGCCGCGGCTGGCCCCGCTTTACGACATGCTGCCGATCCGACTTCATGACCGCTACAACCACCAGCTCGCGTTCAAGATCGGCCAGGCGACCCTCTTCGACGAGATGACCTCGGACGATGTCGCCACATTCCTGATCGAGTGCGGGGTCGAGGATGTCCCAGGTTTCGTCGGGGAAGCTGTCGTGCCGCTTGTCCGTAGCCTCGAGAAAGCCACGCCGACCTTGCGCTCGCAGGGCATGCGAACGTTCGATGACCTGATCGGACGAGAGACAGAACGGCTCGTCGACCTGCTCAGCGCGGCGGTCGAACTGCGAGCGCGATGCGTTCGTCGAGCGCGGCGGCGGCTGCTCATGAGCAACTAACGGGCGACCCTGCTCTTCTGCTTTCGATTGGCTGCTACTGGCAGCGCCGTCGGCCGGGGCGTCATGCGACCCAGCGCCCGGGCCGATGACCGCGGGAGCACTCGATGACAGCGCCTGACAGCGAAAAGACGTTCGAGGCCGGCCCCAAGAAAATCCGTGTAGCCGAGGCGTGATGAGTCTGTAGGGGGCAACAATGCTGGCACTACAAGCTCACCGCGCAGATCTTTCGCGCCTGCGCGAGGCGGACCGACTTCGCGGGCTGCGCCCGCGCGAGGGCGTCGACTTCGCTTCCAACGACTACCTCGGCCTGGCAAAATCGGAGCGGTTGCGCGGCGCGGTCGCGGATGCGCTCGACCGCGGCGTGGCAATCGGCTCGGGCGGCTCGCGGCTGCTGCGCGGCAACGACCCCGCCCACGAAGCGCTCGAGGCGCAGGCTGCCGCGGCGTTCGGCGCAGAGACGGCGCTGTTCTTCGCGAACGGCTACACCGCCAACCTCGCCGCCTTCGGCGCGCTGCCGCAGCGTGGCGACCTCGTCGTCCACGACGCGCTGATCCATGCCAGCGCCCACGACGGGATGCGCCTCGGACGGGCCGAGACGGTCGCGGCGGCGCATAACGATGCGCAAGCCTTCGCCGACGCCGCCGCGGCGTGGCGCCGGGAGGGCGGCACCGGACAAATCTGGCTGGCGGTCGAAAGCCTATACAGCATGGACGGCGACCTTGCCCCGCTTAACGAATTGTCCGAGATCGCCACGCGGTTCGAGGCCAACCTGCTGATCGACGAGGCCCACGCCACCGGCGTGTTCGGCGCGCGCGGGCTGGGGCTGGCAGAGAATTTGCACCACCGCCCCAACGTCATCGCGCTGCACACCTGCGGCAAGGCGCTGGGCTGCGAAGGCGCGCTCCTGTGCGGGCCGGCTCCGTTGCGCGAGTTTCTCGTCAACCGCGCGCGCAGCTTCATCTTCTCGACAGCGCCGTCGCCGCTGATGGCGGTGGCGGTGGGCGAGGCGCTGCGGATCGTCGCCGACGAGCCCGGGCGCCGTGGCGAGCTGTGGCGGCGCGTGGTGCACGCCGAGCAGGTCCTGGCCGGGTGTGGAGTGGCAGCGACGGGCTCGCAGATCCTCCCGCTGGTGATCGGAGATGATGCCCGGACGATGGCCGCAGCGGGCGCGCTGCACGCGGCAGGGTTCGACGTCCGCGGCATCCGTCCGCCGACGGTGCCCGCGGGAACCTCGCGGCTGCGCATCTCGCTGACGCTCAATGCCACGACCGATCAGATCGACGCGCTGGCAGGCGCGCTCAAGGTGGTGCTTTGAGGATCATCGTCACCGGCACCGACACTGACGTCGGCAAGACCGTGTTCGCCGGAGCGGTCGCCGGGGCGCTGGGCGCGAGCTACTGGAAACCGATCCAGGCCGGGCTCGACGAAGGCAGCGACGCCGCCCGGATCGCGGCGCTGAGCGGCCTGCCACGCCAGTCTATCCTGCGCGAGGCCTATCGGCTGACCACCCCGTGCTCACCGCACCGCGCCGCCGAGCTCGACGGCGTGACCATCGACCCCGCGCGTCTCGCGCTTCCCCCTGCGACGGACCGCTGGTGATAGAGGGCGCGGGCGGGGCGCTGGTCCCGCTGACCCGCGAGTTGCTGTTCGCCGACCTCTTCGCGCGGTGGGGGGCGCCGGTGGTGATCGTGGCCCGCACCGCGCTCGGCACGATCAACCACAGCCTGCTGACCATCGAGGCGCTGCGGGCGCGCTCGGTCCTGATCCTCGGCGTCGCATTCGTCGGCGAGCCGCAGAATGACAGCGAGGCGACGATTGTCGCGTTCGGCAAGGTGCGCCGGCTGGGCCGCCTGCCGTGGCTTAGTCCGCTGACCCCCGATAGCCTCGCCGCGGCGTTCGCTGAGAACTTCGACCTCGGGGACTTCGCATGACTGGCTCGCCGATCTGGCATCCGTTTACCCAGCACGGCCTCGGCGAGCCGATCCCGCTGGTCACCCACGGCGAGGGCGCGGCGCTGTTCACCCGCGACGGGCGCCGGGTGATCGACGCGATCTCGTCGTGGTGGGTGACCACCCACGGCCACCGCCACCCACGGATCGTCGGGGCGATTTGCCGGCAGGCGGAAAAGCTCGACCAGATCATCTTCGCCGGCTGGACCCACGAGCCCGCCGAGGAGGTCGCCCGCGGCCTGCGCGCGATCATGCCGCCATCGCTGACCCGGGTGTTCTTCTCGGACTCTGGCTCGACCAGCGTCGAGGTCGCGCTGAAGATGGCGCTGGGATTCTGGTGCAACCGCGGCGAGGCGCGCGAGGCCATCGTGGTGATGGAGCACAGCTACCACGGCGACACCATCGGGGCGATGTCGGTCGGCGCGCGCGGGGTGTTCAACCGCGCCTATCAGCCGCTGCTGTTCGATGTGACGACGATCCCGTTCCCCGTTGCGGGCGCCGAGCAGGCGACGCTCGACGCGTTCGAAGCAGCGTGCCGCGAGAAGCCCGCCGCGCTGATCGTCGAGCCGCTGATCCTCGGCGCGGGCGGGATGATGGTCTATCCGCCGTGGGTGCTAACCGAGCTCGCCAGGATCGCGGCTGCTCACGAAGTCCTGTTTATCTCCGACGAGGTGATGACCGCGTGGGGCAGGACGGGCACGCTGACCGCCTGTGAGCAGGCCGGGGTCGTCCCCGACATCCTGTGCCTGTCCAAGGGCCTGACAGGCGGTTCGGTGCCGCTGGCGGTGACTATGGCTAGCGAGGCGATCTTCAAAGCCCATCTCAGCAGCGATCGCGCCAGGACCTTCTTCCACTCGTCGAGCTACACCGCCAATCCGATCGCCTGCGCTGCGGCCGCCGCCAACCTGGCGATCTGGCGCGAAGAGCCGGTACTCGAACGCGTCGCCGCGCTGGGCGAGCGCCAGCAGGCCCGGCTCGACGGACTTTCGCGCCACCCGATGGTTCACAACCCGCGGCGGATCGGGACGATCGCCGCGTTCGAGGCGGGCGGCGGCGGGGCTGCCTATCTCTCCGGCGTCGGCCCACGGTTGCTGCACCATTTCCGCGAGCACGACCTGCTGGTCCGCCCGCTCGGCAACACAGTCTACGTCATGCCACCCTACTGCGTCGACGACGCCGATCTCGATCTGGTCTACGACGGAATTCGCTACGGTTTGGAAGAACTCTGAACGCGGTTTTGGACCGTACTAACGTGACCAGCAGTTGGACGACGCGGTGCTTTTGCGTTCGTGTCTTGCCAATCCCCGAAGGACCGGTCGTTCACGGCCCATTCGGCGATCCGGCCATTTCCAGGTACAATGAAAATCGGGCTTACCCTGGAGGGGCCATCGGAATTCTGAGGTGAGACCGGTCCTGACTCGATCGAGGCAAGCCTTATCATTGCAGTGAAGAGCGGAGGTGGCGTTGGTCCAGGCGCACTGCACGGAGCTGCCGAATGCCTCAGATCACTGAACTCGACACGCTCGAGACGCGTGCCCGCCGAGCCGGCGCCGCTGAGTGAGGCCGATCTCGCCCGGCTCGACGTGCTCGATGCCTGCTACGACGAGCACGCCGCCATCCTCGAAGACGAGGACAGCACCGACGAGGCGGTTCAGGGCGCCGAGGAATCGATCGAGCGGATCGAAGCCGAGATCCAGGACATCCGCAACCGCCCGCCTGTGCTCGCCCCCGAGCTGATGGGCGAGGCGGGTATGATCCTCACTCTCGGCCGCGACGGCACGCCGGTACTGCAGCCGACCTACTACGCCGAGCGTCAGCCCGGCGCGGACGATCGTCGCGACGACACAATCGAGGTCGTCAGCGGCGAAGGCGCAGACGGCTCACGCCGCTCGACGCTGTCGAAGCGGCTCGTCGATGAACTGGCGATGCAGCGCCGCGACGTTCTCGCGCTCCATGTCATGTCCGACCCCGGGTTCGCGCTCGGCCTGCTGGTGTTCTCGCTCGCCGACGCCGAAACGATAGACTGGCGCTCGAAGACCGCGACTACGCTACGCGGTGGGGTGCCATCGTCGCGTTCGCCACGCTAGAGGCTGAGGATCGCGAGATTTCGGCAGTCCAAATTTGACCTTTCATTTGGACGAAATTGGAATATATCATCCATCTGAAAGGATCGATCATGGCCACCCGCGCTGCTCAAAATCCCGAGAGAGCCGATGTACTAGGCAACGCGATCATTCGCATCGCCGGACTGTGGGAGCTGAGCAACGCCAAGCTCGGCTCGATCCTCGGCCTTTCGAGCGCGACCGCCTCACGGCTCCGCCATGGGCAGGCGCGACTCGATCCCACGTCGAAGTCGTTTGAGGCCGGGCAGTTCCTGCTGCGGCTGTTCCGCGGGCTCGATGCGCTGATGGGCAGCGACGATGACGCCGCTCGCCGCTGGCTTGCTGCCGACAACCTCGATCTCGGTGGCCGGCCGTTCGACCGGCTCGACACGATGCGGGGGCTGATCGAGGTCTGCGACTATGTGGACTTCCACCGCGCTCGCGTCTGAGCTTCGCGGCTATTCGGGAACGGTGTGGCGGGTGGTCGAGGCCCAGCACCGAATCTCGACCGCGCGGCTCGCGGCCAATCCTGCCGAGCAGGCTCTGCTCGAGGACCTCGCAGAGGCGGTCAAGCCGCAGTTGCCCGTCAGTGCTCGCGGGCTCGACTATCTGCTCGCCTCGCCGTTTCGATACGGTCACGGCCAAGCCAGCCGCTTTCGCCGCGCTCACGAGCGTCCCGGCATTTTCTATGCGAGCGAGACCGAAGCGACCGCGATCGCCGAGACCACCTACTGGCGACTGCGCTTCTTCATGCGCTCGCCAGGGTTCATGCCGCCGGCCACGACCACCGAGCATTCGAGCTTCTCGGTCAAGGTCACCAGCGACCACGCGCTCGACCTGACGCTCGCGCCGTTCGCGGTCGACGAGGCCCGGTGGACCGATCCCGTTGACTATTCGGCGTGCCAGGCGCTTGCGCACGCGGCACGCGAAGCGGGAACGCAGCTCATCCGAACGATTTCGGCGCGCGATCCTGGGCGCCGCTGCAACCTGGTCGTGCTCGATCCGATAGCCTTTGCCGAGCGTCGACCGCGATCGGGACGGACCTGGCATCTGCGCTTCGAAGCCGGACAGTTGGTCGCTTTCGCGGCGTTTCCTTCGCGCGATCGGTTCGCATTCACCGCCGGGCACTTCGAGCTCTGAGGCCGTGACCGCTTGCCCACGGCTCGGGCACACGGTCCTTTCCTGACGACACCACATCACCGGCGTCGCGCATGCCGGGCGAGAGAGGCCCTGGGCCAGCCGACGGCGCCCGCAACCCGGCTTCGCCCGGCCCGTGTTGGCGCGCTTACAGCGCGCCTGCCTGTGTCGCGTGGTTCGCGCTTCAGCCGGTGGGTCTGCGCACGGGGACCCAAACACCCGATCTCCATCTCACCGACAATCAGGGTTCGCCCGAAGAACTCGCGAGCCTGCCACGCAGCTACGGTGACGGCAAAGCGCCGGCGCCGGATCTCGGGCCGCCATTGCCCGGCGATCTTGGCCGGCCGATCCTCGATCACCGGCGCGCTATGGCGACCGAAGACGACCCGCCACCTCAAGGCGCAGTTGCATCCGACGCAGCGGCGCAGGCCGCTCTTGCCGAGCGTCAGCGTCAATGGGCGCAGGTGCAGCAAGCGGGCAGCGCGCCGGTGCTCATGCAGGTCTCGCGCGATGCTGCGCGTGGGTCCGGGGATACGGCGCGGGTCGGCCTCGATGGCGAGAGATCTGCATATCTCACCAACCAGGATTTTGAGGGCAAGTCAGCCGGCGTGCACGACGGAAACCTTGGTGCCATGCTCCGAGCTCTCTGTCTGCACTTTGGCGTTGAGCTGCCTTGCCAGAGCCTCGACGATCCCGGTGCCCAACCCAGGCTTGGCATCAGCCTCAGCACCCATGCCGCTGCCGTTGTCATCGACCGATAGCGTCCAGGCGCCGTCGCTCCGCAAGTAATCCACTTCGATGCGCCCCTGCTGAAGAGGGCCGGGAAAAGCGTGTTTCAGCGCGTTGATAACAAGTTCGGTGACAATCAGTCCCAGGCTCACCGCCACGTTGGCAGGTGCAGCCACATCTTCGATCGACGAGCCGATGATGATCCGGTCAGGATCGTCGATCATCGACGCTCCAATGCTCGCGCACAGGTCTCGCATGTATTTCCTGAGCTCGACATCGTCCGAACTCGTCACGGCGAGCTGCGACTGCAGGGTCGCGATCGACATCACCCTGTTGTGTGCATTATGCAGGTGCGAGCGGGTTTCCTCCGACTGCACACGCCGTGCGCTCTGCATGAGAACGCTCGCAATGATCTGCAAGCTGTTGGCGACGCGGTGCTGGAGCTCGCGCAGCAGGATTTCATTGCGCAGGACAAGCTCGTCCTTGAGCTTCTCGGCGAGGCGCGCCGAGGTGACGTCAGTCACAGCAAGAACAATGCGGCGTGGTTCGCCCTCGCCATAGTCGAGCCTGTGGGCGTTAAGAACAAGACAGGCGGTATCGTGGCCCGACCGGTCGAGCCGCATCTCGTAGGCGTCGATCGCCACAGCGCCCTCGAAGGTGGCGCGCAGGAGCGAGTTGAGCTGGGGCACATTCCACTCGCCATTGCCGAGATTCACTAGCTGCGTTCCGTTGATCGAGCGGGGATCGAGCCCGAACGCGCTGCAGAATGAGGCGCTGGCACCGATTACGGTCAGATCGTCTGCAAGCAGCACGAGCGGCGCCTTGGACGATGCCAGCAGTGCGAGCGACAGCCGCGTGGCAGCGTCAGATAGCGGCGCAGAGGGTGCAGTCATGGCCTGGGCCTTGGAGAACCGGGTCTCTCACGGCGAGAGGTTGACCGACAGCGACATCAGATTGGCGGGCGTCGAAAATAAGGTGCCATTTCGACCATAGACCTCCTCCGGCAAAAACCTGCGACAATTCGCAGATTTAGTTTCCTACTGCCGCTTCAGCGCGCCCAAGCGCTACATGCGCTATCGCGATAAGATCGCTCGGGTCGAAGGGCTTGAGCAACAGCAGATGATCCGGCATCCGTTCGACAAGCTTCTGTGGGCTTCCTGTCACGAAGACGACTGGAACCGGCGGACCATCGCAGATCGCGTCCACCGCATCGATCCCGCTGCCCGGGTTCAGTTCGACGTCGGCCGTGATCAAGTCTGGGCACCGGCGCTGGGCTAACCGGATCGCGTCTTCAGTGGAAATGGCGAAGTCGAAGGAGGTAAAACCGCATTGGCGGAGCGAATCTTCGATCAACATGGCGATCAAAGCTTCATCCTCAATTATCAAGGCGTGGATCGTGCTTCTCCTGGATGGAGCACGATGAGAAACTTCGGATCGAAGCAACGAAGCGTGATCTGGACATCCCTCTAACGGACCGGGGGGATGTTGGTTGCGCTCGACAATAATAAATGGACGTAGCGCCTTGGCCCGATAGCTGAACGTCCGCTTGCCAGCTCCCTTCCGCCCATACAAATATCTGGGCTGCGGCGAGAAAGAGCCGTGCGTGGACCTCCAGTAATCGCGGCGCGCGCCTGAGTCGCCAACCTCCCGGTCATTCTGCGCCGATCGGAGGAATCTGCTTACAATCGCTGCGATACGTGGCTGTTTGAATGCTGCGCTCACCCCAAGCGCCGACGTGTCAGGGCGCGATCCGCGGCTCTGACTCACACCGCGGTTGACGCGGCCTGCCAATCGGCAGATAGCGCGTTGGCACTCTCCCCATGAGAGTGCCAATATCAGGACGGCAGCACTGGCGCCGCCTGAGACTGCGACAACGATGGTCGCACCCCAGTGGACAGGATACCGCTCCTATGAACTTTCGCCCCCTTCATGATCGCGTGCTGGTTCGCCGGGTCGAGGCCGAGGCCAAGACAGCTGGCGGGATCATCATTCCCGATACCGCGCAGGAAAAGCCGCAGGAAGGCGAAGTTGTCTCGGCCGGCAGCGGGACGCGTGCCGAAGACGGCGCGATCACTCCGCTCGACGTCAAGGCTGGCGACAAGATCCTGTTCGGCAAGTGGTCGGGCACCGAAGTGAAGGTCGACGGCGAGGACCTGATCATCATGAAGGAATCCGACATCCTCGGCGTCGTCGAGTGATCTGAGCAGACTGCGCAGGGGACAGGCGCCTGCCCGCAATCTGATTGACAACTTACCTCAAATTCGAAGGCATCATCATGGCAGCCAAAGACGTCCGATTTTCCGCCGAAGCGCGCGAAGGCATTGCCCGCGGCGTCGACATTCTCGCCAATGCGGTCCGGGTTACGCTGGGGCCCAAAGGCCGCAACGTGCTCCTCGACAAGAGCTACGGCTCACCGCGGATCACCAAGGACGGGGTAACCGTCGCCAAGGAAATCGAACTCAGCGACAAGTTCGAGAACATGGGCGCGCAGCTGATGCGCTCGGTTGCCTCCAAAACCCACGATCATGCGGGCGACGGCACGACCACCGCAACCGTGCTCGGCCAGGCCATCGTGCGCGAAGGATTGAGGTCGGTCGCAGCGGGCATGAACCCGATGGATCTCAAGCGCGGCATCGATCTTGCCGTCACCAAGGTGGTCGAAGACCTCAAGGCGCGCTCCAAGCCGGTCTCGAACAACACCGAGATTGCCCAGGTGGGGATCGTCTCTGCCAACGGCGACGAGATCGTGGGGCAAAAGATTGCCGAGGCGATGGAGAAGGTCGGCAAGGAAGGCGTGATCACTGTCGAAGAGGCCAAAGGCATGGAGTTCGAGCTCGAGACCGTTGACGGCATGCAGTTCGACCGGGGCTATCTTTCGCCCTACTTCATCACCGATCCGCAGCGGATGGAGGTCGAACTCGAGGACCCGTACATCCTGATCCATGAGAAGAAGCTCTCCGGGCTCAAGGACATGCTGCCCATCCTCGAGGCGATTGCCCAGTCGGGCCGGCCGCTGCTGATTATCGCCGAAGACATCGAAGGCGAGGCTCTGGCCACGCTGGTCGTCAACAAGCTGCGCGGCGGGCTCAAGGTCGCGGCAGTCAAGGCACCCGGGTTCGGTGATCGCCGCAAGGCGATGCTCGAAGATATCGCCATCCTGACCGCGGGCGAGACCGTCTCTGAGGAACTGGGGATCAAGCTCGAGAACGTCACGCTCGAGATGCTGGGCACAGCCAAGCGGGTCACCATCGACAAGGACAACACCACCATCGTCGATGGCGCCGGAGGGGCCGACGCCATCAAGGGCCGGGTCGAGGCCATCCGTCAGCAGATCGAGAATACGACTTCGGACTACGACAAGGAAAAGCTGCAGGAACGGCTGGCCAAGCTGGCCGGCGGCGTTGCCATCATCAAGGTTGGTGGGGCATCCGAGACCGAGGTCAAGGAACGCAAGGACCGCGTCGATGACGCGCTTCATGCGACTCGCGCGGCGGTCGAGGAAGGGATCGTTCCGGGCGGCGGCACCGCGCTGCTTTACGCCAGCCAGGCGCTCAACAACCTGACCGGTGCCAACGACGATCAGACCCGCGGCATCGACATCGTGCGCCGGGCGCTGCAGGCGCCGCTTCGTCAGATCGCCCAGAATGCCGGGCACGACGGGGCGGTGGTCGTTGGCAATCTGCTGCGCGAAGGAGATCAGACGATGGGGTTCAACGCCCAGACCGACACCTACGAGAACCTCATCGTGTCCGGCGTGATCGATCCGACCAAAGTGGTGCGCTCGGCGCTCCAGGATGCCGCGTCAGTCGCGGGCCTGCTCATCACCACCGAAGCCGCGATTTCCGACATCGTCGAGGATAACCCCGGCATACCAGCGATGCCAGGCGGCGGCATGGGGGGGATGGGCTTCTAAGCCAACTCGTTCTCGGCATCCCTCCGGGCCTAATGGTCAGCCAAAGTTGGCGGTAAGTGCGGTTCAGAAATGATGCCGCGATTGCCGTGACGCGAAACTAGAAAACCAGGCAATATGGTTCCATTCCGTGCTTTGCGCTGCGGGGGCGGTGACGTCCAACCGAACACTTTTCCTGCGCGTGCGACGGGTCAAACGGGATCGATCTAATGAGCGTGGCATTCCGGCGTGACAGTGACGAGGAACATCTCGAGCCAAAGTTCGAGCTGCCGATCCCGGCTGGCCCTAATCTGGTGACAAAACGCGGCCTGGAACTCATCGCCAGTCGGGTAGCGGAACTGGAATCCGAGATTGACCATGCTGAAGAGGACGCTCTTCCGGCGCTCAAGCGGGACCTGCGCTATTGGCAGACCCGCCAGATCACGGCGGAAGTGATGCCCCCGCCGGCTTCGGACAACGTGGAATTCGGGTCGAAGGTCACCATCTCGCTGAATGGCACACCCAAGACATTTCAGATCGTGGGCAGCGACGAGGCCGAACCCGCGGCTGGCCTCGTCTCGTTCACCGCGCCGCTCTCCCGCGCGGTCGTCGGAGCAGCGGTTGGCGAGGTGCTCCCGTTTGGCGCTGTTGCCGACGCAATCAGAATCCTCGAGATCAGCTCGCCATGACCTTCCCCCAAAGCAAATCACGCTGGCTGGGCAGCGCGACACTTGGCAGGGCCTGAGGCATGAGCCGTAAGAATTCGAAACGTGACCCATATGAGAACGTTGATCGCGTCGCGGAGCCTTCAGCGGCGATAGAACCTTGCTGGCTGTGTCGCCGGCCCCTTGGCAAGACCACCGTCTGGCATCATCCGGTACCGAAAAGCCGGGGTGGCCGCGATGTCGTTCCCATGCATCCGATTTGCCAACAGGCGCTGGTCGCCAATTTCACCAATTCTGAACTGCAGCGCCATGCGATGGATGTGGAGGCCCTTCTGGCCAATCCAAACGTGCGCAAATTTGTCGATTGGGTCGCCAAGAAGGACCCAGACTTCACTGCCACCACCTCAAAAAAGCAGCGCTGATCGGCTGAATAGTGGCGATTGCCGACACTCTGCCCTCAGGCGGCTACTCTCTGAAAACGGACGTCCAGGTATCGTCTGTCTAATCGCAAAGATGTCCCGGCTGGGCACGGTTAGCGCTTGGTTGCCCACCCTGAGCCCATGACCGCGTGCCCCTCGGCCAGGGCCACCCATTGCCGCTTTTAGCGAACCGCCACACCGGCATTATATTTGGAACTGCCCGTCGCGGGGTGCCGCCACCTCAATGGCGCCTTTCGCGACGCTGATTGTTACCGGGGTTCGCGCTGCTATCTCGCCGTCGATCGAAATATCGAGCCGGGGCTGGGTGCCAAGCCGCATTTTGCGCCCCCGAAACTCACGTGTCGTGCCGTGCCTTCCGCGCAGCTTTGTCACCGTCGCGAACCAGCTCCAACCCAGACCCCATACGCTTTTCCCGGTGACGGCCTGAATGACAATCACTCCGCTATCAATTTCCTGACTCTCGACCATTTCGACTCCGCCGTGATGCGTGCCGTTGGCGATCCGAACCTCGGTCGCCCAGACTTTCTTGTGTCGCCCATCGTCGTACTCGACGGTCACTCGGAACGGCCGGAACTTGAACGCGCAGCGCGCCGCCCAGAGCAAATAACCGACCATACCCAGGTAGCGCTTCAACTTAGGAGGCACCGTCTCGGCGATCATCGGCGACAGGCCTATCGCCGCGGCATTGACGAAGAAATGTCCGTCGATGCAGCCAAGATCGATCCGCTTGCGCTCTCCATTGGCAATGACCGCGACCGCGCTGTCGATGTCCTTGGGAATTCCAAGCGTGCCCGCAAAGCTGTTGGCGGTGCCAAGCGGTACGATCGCGAACACGGTGTCTTTGCCCATGAAGGAACTGACGTTGGTCGACAGCGATCCGTCACCGCCACCCACGATCACCATCGGCGCCTGCGCGATTGCATCGCAAATGGTCGGCTCCATCTGGTCCGGATCGGTGATGGCGTGCGCGGCAAGGAGTTCGACTCCCGCGGCAGCCAGCTTGTCACGCACTTCGTCAAACGCTTCGGCACCACTGCGGCTCATGGAGTTGACGACGAGGATGGCTTGTTTGGGGAGGGGTGTCATCTCAGCCGTGCGTGGCACGCCCTCTATGCCCGCGCCAGTCCCGTGTGAGCTAGGAGCAGTCGTTCCGCGTCCAAGACGAAGACTTGCGTCAGTGGCTGGATTCCAGATCCACTTCAGCGTTGACGGAGAGACCGGGCCGCAGGTTTCGGAGTTCCGGCTGATTGGCATCCAGGCGTATGCGAACGGCCACGCGCTGGACAATCTTGGTGAAATTGCCTGACCCAGGCTCGAAGGGAAGGAGGGTGAACTCGCTGCCCGACCCAGGAGCGAAGCTGTCGATCCTGCCAGTCAGCCGAGACCCGCCGAGCGCATCGACCTTGACCGACACCCGCTGCCCGGGCCGCATTTCGCGCGTTTGCGTCTCTTTGAAGTTGGCGACGACGTACAGCGACGTCAGCGGTACGATGGTCAGGAGCTGGGTGCCGGGCTGCACGTAATCCCCAGTCCGCACCCGGCGGTTGCCGATGATGCCCTCAATCGGCGCGACGATCGTGGCATAGTCTCGCTCCTGCCGGGCCAGCGTCAGCCCCGCGCGGGCTTTCAGCGCGGCCGCCTCGGCCTGGGCGAGATCGGCCTCAAGCTGGGGGCGGCGGGCGCTGACGACCGCGGAACGCGCCGCGGCTACCTGCGTGTCGGCCCGCGTGCGATCGCGCAGCGACGCGGCGCTGACGGCGGCGGCATTCAGCCGCTCGACATCGCGGCGCGTAGCGAAGCCGCGCGAGCCGAGTTCCCGGAACCGCACGCTATCCGCCGAGGCCCGCGCGTATTCCGCATCGGCAGCCGAGATCGCAGTGCTCGCGGCGCGCCGTTCGGCGAGCGCAAGCCCTTCCTGCGGGTCGAGCGCTGCAAGCGCAGCGCGTGCGCTCATCACCTGCGCGTGGGCATCAGCGACCGCCGCTTGCGCCGCGAGCAGGCGGGCGTCGTAATCCTGCGAATCGATCCGCAGTAGTGGATCTCCGGCATGGACCGGCTGATTGTCGCGGACGAGAACCGCGGCAACCTGGCCGCTGATCCGCGGCGCGACCGCCGTCGAATCCGCCTCGAGATAGGCGTTGTCAGTGCTCTCGTGCGTACGCGGGGCGAGCAGCCAGGCCGTGCCGGCGGCTGCGACCGCTAGCGCGACGGCCCCGGCGAGCAGCGGCTTGCGCGAACGCTTCGAAGCGAGCGGCGCCTCGGCGACGACATTCATATCGCCATCTGCCATGATCGCCGAGTGCGCGTTCATGGCGCTATCACCAGCAGGGTCGAGGTCGCCGACGCCAAAAGCCGGCCACTGGCATCGCAAAGCCGTCCTTCGGCAAAGGCCACCCCTGCGGCCGATCGACGTTACTGTCGCTTCCGCCCTCACAGGGCCGGTGCGCTCGTCCATGGCCTTGTGATAGGCGACCTTGAGCTCGAGCGTCGTGAACTTGTGGCCTTCGGGGAGCCGGGTGAGCGTCGCGATGCCGCACGCGGAATCGAGCAGCGTCGCAGCATAGCCGCCATGAACGATACCCATCGGATTATAGGCGTGCCGACCTGGCGTACCGGCGAACACCGCGTGCCCCTCATCCACCTCGACGAGACTGAACTCGAGCGTCTTGCCGATTGGCGGATCGGCATGAGTCGCCAACATCTCTCGTGCGAGCGCCAGGCCCGTCCGGGGCATCGTCTCGGTCTCCACCTCGCTCATGTCCGGTCGAGTTCGAAGCGGGCGATGATCCGGCTTTTGGTGTCTTCGAGAACGGCCAACGATTCAGGCCGATCACCCAGCGCCCGGGCCAGCGACACAGCACCGACTAACTGGGCAAGCAGGGCATTGCCTTCGGACTCAGGCTGATCCACGCCGATACTCGTGAGCAGACCGGCGAGCCGTGACGAAAGGCCGACAACCCCCTTTGCGAATCGGTTCCGCGCGGGACCGGAGGTACGAGCGATGTCGCCCGAGAGCGCGGGCAGCGGGCAGCCGCGGTCACGACCGTCGCGGTGGGCCGTCGACAGGTAAAACTCCAGATAGTCGCGCAACGCGGCGCGCGGATCGTCGCCGCCATCGAGCATGTCCGAGCGCCGCCGGGCGTCGTCGAACATGGTTCCGACTGCCTCGGCAACCAGCGCGTCCTTCGACGCGAAGTGAGCGTAAAACCCGCCGTGGGTCAGCCCGGCGCGGGCCATCAACCCGGCAACGGCCACGCCGTCCGGGCCTTTCGCGCGAATCTCGTTCGCCGCTTCGCGCAAAACCCGCTCGCGGGTCGCCTGCTTGTGGTCGCTATCATATCGCACTTGCCGGGCTCCTTTATATGATACATGTAATATAAAGTTCCAGCAAAGGCAAGCCGCGTGGCGTCGATCCCGTTCAATCCAGCTTCGAGGGCGCAAAGGTCGCCCCCGCTCGACGACCCGGCGACGATGTCGACCGGGCGCAAGTATCTCATCTTCGCGGTGATGGCGTTCGGCCAGTTCATGGCGCTCATCGACATCCAGATCGTCGCCGCTTCGCTCAACGAGGTCCAGGCGGGGCTGTCCGCAGCGCCCGACGAAATCAGTTGGGTCCAGACCGCCTACCTCATGGCCGAACTGGTCATGATCCCGTTTTCCGCCTTCCTCACCCAGGCGCTGTCGACGCGCTGGGTCTTCGCGCTTTCCGCGGGGCTGTTCACGATCTCCAGCGTGTTGTGCGGAATGGCGTGGAATATTGAATCGATGATCGCCTTCCGCGCGCTGCAGGGGTTCGTAGGCGGAGCGATGGTGCCAACGGTGTTCTCGACCGGCTACGTCCTGTTCACCGGCAAGCAGCGCGCGATGATCCCGGCCATTCTGGGTATGGTCTCGGTCCTTGCGCCGACGCTCGGGCCGACAGTCGGCGGCTGGATCACAGACGCGTGGGGCTGGCGGTGGATCTTCTACATTAACGTCGTCCCCGGCGCCCTCGTCTGCATCGCCAGCCTGACGCTGATCCGCGTCGACCGAGCGAACCTGTCGATGTTGCGTCGCCTCGACTGGGTTCACCTGGGATCGATGGCGGCGTTCCTCGCCGGGCTCGAATACGTGCTCGAGGAGGGGCCCAAGAATGGCTGGCTCGACGACAGCGGCATCGCGGTCGCGGTGTGGCTGTCGCTGGTCTCGTTTGTGCTGTTTCTCGAGCGATCGTTTCGCTCATCGGGCCCGATCGTGGTGCTGACCCCGTTTCGCAACGCGACATTTGCTTTTGCCTGCGTGTTCAACCTGGTGATCGGCTTCGGTATCTACGCCGGCACTTACCTGGTGCCGCTCTTCCTCGGCCGCGTCCGCGGCTACAACGCCAGCGAGATCGGCACGACCGTGTTCATCTCTGGCATCGCGCAACTGCTCGGGGTCCCGTTAGCTGCGGCCCTGTCCCAGCGGGTCGATCCGAGATACGTGATCACCGCCGGGTTGACGCTGTTCGCCGTGGGACTGTGGCTCTTCAGCTTCATGACCCCCGAGTGGGGTTTCGCGGCGCTGTTCTGGCCCCAGGTCGTGCGCAGCTTTGCGATCATGCTGTGCATCGTTCCTTCGGTGGGGCTGGCGCTCGGGCATTTTTCCGGTCCGCAACTGCGCTACGCATCGGCACTGTTCAACCTCATGCGCAATCTGGGCGGCGCAATCGGGATCGCGGTGGTCACCACCTGGCTGAATGACTTCAGTCGACTGCACTACCTGCGGTTGGGCGAAGCCATGGGCGCCTCGCCGCGCGAGGCCGAGAGCTTTGTGACCGGGTTGACGCGCTATCTCCACGCCTACACTCCCGACCCGGACCGGGCGCTCCAGATGGCTCAATCCTTCTTCGGCCGACTAGCGGGACGCGAAGCGCTAACCTTGGCCTTTGACGACGTCTTCCGCCTGATGGCGTACTCGTTCCTCGCCGCCCTCGTGCTCGTGCCGCTTTGTCGGCCCGCACCGATCCAACCTGACGCTCCTTCCCCTAAAGTCGCTCACTAGATGTGGAGCCTCAACAGGTTGTTCACCGGCTGACCCAGTCGGCTGATGGGCGGGTTGGATTGTAGACTACCGTGAGGTCGATGCCAGTTGTAGTTGTGGAGCCAGGGTTCAAGCGCCTGTTTTCGGTGTTCCGAGGTAGGATAGGCTCTGGCGTAGGCCCATTCGCGCAAGCTGGTTTGGATGAAGCGTTCGGCCTTGCCATTGGTCTTGGGGGTGTAGGGTCTGGTTCGGATGTGCTTGAGGCCAAGTGCCTTGCAGGCATCGCGGAATGCGTAACTTCGGTAGCACCCACCGTTGTCGGTCATGACGCGGGTGACGGTGACTCCGAGGCTGCGATAGTATTCGATTGCCGCGTAGAGGAAGGCGACGGCGCTTTGCTTCTTCTCGTCGCGGTGGATCTGGCTGAAGGCGATGCGTGAGGCATCGTCGATACAGACGTGGACGAACTCCCAACCGGCACCATATCTCTCGCCAGCGCGATAGCCACGGGTGTTGCTCTGTCGGGTCCGGTCGCCGGTGATACGGTGTCCGATGCTCTCGAAGCGGCCGAGCTTCTTGATATCGATGTGGATCAGCTCACCGGGATGGGCCCGCTCATAGCGGTGTACCGGTACTGGCGGATCGAGGTCGCGCATGCGGCTGAGACGGACTTTGCGTAACACCCGGCTGACGGTAGCAGGCGAGACCGCAAGCATTCTGGCAATCTGCTTGCCGGTGATGCGCAGCCGGCGCTGCGCGATGATCTCGTCGATGATATTGGCCGGCGTGGCGCCGGGAAACCGGCGCGGACGCGAGCTGCGATCGGCTAGACCGGCCTCGCCTTCAGCCCTGTAGCGCGCCAGCCACTTGGCGACGGTTCGCTCCGAGACCCCCAGGGCGGTTGCAACCGCCCTGGGGGTCTCGCGCAGCACCATTATGCGCCGCACGATCTCGGCTCGACTGAAAGGCGTGGTTCGGGCATTCTTGTGGATGTTCATCCGGTCATTCCTTCAGTGCTGACGTGTTGCAACATCAGTCTGACCGGATCACACCGGATGAACAACCTCCTGAAAGCTCACAACTAGAGCCCGGCCGTTTCGAAGCCATGCACCTGCGCCAAGACATGCACTTCGAGCGGGGACAGAACGCTTTAGCCTCCTCGCATAGGTGAGCCAGACGCTGGTCACCATCAGGACGTGAGGATAAAATGGTCGGACTCGAGAAAGGCTCCGCGGCAATCACTCGGCACGAGAGACAGAGCCGAACCCATCGCCGGCCGAGTCGCTGCGCTGCTGCCAATGGGCATAGACCTTCGAAGCCTCTCGGCGGTCGTCCAGATTCGGCCCTAAGCCTGGATAAACGAAACGACGGGACGTTTGCTCCGTGCTTTGATCATGGACAATCAACGCAGATCTAAGTTTGCTCTGGGCGCGGCCCATCGCCATCGACCATCGCCAAGAAACGCCGAGCGTCCCAACCTTCGCGCAGCACGAGTTGCTGATCGAGCAAGCGCTGCAAGCTTAGCTCTTCCATTGGCGTAGCGAACAGATACCCTTGCCCGATCGAGCAGCCGAGAGCTTGCATGATTCCACGCTCGGCCTCGGTCTCGATCCCTTCCGCGACCACTCGGATGTCCAGCGCCGCACCTAGCTTGACCACGGCTTCCACAATCACGCGCTTGGCCGTGCTGTGAGCGACGTCATGAACAAAGCTTCGATCGATCTTGATCTCGCTGATGGGAAAACTCTCCAGGTAGCGAAGATTGGAATAGCCCGTACCGAAATCGTCTATGGAAATGCCAACGCCCAGCGCCCTGAGCTCTCCGAAGACGCGGCGAATATTCTCCGGCTCGCCGATCATGAGATTTTCTGTGAGTTCAAGCGTCAGCCATTCGGGCCGGCACCCCGTGGTGGTTAAAACGTTCCGCACCAAGGACACCATGTCGCGTTGCATGAACTCGACAACCGATACGTTGAAGGCGAAGCGGACGGGTACCAGGCGGCCTCGATTGACCTCTGCCGCATATGCAGCGAGGGTGCGCAGGCCCCACGCGCCGATTTCAAGGATGGCGCCGGTATCCTCGGCAATTCCAATGAACCGCGCGGGCGGCTGAAGGCCGAACGCTCCGTGATTCCACCGTAACAGAGCTTCGGCCCCGACCAGATTTCCGGTCGCGAGTTCGAATTGCGGCTGGTAGTGAAATAGCAGTTCTTGGTTCGATATGGCCGTCTGTAGTTCGCTCGCCAGCCGAATGCGGTTGCGCGCATCGCGCTCGTCTGAGGCGGCAAAGGCATGAGGCGGGTGCGTGGGCTTGCCCTTCGACCGCTGAAGCGCCGCGCCCGACTGTCGAACCAGTTGAAGCGAATCCACACCAGTGGACCCGAGGGAGTATCCAGCGGCGAACTGAATCGCCAGAGACGCGCCGGGCAGCACAAACCGCGGCTTGAGCAACTCGAGAACGTCATTGACGACCTGCGCCGCGCGCCCTGCATCCGGAAGCTCGAACACGAGCGCGAAGGTATTGGTATCCACGCGCGACACGGCGATCGCCGGCAGCGTCGCGAGGCGAGCGGAGGCTGCGCGGAGCAGCGCGTCGCCGACGTCAAAGCCAAAGCCACTGTTCACATCGTGAAAGCGCAAAATGTCGAGCTTTAGCATCATCAGGCCTGATGTGGACGGCGCGCTTATCGCGGCTATCCGGTCAAGCAAGCCGTAACGATCAAGCAGACCGGTCAGACGATCGATGCCAGGTTCTTGGGTGACATCGCGGACCAGCCCGATGAAATGCGTCAAATCGCCAGAGCCATCGCGGACCGGTACCAGCCGTAGAGCGTTTCGGAACATCGTGCCATCGCGCCGGTAATTGCGCAGCGTTACCGAAGCTTCGCGACCCTCCACCAGCGCAGTCCTGATCTCAGCTATCTCGGGCTGCAGACGATCGCTTCCCTGTAAATAGCGGCAATTTTTGCCCATAGCCTCGACTGCAGGGTACCCGGTGATCGCCTCGAAGGCAGGATTGACGTGGACAATTGGTTGTCCCCTGAGCCGCATGTCAGCGATCAGCATACCCTCGCTGCTGTGTTCCAGCGCGATGACTGACGCTCGATCGGGAATGTTGGAAGTCATGGCTCGGCTGGTCGTAAACCATCCCAGGATCGCCTTGAGCAGCCTCGTCGCTCTGGACTGAACAATGGCGTTATCGGCGTCGCGCATCGCAGAAGAAAGCCGCTTGTTGACATTCGGCTGGACTGGAAAGTCCGAAGGATGCGAGGCGAGCGCGTCCATGGGGCGATTGTCAGGGCGCGCGACCGGCGCACGGCGACGAGGGGGCTCGAACCTATGGAATGGATACATGTTGCAAGCCTCCGAGCGAGAGATGTGGCTCGGCTACGTGGGCTTCAACGTTGGCAGCGCTGCAGTTCAGGACAATTCGGTGCCAGTTTCGTTGCACCGAGCATCATCGAAAGTCGTCGATCGAAATCTGGCGCGATATTCCCCCGGAGAAATGCCAATGCTGCGCGAGAAGGCACGCCTGAGTGTTGCGATCGATCCGAATCCTGCGGCATGGATGACCGTCTTCAAGGGCGCCGAGCTCTCTTCCAGGAGACGTCGCGCAAAATCCGTCCTCGCCAACTCGACGTAGGCCGCAGGGCTCATACCCAGCTCACGGCGGAACAAGCGCGAGAGGTTCCGTGGGCTTGTGCCGGCTACTTGGGAAAGTGCTCGCAAGCTTAGATCGCCGCTTGGATTTTCGAGAATGTGAAGCCTGACCCTGTCGACTGGACCGTTCGCCGCAGTCTGCGCCGTAAGCGTGGCGCTAAACTGAGACTGTCCCCCCGGGCGCTTCAAAAAGACGACCAGCCGGCGCGCCACCCACAGAGCCAGAGCGCGCCCATGATCCTCTTCGATCAGCGAAAACGCGAGGTCTATTGCCGCGGATACGCCGGCCGAGCTGAAGACCGGCCCGTCACGAAGGAAGATGCGATCGGGCTCCACCTGGATGTCAGGATATTGATCGGCAAGCCGCATGGCATATTGCCAGTGGGTGGTTACGCGGCGTCCCGACAGCAACCCCGCCTCAGCCAGGACAAAAGCGCCCGTACAAGTGGATCCATAGCGTCGCGATCGCTGGGCCTGGTCGTTCAACCAGCGCATAACGTCAGTGCTCGGAGGTTCCGGTACGCCATAAGGTCCAACGACAATCAAGGTGTCGGACGGCTGGGTCGCATCTTCCACGCTCGCGTCGGGCAAGAACTTCATACCAGACGAGCTCTCTTCGAGAGTTCCGTGCTCCGTGACCAGCCGGATGCGATAGGGCTCTCCCGACCGCATCTTGCAGTTTGCTTCGAAGAGCGCGTCTTGTACGCCAGCGATCTCAAGCAGATGCACTTTGCCGGGCGCAAAAATGGTGACCAGCACAGTTCACCTCCGTCCGCAGCGGCGGGACGCCCGCGATCACTAAGCGACTACGCCTGTTCGTTCTGATTACCTAGGTCGATCGCATGCGGGCTGACCTCGGCGTTCGACCGAAAATCGAAACCCTAAACCTTTCGTCCAGGACGGAACGCCACTTGAGAGCGCCGCCGTCGCAAGGCCGTGCCGCTTGGAGCGTCCCGGCCGGCGGAGCATGATGGGACGACCGCCTAGATAGAGGCTGGGTGGTGCGTTGCCACAGCATCATTTGGCGGCGCGACAGCGATCGCTTCAGCGCAGCTCAGGTGGGACGTCACGGCAGCCTTGAGGCGCTCACTACCGCTAAGAATGGCGCGAACATATTCGATGTTGGTTGGACTAAGTTCCTTGTCCATAAGCAGCAGCTCGGCAAATCCATTTATGTGGTTCAGTGGTGTCCGCAAATCGTGAGATAGTTGGTGAAATGCGGAGTTGAAGAACTCGCTATTTTGCGTGTTTGTATAATCTGCACCGTGGTCTATTGTCATGACTTGAAAATCCATCTTCGCGCACATGGGTGGCATTGAAGGTATCGGGTCCGGGATTTCAGGTAATATCAGGGGCGGACGATAATAGTGGCCCAAGTCAAAATGTCTCGACGTGAAGCGCTTTTGTCCTGAATTGTCGTCTTGCTGACGTTGAGCCATGCGCATCGTTGCCCCATCGTCGCTGGCGGAGGTCATTCATGAAATTCGTTCCCGTCGAGGCCCCGTTGCGAATCCCACGTCGTGGGCGATTCACGTGCCAGCCCCACCCGGCGATGAAATTAATGCCCACGGAGGAATTCCATGAAGCAGTCCGTCCAGACGTGGCCCCAGAGTTTGGACTGCTTCGGTCGACTTACCGTGGGCAATCGAATGCATTGGCTGCCGAAGGCGCAACGTTGTTTCAGCCTGGACGCCGCAGCGAACGCGGGCTGCTTCTCAGACTGCGCGTAAGCCAAGCGCATCTAGGTCTGTGCAGAAGTGACCGGCAATGAGCGTCCACACTCACGTGATCGATCATGACTCGCGGCGCGGGGCCAGCGTCGCCCGGGAGTTTTTCGCACGCGGGCTGCATGCCGAGCTCTACGAAGACTTGGCCGAGTTCAAGCAATGTATGCCCAAGGACGGCTATATCTTCGCGTACGATGACCTCGATCTCTACGATGTCCGGCAGCTCCGCACGCTCATTGGAGATCGGGATATCCTGCTTCCGATGACTTTCTACTCATCCGACCCCACGCCCGAGCGAATTGTCCAGGCGATGCAGTTCGGCGCTTGGGACTACCTGAACTGGCCCTTCGATCGCACCTTGCTCGATAGGTCCTTGGATAGACTCGCCGGCCTCGGAAATCGCCTGATCGGCGAGCACCGGCGCCAGCGCGAGGCCAGGGCGAAGGTCGACAGATTGACCGCGCGCGAACGCGAGGTGCTCCGTCTAATGGCGCAGGGCAACACCAACAGAAACATCGCGCGGGAACTCGAAATCAGTCCGCGGACTGTGGAGATTCATCGCGGCAATATGATGCGCAAGCTTGAGGCTACGAGCACATCCGATGGCGTCCGAATTGCACTCTACGCCGGGTTCGATAGGGCGTTCACTCGCGCCGGTGCGTTCGAAATCGCGGGGTAACCCTCGACGGCCCGACTAAAAGGCGAGCAGCCATGAACTCAAAACCCTTGGCCTTGAAGAAAATACAGATCGACCTTTTATCGCCGCGCAGGGCTCCATTGCGCTCGGCCGTCTTCCTTGTCGTCGCGGGCGCGGAGCTTCTGGCGGCGTCAAGCTGTTAGGCTCTCCGGCTGCACGCCTGCTTGCCTTTGCGGCCTCGGTTTGAGACGTTTGCTCTCTTGATGCAAACCTTCCCGGAACCTTTGCGGCATTCCTCAGCAAGCTCCTCGGTCCAGATCACGCAGGGCAGCCATCACATCATCGTATTGGAGGGGCCGGTCGACACCAGGTGGGTGGCGAAGCGCGGGTTGATGCTCGACCGCGTGAGCATCTGACGCCCACGAAGCCAGAATTGCCCGCTTCACCTCGGGTTCGAGCTGCGGATGGCGCACAACTTGCGCAGGATCACCAAAATTGGAGAGGAACACGAGCTTGTCTCCTTTCTAACTGTCCTCACACTTGCAGATGAGCGGACCGCGCTGCCGGGCCTCAACCCGGGCGGCTGCCGGCCTGCTCCAAGCAGTGCCGGCAAACCGCAACCGATATTTCAGCCGGTGGCGCTCGCCTTGGCCTTGGGCCCTTCGAGCTGGTCGTTGGCGGCCTTGGCGCTGATCTCGATACGCCGAGGCTTCATCGCTTCGGGCACCACACGCTTCAGGTCGATAGTCAACAAACCGTGCTCAAACGTGGCGTTTCCAGCCTCGATGAAGTCGGCAAGCTGAAAGCGCCGTTCGAAGGCGTGGGTTGCAATGCCGCGGTGCAGATACTCGCCCTTGGTCTCACTTTGGGAAGGCTTGCCAGTAACGGTCAGCAGGTTCTGCTGAGCGACGATGTCAATCTCCTCGGGCCGGAAGCCGGCAACCGCAAGCGTGATCCGGTAACTGTCTTCGCCCTCCCTCAGCAGATCGAACGGAGGAAAGCCGTCGGATGCGTCGGCGCGGGATCCCGTCTCGAGAAGGTCGAACAGACGGTCGAAGCCGACCGTCGAACGGCGGTAAGGGGCAAAGTCGAAGTTGGTTCTCATTTCCAAATCCTCCTCACGAAGCAATTCGGACTTGAGTTGCACCGGTGACGAAGAGCCGGTGCCCTCTACGTCCACCGGACCCGAACACGGCGCCCGGCACCGCTTGAGCTAGTTTCGGGGAACCCAGTTTCAAGATTTTTGACCGAGGACCAGGCCAAAATTTTCGAACGAGCAGGTTTCAGAAGGCTTGTCGGTCGCGTCCACTTCCTGAAGTCGATCATTCGCATCGATGCAGCTATGGTGGAGGCGGGGTGGAACCGGCTTGCGGACGCCTGGGCGAGGGGCCAATCATGAATATTCCCGCGGACATCTTCACCGAGCACAACAACGTCGATCCCGATACATTGGCCAATCTTGGTCCTTTGCGTCGTTTGGCAGGCATTTGGGAAGGCCGGAAGGGTATCGATCTTGCCCCCAAAGCCGATGGCCCCGAGCGGCGCGAGTACCTTGAGCGGATCGAGATGCAGCCGATCGACCCGCAGAGCAACGGGCCCCAGCTTTTGTATGGCCTGCGGTATCACGCTCACATCAACACGATTGATGAGGACATTACCTTTCACGACCAGGTGGGTTACTGGCTGTGGGAACCGGCGACTGGCCTGATCATGCAGACGCTGACAATCCCTCGCGGGCAGGTCGTGATGGCCTCCGGCCACGCGACAAAGGGCGACATGCAACTGACACTCGAGGCCACACGCGGGCGGACCGACTACGGAATCTGTTCAACCAGCTTTCTGGAGGGTGCATTTCGCACCGATCGCTATCGGATCGAGGTATTATTTCATCGCGATGGATCGTGGAGTTATGTGAGTGACACCAGCCTGATGGTCCGTGGTCGCGCCGAGCCGTTCGCACATCGCGACGCGAACAGGCTTGCCAAGGTCGGAGAGGCCGACGTCAACCCATGGCTCAAAATCGTGAAAGCACGCGTCGTGGCTGAATGACCGAACCCGAGACGCGGACCGTGGTCGTCAAAGACGGCGGGGGACTCGAGCTGGTGCGCCGACCCGGTCAGCAGTTCGAACGCAATGCCACCCGTTTGTGCAAGCTCCCTGCACGAGGTGACCCGGAATCGCTCGATGCCAACTGAATGAGGTCGGTTACCACAGTCACTGCCAGCGCTGGGGACGTCGCAACTTCAGGAGACTTGCCGGTCCCTCCGCGATCGTCGATGTGTCGTCAAGTCGGCGATGATCGGGATCGGGCGCTGACCGGACCGTCGGGCGCACTGCGTTTTTTATGGATCGGCTCTCTATTTTGGTCCTTAGCTGACTTTGCATATCACCGGGGCCGGTCTCAAGGCTCCTAGGAACCGGGAAGCACGTTTTGGTGCCGATCTCGCGGCCGACAACGAAGTGAATCCCCCGACCATTTTTTGATGGTTGGTGCTGACCGTAGAACGGGCGAAGACCACCATGGAGACGATAGGCCTTGACCTAGCCAGCATGCCGCGCGTGCCCTTGGCCGCGTCGCATGTTGCACGGCTGCGCGAAGTCGGGCGTGAAGCGCGATACCGTGCCGGCGATATTGTGGCCGAAGCCGGGCAACCCATGGACCGCTTCATCTATGTCGTCGACGGTGAGATCGAGCCGCTTGATCCGACGACAGGGACGCGCCCCATCAATGCGACCCTGGGTCCAACCCAGTTCGCCGGCGAACTGAGCTTTCTTGCGGGTGGCGCCTGGGGTTTGGCGATGCGTTCCGTGTGCGAGACTCGCACCATCGAAGTTGATCGCCCCGTCATGCTCGGGCTCATGCGTGAGATTCCTGAACTCAGCGATCACATCCTGACCGTCTTTGCGGCGCGACGGCGCCGGCAGTTCGAGGCGGGTGCGAGTTCCCTCGTCCTGATCGGCGAGGACACCGATCCGCGGGTCCAAAGTGTCGCGATATTTTTGAACCGAAACCGCATTCCATACCGGTCGGTGCAACTTGGAACGGCGGAGGGCGAGCACGCGGCACGTGCGTGTGCCATCCAGCCGCCCCGGCCCGCGGTCGTGTTCGGCCGCAACGAGGAACTGGTAGATCCCACGCCGCTGTCCGTCGCCCGGAGGCTCGGTCTCGATATCGCGATCTGTGATCATGAAGACATCGATGTCCTCGTCGTCGGCAGCGGTCCAGCTGGTGTCGCTGCGGCGGTATACGCCGGGGCGGAAGGACTATCGGCGCTGGTAATCGAAGACACTGCGATTGGAGGACAGGCCGGGACCTCCAGCCGTATCGAAAATTACATGGGCTTCCCGACCGGCATTTCGGGTGCCGACCTGGTTTTCCGGGGCCAGATACAGGCGATGAAGTTCGGCACACGCTTTGCCATGCCCCATCGTGTCACCAAACTGGAGCAAGGCGACAACGGCGCGCTTTGCGTGACCATTGATGGTGAGACATCATTCTGCGTCCGCTCGGTGGTGATTGCCACCGGGGTGCAATATCGGCGTTTGCCGATCGACCGCCTCGAGGACTTCGAAGGTGCCGGGGTCTATTATGCTGCAACGGAGATGGAATCGCGCCTGTGTGGCAACAGCGAGGCTATCATCATTGGGGGCGGCAACAGTGCCGGACAGGCTGCGACGTACCTGGCGCGTAGTGCTGGGCACGTCCACCTGGTTGTAAGGGCCGACAGTCTGGCCGCTAGCATGAGCGACTACCTTCGACGGCGGCTGGAGGCCGATCCTGCGATTAGCATCCACTACCGCAGTTGCGTCAGGTCGTTGCATGGGGATGGCTGGCTCCAGTGCGTAACGCTCGAGGGACCTGGCGGACGACACGAGATTAGCACACGTGCGTTGTTTGTCATGGTCGGTGCAGCGCCTAACACCAGCTGGCTGCCGCCATGCGTTTCGCTCGATGGCAAAGGGTTTGTCAAAACTGGAACAGAAGTCGGCGCGGCGTTTCCTCACGCGACATCACATCCGCTCATCTTTGCTGTCGGCGATGTCCGCGCCAGTTCGGTCAAGCGCGTCGCGTCGGCGGTCGGAGAGGGTTCGGTAGTTGTCAGCGAGATCTGGTCGGTACTTAACTCTTAAAGACCGCCGGCCAGCGGCACGCACCATCTGACGCCAAGGTCATTTTGGGGCCGGCAGCAGGCAGGCAGGTTTCGGTTGGCACCCAAGCCATAGCCGCCCGTCGGCTTGCTGCCCTCTTTCTGACACTGGTGTTTAACCACGCTTCCAAAGTCGGAGCTGGGGGGCATCGGGTCTCAGATTTATCGGCGCGCGTTTGCAAAATTTCCAGAGAACGTAACGGCGGCTTTGCGCGTTGTGCTGGGGCGGCCGCCCGCTCCGGTCGCGACAGGACTTGCCCGCCTATGCCATTTGCCCTTCATCCCCCCGTTGTCGCTGCCGTCGCGCTTGCCCTCGCCCTGGGCGGTTGCGAAAAACTTGAGCCGGCCCGACCTGCGGACGAGGCTCGCAATGCAGCACGCGAACGGGTCCTGGCGCGCAAGCTCCAGGCCGCCTGTTCTTCGCCGGCAACTTTCGACCGGCTCAAACAGGTGGCGTTCGAAGAGGCTGTCCGAATCCGCAATGCCGACCCTGCCAACCTCGACACCTTGGCGACATATTCAACCGTCCGCATGGAGAACCCGGTGGTCAAGAGCCGCGACGAGGCTCTGGACGTCACGGTGTGCGCAGGGCGCTTCGTGCTCGATCTGCCAGTCGGCGCCGAGCGCGGCTTTGGCGGGGTGCGACGGTTAAGCGCAGACGTCGAATACGCAGCGCAAATGGCGGCGGATGGCAGCGGGCTGGTTTACCAGATCAAGGGGGCTGAGCCGATCATCTACAAACTGGCGGCGTTCGATCTGCGTCACTCGACCTATTCTACTCCGAAGGTGCGCTCCGGCGCACTGGCAGACAATGCAGTCGCGGTCCCGACCGCGTCTGCAACGGCCGGGGCGCGACCGCCCGAAACCGCGCCGGTTCCAGCGGCGGTGTCGCGGCAGGTCCGTGCGCAGGTCTCGCGACCCAGCACGGTAGCGCAGCCACGGGTGGTCGCCGCACCGACCCCCCGAGCTGCCTCCTCCAATCCCAGCTTCGACTGCCGCAAAGCCGGCGCGCGCAGCGAAAGAATGGTGTGCGCCAGTTCGCGCCTCGCGGCGCTAGATCGTGCGATGTCATTGCAGTTCTACTCGGCCTTAAGCACTGCGGACAACGGAACGCGCGCCGAACTCAGGCGCAGCCGCGACCGCTTCCTTGCTTTCCGCAACCGCTGCCCCAACGAGGAATGCGTCGCCCAGGCCTATCAAGACCGCATGGCGGAAATCCGCGACATCGCCGCGGGGCCCTGATCTGATTTCGAGCCTTACGTCCCATGGCGCGCTTTGGGTTGCCGCTCCACTTCGAAGTCGATCGGCTTGAACGAGCCCCCGTTCGATGCCCCGGCCGAACAGGCGGTCAGGCCGAGAACTAGGTCGGTCACTGCTCGCAGGCGAATGTAGTCACCGGCGCGGCTGATCGGCGGGAGAACCTGTAGGCGGCCGGTTTCGCTATCGACGGGCACATTCATGAAGACGTTGAATGCTGTGGGAATCGCGTCGGGTTCGATCCCGTAGGGCGCGAGCGCCTCGGCGAGATTGCCGAAGCAACCGCGGTGAACTGGTTCGTTGGGATAAAAATGGCGAAACGTCGCCTCGCTGCACGGGGTCAGCAGGAAGTCGTGACGACCCACGGTGTCCTCGACGATCTCGAGCAGAGGGTTCGAGCGGTTGGACCACAACCGGTTGCCGGTGGTCAGGCGGATGGTCTCCTCATAGTCGAAGGTTCGCCCTGAAGAGATAACCTCCCGCACATCCGCCGCATTGTAGGCAAGCAGATCGCAGACTTGAACGCCTTGGGGGTCGGTGATCTTCAATATCTGGCCCACGCTGAGCCGAAATGCGGTTCCACTGCGCGGTGGTATCCGTCCAGTTGTCATTGCGAAGCCCGCTGGTCGCGAAACGGGCACCGCCAATCCGCCCCGACTTGCCGCCCGCTGTATTGCGCCGCCGCGCTCGTTTCGCCGTGTTTCCCCAGCATTGGATTTATATCCCCGGCCAGCGCGATATCGCGCTCGAGAATTTTCGAGCGCATCTTGTCGTAGCGGCCTTCTTCACGCAGGCGTTCGAATTGGTCGTGGAGGTTGAAAACGAGCGTGGGGCGAGGGAAAGCGGCGCGCCAGCCGTGAGGCAGCGGGGTGCAATCCGACAACGAAGAATGCCTCGCCGCCGAAGCTTAGCGAAAAGTGCGGATCGGAGGGGTCCGCGCTGACGCGGTGGTCGTAGGGCTGGCCAAGCCAGGTGTCCTTGTCGGCGAACGACTGGATGCGCTGCCACATGAGCGCCTCGAAGCGCGCTTCGTCCAGGTTGTCGGGCCCCTCAAACGAGACCGCGAGGCTGCGCAGACCGGTCGGGTCCCGGCGATAGGCGTCGGCCCATTCGAGCAGCGCGCTATGAATGCTCAGATCGTCCCAGCTGCTTTCGAGTGAAAGGCAGGCCATGACTTTGAGCGAACCGCGCGCCAAAGCCGATTTCGCCCCTACGCAGGGAAAGTCTGGCGAGGCGACCGTTTCGAACAAGGCGGATTCTGCGCGCGCCTGCGCATTTTTATCGACGAACATCCGGTTGAAATCCTTTGCGGCCCAACGGGCTTAAGTCTCTGCGGTTCCATCGGATTTGGGCCACGCCGCCAATTTACGTCGGTTGGCGCGTTAGGTAGCGGGACCCCCAATTCAGATTGTGGCGGTGGTTCATCGTAAACGACATCGAAGGTAAGTCGCTCTGCGACGATGCTGGCGATCCGATCGTATTGGCGACGCAAGACGAGGCCGTGCGCTGGATTAAACCAGGGGAACAAGTCGTGTCGTACCTGGGTCGTCGGCGGGAAAAGACAGCTCAAGGCCGTTGACAGAGCAGCCTCGGCCACCCCGCATGGACCATCCATTTGTAAGTTCTCGCTCAAGGACGCCTGCACTGCCCGACTTTCTTGCGACTCACCGGGGCGTTTTGGTGATATCCCACCCCTGGATAGAGGCTTACGCAGGTCGCCCTGGGGTAAAGTCTATGTCGTGGTAGCTAATGATCGGCGCGGTTGTGATCGCGTTCTTGGCCGGCGGATTGATAACTGCAGAATGTCTCTGCCGACGCGATGAGGAGCCGCGCTCGTTTTTGTCGGTCGACGAGGACGCGGCTCCGCCGCCAACCTGGGAGGGCGATTCACCAAACGAAGGCCTTTAGCCGATCGGTTAATTTTTCGACGCTCCGGTTCGGGTCGGTTTTTCTTTCGGGCGCCCCCCCGGTTAGCTGGCCCTCGCCGTCAACCTTAGCTCGGTTCGACGGGCGCCACGCTCTGTTGACCCCGCTTCTCTAGCGAAGACGTAGTCGCGACCAAGTTAACCTGCGCATATCGGAACGCCAGCAATGGCGGGCGGGACTTCGGGTCAAGTGGAGCCCGTCCTCATCAGCAATCGGATGGCGCGTGCCCCTGTCGTTGCACAGTTTGGCAAGCGGGATGATGAGCTTCACCGCTACCAGCGGCTACTGTGTATCATGCACCGTCTGGAACTCTTTGAACGATGCGGTTGATCGCGCCATCCCCGAGAAGAGAACGACCGATACCAGCACAGCAGCCCTCGACTGCAGGGTGATCCGGCGTTTGGCATCCGTTCACTGGCATGAGGGCGTACCGACAGAGGCCGCGACCGCTTGATTGGCATCTGGCGTCGATATCGGCACCGAGCGAGCGGCCCTGAGCGTGAGGATCCAACGGGAAACAACCCGCGGGCGGCACGTTTGGCCAGAGCCCCCGATCACTTCTCATGCTTTCAAGTCACCGCCCAACAGGACTAGTCAGTGAAGTCACGTGAGACTGGCCACAGCTCGAGAGACCTGCCTGATGAGGCGGAAGAACTTTCATTAACAGCGCGTAAGATCCTCGAGCTTGCAGCGAAAAAGTGTGCCCGTCTGACCACTGCGGAGAGTTGCACTGGCGGCCTCATCGCCTCCCCTGCTTACCGATCAGCAAGGTCTCGGAAAGTGGTTCGACAGAGGATTCGTCGTTTATACCGAAAAGGCAAAATGTGAGGTGCTCGGCCTTGAGCCAATCGAATTGGCACGCGAAGGCGTGGTCAGCGCGGCTATAGCCAAGCGCCTCGCCGAGCAGGCCCTCGAACGCTCGGACGCTGGTGCTTCCGTCGGAGTAACCGGTTTTGCCGGGCCTGCGGGACAGCGCGACGAGGCCGGTCTCGTCTATCTGGCCGTGACTACCCGCAATGGGTACCTTTGCCAGCGTGAATGCCATTTTGGCGATGTCGGCCGCGATCGCACACGGGCGCTGGCCGCAAGAGCCGCACTCGAAATGCTAGATGATGCGCTTTCCGCGTATAATCCTGGAGACGCCGCATGAGCTCGGCGGCGTTTTTTTATGACGCCGAGGGCTCGGACAGGCCAATCCAGATCGACGAAGCTCTACACCTCGACCAGGTGAGGCAGCATCAGCTCGTGTGGTTCGACCTCGACACGGCGGATGGAGACGTTGTTGCACGGGTTTATGACGAGTTGGCCGTGCCGACGGGCGCGACCCAGGCGCAGCACACGCGAGCCGGACGCGGCGTGGCAGTTTATGAAAGCCTGATCAATTTCCGCTTGGTGCGCGCGTGCGTCGGGGACGATCCCATAAACTTCATCGTCGGCGAACACTGGCTCATCACGGTTTCAACGGGCGGGGTGAGCTATTTCGAGGAATTTCGAGAACGTGATCGGGGGGAGTCACTCTTGGGTGGGTTATCACCTCTTGCCCTCGCCGGATCGCTCATGGATTGGCACCTCGAGGAATTTCACCAGGAAGTCGAAGCCATTCAGCAGCGACTGGATGAGCTCGACAGCGAAATCCTTCATCAGCGCACGCGCAAGTCCCCCTTGGTTGATCTCACGAGACTTCGCCGCCGCACCGCACGGTTGCGCGCACGGCTAGATTGGCATCGGCCGCTGGTCCACGGAATGCTGAGGCCGGACTTTTATCCAGCTGCCAACGAGGACCAGCGCGACTTCTTCCACACGCTCGAAGCGCATTTTAACCGCGCCCAGGAGGCACTCGACCGGGCTCGCGAGCTCGTGGTCGGAAGTTTCGAATTGTACGCTACCAGGACTGCCCAGAATACCAATGATCTCGTCCGGGCTCTCACGATCGTGACAGTCGCGATCGGCTTGTCCGCCGCCGTCGCGGGCGTCTTCGGCATGAACTTTGACATCCCGTTCTTCCACACCGGCGCTGTCGGCTTCGTCATCGTGACAACGGCCATGATCCTGACCGCGTTGGCCCTGTTCTGGTTCGCCCGCGTTCGGGATTGGCTGTAACGACACGGCGCAACGGGAGTCCCGAAAGCGCTGTGCAGCTTCAAGAGCGGGGTTAGGAGCCGTTGGCACTCGGCGCCCCTCGCTGGCCGCGCCGCTGGCGAAGGGGTGGGCCAACCAAAAATTCGACGCCCGGAGCTTCGTTCATCGTAGGTCGCTTGCCAAAGCGTTGCTGCTACGCTCTCAAGAACGGAGGGTCCCTGCTCGTCCATCTCGCACTACCGTTTCCGCCTGGCGCTCATGGCAGTCGATGCATTGGATGCGGCGCTCCGCGAAGCAAATGAGAGGCCTGTCGACCGAACGGTCCTGCACCGGCTCGCCCAGGCTTACTTCCTGGTAACCGAGGTTACTGTTCCGCCTCAAGCGTCCAACCTATGGAGGTTGCTTGGCCACGAGGGCGACTATGCGCAGAAGAGCTGTCGCCAATCCCACGGCGGCGTCGTGTTGGACGGGATGCGGAAGCGCGCGAAGGCAATCGCGGAACGCTGAGACCGGCCGACGGATCGTCGTGAAGATCGGGAATTGCCGGACGTGCTCGGGGCTAAGTAGCAGGGACGCGGATCGTGGTTGCCTGGCACGAATCCTCGCATGCCTGCTCGAGACCGACTCTTGTATGTTGAGCACCCGAGCCCGAAGGCTGAGCGCGCACCTCTTCGGCCTGAAGCTTGATGCGATACATCTTCACCAGCGACTGATGGACATGACGAACGCTGATGTCCGTTTCGGATGCAGCGCGTCGGGACTCTTCCTCAATGCGTTTGCGATAATATTCGATGTTGCTGATCGACATCGAAGTAACTCCCGATAGCGCGCGGAAGCGACTCAATGATTGGGGTGGGAACGCAGTCGCGACTCGCCCCCGCGTGCGAAGAAAATATCGCTACCGCGCAACGCCCACGTCAATATCATTTGAAACAAGTTTCAATCGGTAGGCGATGTTTGTGGGCACCGCGGCTAGGCCGGAGGGTCTATCGAGCAGTGCATTTAGTCGAAGTTGATTGAGGACGGGCTCCACTTGACCGGAAGTCCCGCCCGCCATTGCTGGCATCGCGATTGTGCGCCTGATCGCGGATGCGGTCCAGCAGATTGCGGTCGGCGCTGAACGCTTTACGCCCAATGCGGGACCGGCTGTTTCACCAAGATCCTCCTCAAACCGGGCCGCGAAGATTTGCGCCAGGTGGCCGTACGGCAGACTGCGGCTCCCGTCACAGTCAGCCTCATGCCAATCCGCGGACAGAAGAAAGGGCGTGCACCGATGTTCGTCTCAGGTCGTCAATCCAGTTGCGGGCGGACAAGGTTGTCTTCAAAGCTGACCGCTCTCGTTGAAAGGTTGCTCGCCAGCGGCACGCGGAGCCTTTCCCCACGCTTCCGCCTCTAAAGTACCGGTCAAATTCTTCGCGATAGCGCTGCTCGATCAGCTTGTGATCGGCCGCGGATGCGTCCTCGATCAGTTCCGGAAACCAAGTGCCTTCCTCCTGATAGACGTGGTGCTTGACCGCGCCCTCGAGGTGGCCAAGCTTATCCTCGAAGTCTTGGCTCATCGGATCGAGGCGCTCGAGCAACCCGATCTGGAGCTTCGCGGCCGACTGTTCGGTGTAGGCCATCGTCGCATGGCCGTTCTCCCCGCTATCCGACAGCGCGGGATAGATCACTCCCTCCTCGGCGATCGAGTGCGCGGTCAGGAGTACGGCCAGTTCCTTAAGCTTCTTCTGGCGCGTCGACCCATCGCTCGCAGCCTTCACTGCGGCGAATGCGTCGTCGACCTGTCGGTGGTGATCTAGCACCAGCAACAACCAGGGCGCCTGGTTGGCGCATTGCTCGGCACGCTGGCGCGCTTCCGCGCGACCCTGTTCCGATTCGGGCGGGGTGATGGCGGCAATGGCCCGGTCAAGCAGCGACATGACGATTTCCTTTCCAAATTAGCGGCTTGTGAACCCACGAGAGGCGGAAGGAGTTGTTCGTTTGGAACAGTGGTGACCTGCAAAAGTTCCAGCGCGGAGGCCACGACGAAGCGGTTCGGCCAACGAGGGAGGCATCTTGGCGAAAGACTCCGTTCGTCGCGGTGCTCGAGGGAACGCCTGCGCCGGTGTGGGTTTGAACGGCGGAAGGAGAGCCGCAATGGCCGAAGCCGACACTCGTAACTTGTCCGACGCGCATACTCAGCGGCCCTCGTTGAAAGGCCGGAAGGCGATCGTTACCGGGGGAACCACTGGGATTGGCCGCGCAATCGCGGTGCTACTGGCAGCGGAGGGCGCCAAGGTGTTCGTCTGCGGACGCACGCCCGCGCATCTGGATGACGCCTTGGCACGAATCCGCGAGGTCGGCGAAGGTGACGGCGTGGCCGTCGATCTGTCGGACGACGAGGGAATTGCGCGGTTTTTCGCAGCGGGCGAGGCATATCTGGGCGGGCTCGACATCGCCGTCATCAACGCCGCGATCCCGGCCGGGGCGCTTGCCGATTCCGGCAAGGCCGAGACGCGCTACGAGATCGCGGTCGATTTCACTTCTTACCTTGCCACGACTCAGGCCGCAGTCGAGCGGATGAACGCAGGCTCCGACGTCATTCTGATCGGTTCGATGTCCGCGGTCTCGAAGGGGCCGGGCGCGTCGATCTACGTCGCCGCCAAATCGGGGATCGAGGGCTTCGCTCCCTCGCTGCGCAAGGAACTCGCCGAGAAGGACATCAAGGTCGGGCTGATCGAGCCAGGCTTCACCGGCGCCGATTTCCAGTACCCCGAATTTGCGCCCGAGAAGCAGCGTGAATTAATCACGCAGGACAAGATGCTGCGTGCCGAGGACATCGCCGCCGCGGCGCACTTCATGCTGACCCAGCCGCGGCGTTGTGCGGTGTCGTTGATGCGCGTCGAAACCCGGCTCGAGCATCCGTGAGCACATACGCCTTCGACCGGCTGGTTATGACCCCGCTCCACGTTGATTTGGCGCGCTCGCCGCTCGCGGGCCAGCTCGATGCGGAGACGTATGTGCTGGGTGCTTTCAACCCGGGGATGACGCGGCTCGCCAACGGCAATCTGCTGCTGATGGTCCGCGTCGCCGAGGCGTTGCGCGAACCGGTGCGTGACGGCAAGGTCCACGCCATTCGCTGGGTGGACGGACGGTACGTCCTCGACGGCTGGCCGCTCGCGCTCGCCGACACCGCCGATCCACGCAAGTTCTTGCTCCACGGCGGCGGGTGGAAGGTCATGGCGTTGACAAGCCTGTCGTGGCTGCTGCCGGTCGAACTGACCCCCGACGGGTCGGAGATCGTCTCCATCCACTATGATCGAGCGATCGCACCGCAGGGTTCTTGGCAGTGCTACGGGGTCGAGGACGCACGGATCAGCAAGGTCGGCGACACATACTGGATGACGACGTGCTCGGTCAGCCCTGAACGCCACTCGACCACTCTCTATCGATCGGGCGACGCGCTCGAGTGGAAGTTCGAGGGGATCGTCCTCGATCACCAGAACAAGGACATGCTGATATTCGAAGGCTTAATAGGCGGCGAATATTGGGCGCAGACCCGGCCGCTCGGTGATCTCTATTTCGCTTACCCCCCGGACAGTGAGTGGCGCGCCGGCCCTTCGATCAACCTCGCCAGTTCGCCCGACGGCCTCCACTGGAAGCCCCGGCTGGAGTGCGGCATTCGTCCACACGCGGCAACAGCGCACACCGCGCGAATGGGCGGGGGCGCACCACCGATCCTGACCGAGATCGCGGGCCGACGCGGCTGGCTGAGCCTGTGGCACGGGGTCGAGCCCAAGGAAATCGTCGGCATCTACCGGACATACTGGTCGCTCCTCGACGAGCATGAACCGTGGCGCTGCCTGGCCACCAGCCATACGCCGCTGATCGAGCCTGCGCCCGAACTCACCCGGCCGCTTGACGAGCTGCTCTATGTCCGGGACGTGGTATTCACCGCCGGCATCGCCGATGCCGGAGACCATTTCATCGTCGCCAGCGGCGAGGCGGACTTGTGCTGCCGCATCACCCATCTGCCCAACGATGCTCTGATCTTGTGAAGCGGCGCGGAGCGTGACGCGCGGTAGCGGTCAGAAACATCGCTCACCGATCTCGGCGGTAAGGACCCAAGTCCGGGAACCGGCGCGGCTTTCCCCGGTTCGGGGTGCATTGGCTCAGGAGCGGAATAATGTCCGATAACAAGCAGATGCGGATCGGCAACGATCGTGAGGCGCTCAACGCGGCAGCCGCGAAGCTGGCCAAAGCAGCCGCGTAGGTGGCGATGGATCGGCTCTCACGGCTCAAGGGTGCCGGGTATCTCGTCTCGACGCTGAGCGTGCTGCTGCTCGCGATCGTTTCGTGGGAATCGGCGGCCGCCAAGCCTCTCCTCCTGGCCTGCCTGGTCGGCGGGGTGTGCGCCTCGATCGGCGGCATGGCGCTGCGCTGGATGTCGCACTGTCGCGAGCGGGAAGAAAGCCGATGACCACGCTGCTCGATCGCCCACCCGCCAGCCTGTATCTCGCCGAAGTCGTCGAGGCCCTGGCGTCCGGAGAGTCCGCGCGCGTTGGGCGTTTGGCGATTGGCGCGCTAACCACCGAGGTTATCGCTGCCAGATCGTCGATCTTCGTCGTGATCCGCCGCCCCGGTCGAGGTGGGCTGGCACTGCGCGCAGCTTTCCTGCTCGGGGATTACGACATCACGGCTTCGTCGAACGATGCCCGGCTGGGCATAACCGCGAAGTCGAGCATGGGCACCCACGATATCGAAATCCGGCAAGAGGAGTTTGACCTCCACCGCATCCGCGTGACCACGCGCTTTCGCCCCGCGGCGGACATCCTCATGCCATTCCAGCCGCGCGATCTCTATCCGATCGACGAGCGAGGCAATCCGCTCGCCAGCGAAGGCAGGGTCGAAGCCGCGCAACGTGGGCTCAACAGCGGGCTGCTCTATTTTCGGATGACCAAGCCTGATTTCGGACAAGTCCTGTATTTCCAGAATCTCACCGCCCTGAATCCGTACTTCGAGGCGACCGGGACCAAGCCCGATGGCGTGGTCGGCGGCGAATGGCCCGAACTCGGATTCCTGCTGCCCTCGCAAGCCGTCGACCAATCGGCGCCCGCCAGACCGCTGAAAAGGGGCGAGGAAGTAGTGGTTTCGGATGCGATCCTCGTTTTCCGCGATGCGGTCGGCGAGGACGAGGCGGCCTCCGCGCGCGGGTTCCTGCAGATGCTTGGCGCCGCCTACAAGGCGCTCGATTTGCCCGAGACCGCGTATCGGGACTGGATCGCCAGATCGCGGCGGACGCTCAAGGACCTCGCGACATCGCCCAAGGCAACGATCCGGCATTACGGCAATCTCTACGTCCATCCCTATACTGCCAGCGAATACCCGGACATCATGGTACAGATGTCGGTGATGGCGTCGATCCACGCCTGGGGCAATTGGAACGGGAAGCCCCACCCGCTCGAAGCCAAGCTCAAGAAGGGATTGGGCCGGTTCTTCGATCCAAAGCTCGGCACGCTGCGCCGCTATCTGCCCAACGTCGGCAAGGACAAGGACGCCGACGCGGTCGACAGCTGGTACCTCTATCACCCCCTGCTCAATCTGGGGCGTCTGGCAATTTCGGGCGATGAGCAGTCGCGCGATTTGCTGCTCAAGTCGATCGACTTCGCGATCCGCGCTGCGCACCATTTCGAGTACCGCTGGCCGATCCAGTACAATGTGACCGACTTTACGGTCATCACCCGGGACGCGACCGACGGGCGCGGCCAGACCGATGTCGGCGGACTGTATGCCTACGTGATGCTCCAGGCCTACCAGTTGACCGCCGAGAGCCGGTTCCTCGACGAGGCGCGCGCCGCGATCGATGCCGGGATGGGGCTGCGCTTCAACCTCAACTACCAGGCCAACCTCACCGCATGGGGCGCGGCGGCCTGTATGCGGCTGTGGCGGATCACCAACGACGAGCGCTATCGCGATCAGGGCTACGTGTTTCTCGCCAGCTTCTTCCACAACGCCGAAATCTGGAAGTCTGAGATCGCGGCGGCGCGCCACTACAACAACTTCCTGGCGGTGACCTGTCTGCAAGACGCGCCCTACATGGCGATCTACGAATGCTTCGACAGCTACGCGGCGTTCGAGAACTATCTTGCTGACAGCGGTCCCGATCTCGAACCTGCGGCGCGCATGCTGGTTTCTGAATACTGCAAATACGCTCTCGACCGGGCGTGGTTCTACTATCCCGACGCTCTCCCTGCCGAAATCCTCGCTAAGGACCAGCGCAACGGCCACATCGACTGCAAGCTCAGCTTCCCGCTCGAGGATCTTTATCCCGATGGCCAGCCCGCCGGACAAGTCGGCCAGGAAATCTATGGCTGCGGTGCCGCCTTCATCTTCGCGACCCGATCGCACATGAATGTCGAAGGCGCGACGTTTCGGGTGTTCTGCAACCACTTCATTCGCTCGAGCGAACGCGTCAGTGCCAACGTGCTCAGCATCCAGCTCGACGGCGGAGAGACTTGCGTCGCGGGCCTCAGCATCCTGCGCCTGGGTGCGGGCAAGCTGCCCAAGACGACGGTGCGTGCCGCGGACGGCGAGACCATTCGCGCACGGCGGTCGGTCGGCAAGCGACGTGACTACGAGGTGCCATCCAATGGCAGGATAGTTCTGAGTTGGGAGTGAGGGACTATCGTCCGGACAACGAGGAGAGCAATGTCCAACTGGATCATCGAAGCCGACATTTACCGCCTGGAGAAGGCGCTCGCCGAATCCCCCTACGACGAAGAGCGCTCGAGGCTCAGGCTGCTGCTCGGCAAAAAGAGAAGACTACTCAACGTTGCGCCGCCGCCCGACCTACAAGCCCCGGTCGTAGATACCGCACGGACGCAACTCGGGCGGCGGGGACGCCGCAAACGAACACCCTTGGCCCTTTTGTAGTCGGGTCGCAAACAGCCTACTACGAGGGGAACGCGCATGGATACGGATGCATATTTCGAGCGCCGCCTTGTGGAACAGCCGGAGCTGGCAAAAGTTGCGCCGCGCGCCGATGTCCGCTCCGTCCACCTCATGCTCGCCACCGCGAGGCTCTCGGTATGACCACGCGCCAGCTCGCCCAACGCATCGGTAAGTCGAGGCTTGCCTTCGCCGCAGTGTTGGTCCCTGATCCGTTGCGTGAGGGCAATTCGTAAAGCATTGATTCGCATTGGGACAAGCGCGTTTTGCGCGCTCGCCCCTGTTTCCGTCTCACCGGTGTGCGCCGCCGAAGCGGCACCATCTGCACCGTCCGACGAGGCGGCGTTCAAGGCGCAGATCAAGTTGCTCGAGGAACAGGTGCGCGCGGTTCCCGCTTCAGACCGCGCTTCCGCCCAGGCGATCCTGCGCCAGATCGCCACGCTCAAGCGCGACCGGTTTGGCGCGACTTCGAAGGATTATTTCTACGCCCTGAGCAACCTGGCCATCGAGGCCGAGGAAGCGAAAAATTACGAAGCTTCGATTCAGGCGCGGCGCGAGATGCTGGCGGTTTGCGAGGCGCGCGCCGCGGCGGTCGCTGACCCGCGCAAGCCTGCTCGTTTGGGCGAGGATTCGCCGTACGAGTGCATGCTCTATGCCGCCTACAATCTCGCGTCGGACTTCGAAGAGGCGGGCCATCCTGATCAGGCGCTCGCCGTGCTCAAGCCGCTCGCCACCGATGCCGCCAACGACCGTTCGGCGCTGTTTGCCGAGCGCTATGGCCCCGACACTTTTCCCTACGGTGCGGTGCGCTATCTCAACAAGCCGCTGAACCGCCTCCAGGGCCTTTACGCCAGGCTGGCGCTGGCCCACGGCGACGATTCCGCGAGCGCACTCTCGGCGGCGCACCAGGCCATGCTCAGCGCGCGGCTGTACCGCCAGCACCTTGGCTCAAGCCGCACTGAGGAATGGCAGCTCGGCTCGTCGGAGCACATACTCCTGTCCGACAACGACGCCGGCGAGGACCGCTTTGGCGACTTCGCCCGGCTCTATGCCGATGCCGCGTGGACCGCCGGCAAGCGCGACGCCGAGACCAGCGCAGATGTGTTCCTCACGTTACAGGATGTGACGCTCGACCGCACCACGCGCGCGCTCGGGCGCGCCGCGGCAGAGCGCGCGGCGGCCAAGCATGGCGCGAGCGCCTTGTTCCAGCAACGCGCCGCGCTGAGCCAGCAATCGGAGGCATTGCTCAAGACGCTTGCCGCCAATTCCGGCAACATGACCCAGCCCGAGAAGGATGCCACCTACACCCGGATCCAACAGATCGACGCTTCGCGCGATGCCGTGGACGCGAAGCTCGGCGCCGCCGCACCCGAATTCTTCGCGTTGGTCCGGCCCAGGCCACTTGCGCCGCTTGAGGCGAAGGCGCTGTTCCGGCCGGGCGATGCGGGTCTGCTGGTCATGCCGACAATTTTCGGCACGCACGTCTTCCTGGTCGATCACCAGGGCGTGACCTGGCGACGCTCCGACCTCGGGGCCGACGCGCTCAACAAGCACGTTCGCCGCCTGCTGTGGGATGCGGGCGCCGACGTCGACGCCACCGCGGCGGAAGAACTGCGCTGGCAAAGCGAAGGGACCGGCCAGTTTCCCTTCGACCGCACCACCGCGCACTTGCTCTATCGCGAACTCGTCGAACCGTTTGCGACGCAGCTGAAGAACACGAAGTTCCTGTATATCGTGGCCAGCGGTTCACTTTCCTCGCTGCCGTTTTCGCTGCTGGTGGCCGACACCCCTAGTGGCGCCGATGGCGATCCGGCGGTGCTTCGTGCTACGCCGTGGCTGGGCGACCGGCTCACGCTGCTTCAGCTGCCTTCGCTCCAGACGCTGCAACTGCTGCGCGCGGAGCCGGGTGGCGCCGAGGCCGCCGATCGCCTTGTCGGTTTCGGCGACCCGGTGCTCGACGGCGAGGCGCTCGACCGCGGGGCAAGCCCCAAAGTCCGCAGAACCCGCTCCGGCGGGGGCTTGGCCAGCGCCGGCTTCAACAGCTTTGCCGGCGACCAGCCTTTGGCCGATCCTGCGACGCTGCGGACGCTGGCCCGGCTGCCCGGAACCGCGCGCGAGCTGACCGCTCTGAAGGCCGCGTTCGGACCCGAGCTCAGCCGGATCATGCTCGCCGAGACAGCCCGCGAGACCGCCTTCAAGTCCGCCGACCTCACGCGCCTTTCGGTGCTCGCCCTATCGACGCATGGCTTGCTCACTGGGGAGGCCGGTGCGGCCGAGCCCGGACTGGTGCTGACCCCGCCGGCCACGGCGACCGTAAAGGACGACGGCTATCTCGCCGCATCGGAGATCGCCGGGCTCGACATAGATGCGCAGTGGGTGATCCTGTCCGCCTGCAATACCGCCGGGGGCGACGGCAGCGAGGGCGCGACCGGGCTTTCGGGGCTGGTCCGCGCGTTCTTCTTCGCTGGCGCGCGCAGCGTGCTCGCATCGCACTGGCCGGTGAAGGACGCGGTTGCGGAGAAGATGATTCCGCTGATTTTGACGCTTCAACGCGCGCATCCGGAATGGACCCGCGCCGAAGCACTGCAGGCGGCCGAGAAGGCGATCCGTGACGATGCGGCGGGGGACGCCGATTTCGCCACATGGGCGCACCCCAGCGCTTGGGCGCCTTTTGCGTTTATAGGAGATAGCGGTCGCTAGGAGCGGTGATCGGTGCTGCAGGCTTACGAGGATAGAGGTTGGGATTAAGGTGTAGACTGCGTTCTCGGCTCTCGTTGGCCGTAGGCATAAACTCTGCACGGCGGTTGGTCAGCGCGCCAGCCGACATTGGAATGGCTGATTTCTGGGTGTCGCGGCTTGACTGGCTGCTTTTGCCTGCACTCGCTGAAGACCGGCCTTGCGGGAAACGGCTCTCCTCAAGCACGAACGGATGGCAGTTCATACGCTCCGGCTATCGCTGCGCGAAACGTCAGGAATGTGGCTAACCTTGCGAGGGGCTAATGGCTCAATTGCTATGGCGCGGGAAGCGCTACGCGCCGCACCGTCAGGATCTTGACCGGTGGAGCGAGCATCTGCCCCTTGAGCGCGCCTTCACCCGCGGTCGGGGAGAGCGGCGCGTCCCAAATCTTGCGCGCGACGTCCATCCCCGAAACGACGTGGCCGAAGGCGGCGTAACCAGCCTGCGCCTCGGGATCGGGCGACTTCGGGTCGGCATCGAGCGAAGTCAGGTCGGAAAGCAGGATTGACCAGTCCGCCGTCGCGGTTCCCGGCGCGTTGCGCGCCATCGAGATCGCGCCGGCCTTGTGCAGGATGCCGGTCGTGCTGGTCGGCTCGTGCGCGATCGGCTTCATCACCTTGAGCGGATTGCCCTGGAGCCCGGCCTGGATCAGCCCGTTGGGCTGCTGCCCCCAAGTGAGCTTCATCGACCGGTAGAACGCGATCCCGTCGAACCGCTTGAGGTCGACGTAGCGCACGAAGTTCGCGACCGTGACCGGCGCGTGCTTGTGATCGAGCTCGAGCTCGATCGTGCCCAACTCGGTGACCATCGCGACCCGCACGCTGTCACCAAGCGGCGGGGGCGGGGCTGGTGCGGCGGCGCGGGGTTTGGGCTTAGCCTTGGGCGCGGCGGCATAGGCCGGCAGGGCGAACAGCAGCGGAATGGCGATCAAGGCGAATCGGCGGTTCATTGGGTAATGATGTCGCAGGCGCGCGCCCTGCGCTACAGTCCCGACCCGACCAGCCAGTCGTGGTATATTCGCACCGCGCAGATCTAGAGCGCGCGGTAGCAGCAGATGAACCACTGGCTGTCGGGGCCGGCGACCCCAACGTCGAGCTCTAAGCGCGCCTGGGCGCTGCTCCACCAGGACGGAGTCAGCGATCCGGGCGCGTCGCTGCGAGGTGGTCGCGGACCGAGGTCCATTTCAATTCATCGTACCGGGCGTTGTCCAGCGGATCAAGCTTGCCTTCGCCGCTGAACATGTCCCGCATGTACTGCATGCCCTGCCAGGCCGGGAACACCTCGCGCGGTTGTGGCGCAAGCAGCTTCGTTGCCTTGATGATGAGGCCGAGCGAGCCGATGCTTCCCGCGTAGAGCGGCTTGTAGCGGCGACCGCTTAGCGCGGTCATCGTCTGCGCAATCTGCCGCGCAGGATCCGCGGTGTTTCCAGTTCTAGCACTGCGCGGGCGGTGAAGGCCGCAACGTCGTCCCCCTCATCGTGAAGTCCAAGGGCTGATCGGCGCTACGCCAGTAGAGCACGCGGCGGACGCGCGGCTGGATGATCGGCATCTCTGCGCCGAGCATGTCCATGAAGGCGCCATTGAGGATCGAGGTAACCCGGATCGGCGCTGCGTCGGCGATTGCCATGAACTCGCGCCTGAGGTCGAGATTGCGGTTACGGCCCGGCGTTGTCCGGGTGAAGTCCTCCGCAAAATCCGAAGGCGACGGCGGCCTCAAGCAGCCGGCGCTGGGCATCGATCACGACATCGCGAAGACCGTTGAGCGTCGACACAACGCACAGGGCGCCATGGCACGCGGACACCACGTCATCGCGATCGTGCAAATCCACCGCAACGAGTTCGACACCTGTCTTCTCAAGGACGTCGCGCTTGAGTGCAGGGATGGAAGTACGGACAAGAGCGCGAACCTGGGCGCCTTGGGTAGCCAAGGTCCGGGCGATCCGGCCGCCCAAGTCTCCGCTTGCACCCGCGAGCACGATCAAGGGGCGCTCTTCAGTCAACTATCGGTCTCTCGGGAACGATTGCGATGCATTCGGCTCAAGCCGCGACCCTGGCGCGCGCCGAGACTGTCTCCTCACAGCGAACTTCGAAGTTGCGCAGCGCCACCGGACCAAACGCGGTGGTCAGGGCGGCATCCGCGGCGTCGCGCCCGACCGCCATCAGCACCCGTCCGATTCGCCTCCGGTTGTGGCGCGGGTCGAATGTGTGCCAGCGATCTCCGAGCCAGACTTCGATCCACGCCGAGAAGTCCATCGGCAGATCCACTGGGGCTATGCCGATGTCGCCGAGGTAGCCCGTGCAGTAACGCGCCGGGATATTCATGGCCCGGCACAGTGCGATCGCCAGGTGAGCGTAGTCGCGGCACACCCCGACGCGCTGGTCGAAGGCGCCCATCGCCGTCCGATAGCGATTGGCGTCCTCGTATCCGAACGCAATCCGCCCGTGGGTGAAGTCGACGATTTCCTGGACCCGGGTCCACCCCGGCTCGATGTGACCGAACAAGTCCCAGGCGGTCTTGCCGAGCAGGTCGGACTCGCAATAGCGGCTCGGAAGGAGGAACGGCAGAACCTCGTCCGGCAGACGCTCGATCGGGTGCTCGTTGGCATCCAGCGTGACCGGTTCCGGTTTGCCGCTGTCTTCGACGACGAAGTCGCAGCTCAACTCAATGCCACCGGCCGGAACGGTTAATCGGGTGCAGACGTTGCCGAAGCCGTCTACAAAATCGAAGCGGGGCACGTCCGGCGCCAACGAAATGCGATGGGGACACCTCAGGTCGCGCCGGCGCTCGGGGCGTATGCTCAGCAGCGCGATCATCGGCGTTGCGCGCTCGGCACTGAAGGCAATTGTATATCCGCAGCTGATCAACATTGTGCGACCTTTCAAGCGAGCACAACGCGCGCGGCCGCGTTCCGCTCCAGCAAGGTCACACAAACACGATGTAAATTGCGCCAGATCACAAAGGCCGCTTCCCCCGGTGAACATCACGATCCAGACAGGCGGATATCGGCCCCTCTGCATCTACGGACACCCTTAGCCGTTGACGATGGTCCCGCCGTTGGGATGGAGCACCTGCCCCGACATGTACGAGGAATCCTCGCAGGCCAGGAACAGGAACGCCGGGGCGACCTCGTTGGGTTGGCCGGGGCGGCCCATCGGGGTGTCCGCACCAAAGTGCGCAAGCTTCTCGGGCGAAGAGCCGCCGCAGGGGTTTAGCGGGCTCCAGATCGGCCCCGGCGCCACCGCGTTGACGCGGATACCGTCCCCGATGAGGTTCTCCGACAGTGAACGCGTGAACGCGGTTATCGCGCCCTTGGTGCTCGAATAGTCGAGCAGTTCCTTGCTGCCTTGATACATCGTGATCGAGGTGCAGTTGATGATCGACGCGCCCTTTTTCAGGTGCGGCCGCGCCGCCTGGACCAGATAGAACATCGCGAAGATGTTGGTCTGGAAGGTGCGTTGGAGCTGCTCGACGGTGATGTCGCGAATGTCCTTGTCGGGGTGCTGCTCGCCGGCGTTGTTGACCAGCACGTCGACCCGGTCCCATCGCTCGATCGTTTCCGCGACGAGCCGCTTGCCCACCTCGGGGTCGCCGAGATCGCCGGGAAACGTCAGCGCCTCGGCGCCTTCCGCCTCGCACAGCTGCTTGGTCTTTGCCGCGTCGTCATGTTCACAGAGGTAGGCAATCGCGACTTTTGCACCCTCGCGCGCAAAGAGCACCGCCACCGCCCGGCCGATCCCTCTGTCCGCCCCGGTGACGATCGCCACTTTGCCCATGAGCCGCCCCGATCCGGGATAACGGGGCTGCCACTCAGGCTTGGGCTCAAGCCTGGATTCGTGGCCCGGCATCTTCGGTTCTTCGGCAATTGGCTCGATCAGCGCGGCTTCTGCGGTTTTCGTATCGGTCATGGCAATATCCCTTCGCCACCAAGAACCCGTTGGCCGTGAAAGAGTTCTCGATTGTGTAGGGTTGATCGCGCTCCTGCCTCAGTCCGTTTCGGAGACTGCGTTATGACCCTCAAGGCGTTGGCGCTAAACTGCACACTCAAGACCGGTGGCCAAGAAGGCAGCTCCACGGACGCGATGATCGCGGTCTTGGAGAAAGCCTTTAAGGCCGATAAAGTCGAAGTTACCGAAACGGTTCGAGTAGTCGATCTCAATATCACGCCGGGCGTCACGTCGGACGAGGGCGCAGGGGATGAATGGCCCGCTCTGCGAACGAAGATCCTCGCCCACGACATTCTGATCTTCGGCGGGCCGATCTGGATGGGGCAGGTCTCGAGCGTCGCCAAACGTGTCCTGGAAAGGATGGACGCCTTCCTGAGTGAGACCGACGAGCAAGGCCGGATGCCAAGCTACGGCAAGGTGGCGGTCGCCGCGATCGTGGGCAACGAGGACGGCGCGCATTTCTCCTCGGCGCAGCTATTCCAGGCACTTAACGATGTCGGTTGCACGCTACCCGCGGTCGCGGCATGCTACTGGGTCGGCGAAGCGATGGGCTCAACCGACTTTGTCGACCTGAAGCGAACTCCACAGAAGGTCACTGAGAGCGCAAAGATGGTGGCAGGCAACGCTGCGCACCTCGCAAAGTTGCTGAAAAAGACGCCTTATCCGGGATAGCTGCCGCCGAAGATGGAATGCTCTGACGCGCTCGGCTGAAGCCATAGACGGCGCGAGCGCACCCCCCCAATACCGGCTACCCCGCCGCGCCGTGGAGGAAAAACGACGACGAGGGGCGCCTACACAGCGCGCATGAGCCCCGGAACGTGAGCGAGCAGCTCCCGCGCCAGAAATCCTAGCGGACCCTGGCGTTCAGCGCAGCGACGACCTGCCTCGCCGTGGAGCCAAACCGCCCACAACGTGGCGCTCAGAGCATCCGTACCGCGCGCGACAAGGCCTGCTGCTATGCCAGCCATCACGTCGCCCGAACCTCCCGTGGCGAGCCCGACCCCGCCTCCCGAGTAGGCATAGAGCCGGCCTGATGGGGCGGCGACAAGACTCGTCGCGCCTTTCAGCACGCAAACCCCCCAAACCGTTCGGCAGCCGTCCTCACCGCGCCCGGCCGGTCGCGCTCGATATCGTCGATCCCACACTCGAGCATCCCCGCCAACTCGCCGGCGTGGGGGGTCAGGATCACCGGATGCTCGCGATCGTGCACCGCGCGGGTCCGCAACGGAGGCAGGCAAGTCAGCGCGGCGGCATCGAGCACAACCGGGGTTTGGCAAGTCTCCGAGGCCAGGATCCGATCCACGATCGCCCCCGCGGCACCGATGCTGGCGATCGCCGGGCCGACGACGATGCCATCGTTGCGTTCAAGAAGCTCATCCAAGGCGGCGCCGGCGCCGGGACCGATCTCACCGTCGTCATCCTCCGGCAAACCGTAAACGCCGACCTCGGGCATCGCCACACCCAGCGGCATGGCGGCCGATTCGATCGTCGCCACGCGCACCTTGCCAGCACCCGCGCGCAGCGCGCCCTCTGCCGTCAGGCGGATGCCCCCGGGCACCGTTCGGCAGCCGCCGATCGCCAGGACCCGGCCGCGCTCGTTCTTGTCGGCGTGATCGCCCGGCTGGGGGAGGGGATTCTCGCGCAGCCAAGTGGAATCGAGCGGGATGACATTGTGCTCAGCCACGCGCGGCGACCATCTTGTCGGGCGCGGCGGTGATCGGGGTCGCTTCCTCCTCCATCGGCGCGGTGACGTTGTAACGCGCGAGGACAAGGTTGCCATCGCGCCCCGCGGCGGGATCGAAACGATATTCGGTGATCGCGCAGTTCGCCACATCGCCCCGGGCGTCGATCGCCAGCACTTCGGCTTCGGAGAGATTCTCGATGACATAGCGCAGGCACAGCACCACCACCTGATGCGCCACGATCATGACCCGCCGGCCCGCGAAGTGGAGCGAAATCGTGTCCATCAACGCTCGTAGGCGAAAAATCACGTCGACCCACGATTCGCCTCCCGGCGGGCGATGATAGAACTTGCCGAGGATCTCGCGAAACCTCGCCTGGTCCGGCTGCATTTCGACAATCCCCCTGCGGGTCAACCCGTCGAGGATGCCGAATTCTTTCTCGCGCAGCCTCTCGTCAAGGCAGATGCGTTCCTCGGGCGGGCATCCTCCCGCGTTGCGGAACACCTCGGCGGTCTCCACTGCGCGGACATAAGGCGAGGCCAGCATGATTTCCGGGCGGCCGTCCTCGTGAGCGGCGGCGAACCAACTGCCCAACGCGGCGGCTTGCTCGCGCCCTAGCGCGGACAAGGGAACATCGACATCGCGGTGGGTCAACGAGATTTTCGCAAGCCCCGCCTCATCGGCGGCGTCGCGCGCCAGGTTTCCCGCGCTCTGGCCGTGCCGCACCACCCAAAGAACTGCGGGCCAGCGGGTTGAAGTGGTCCGGTGTTTATCCATTGGCTGCTGAACGAAAGCGCTGACGTTGGGGTTCCCATAGCTGGCCTGAGGTACCGGACTGGACCGGGCTGGAGCGACGGGGGGCACGGCCAAGAGGGCGCAGTTCACGACCTCAAACGTTCTGCCTGAAAGCTGTGGGGACTTTGGCCTTGCGCAGTTGGCTGCGGACTTTGGTCAGAAGCGGGCATGATCTCAAGAGGTGGTGAACGGAAGGGCGGCCTACCGCCGGAGCGACCTCTAGAAGTGGTCAGGCCGAGATCGGCCCAAGGCTGCCGTGGACTGTCTACGGGCGTGGCTGAACTCTTAGCTCGGATTCCCGCTCGCGGCGGACCTCACCACGCCAGCCAGAACGGTTCCGTCCCGGCGGTAACGCCGCCGAGATGCCGGACGTCCTGACCAGGCTCGAGGCGGAAGCTGGGAATCCGGGCGAACCACTCCTCGAGCAGGATCTTGATCTCCTGGCGGGCCAGGAACTGCCCTGGACAAATGTGGGCGCCGGCTCCGAACGTGACCTGCTTCTTGATCGTGCGGTCCATCTCGATCGCGAACGGGCATACATAACTGCGCACCTGCTGTTGCCCCGCCTTGACCGGTGGGCTGGGGCGGAGAATATGGGCGACGGCTGGATGCGAGCCGAGGGGAACGCCATGACGCGCTTCGGTTTCGTGCGCGACGCCATCACGTCGCAAAATTCCTGGCGGCGCGGCGCGATGGTCCTGCTTCTCGCCATGGGCACCGCGACCGCGGTGCGCTGGGGACTGGGCGTCGCCGCCGATCCAGTACCATTCGTCACCTACTTTCCCGCGGTCGTGCTGTGCACCCTGTTTGCGGGCTGGAGGTTTGGCCTTGCCAGTGTCCTGATCGCCGCCGCGATTGCCAACTGGGGCTTTCTCGACGAACCCGTCCATGCCCGATCGACCGTCCAAGCGGCAGTCATGACCGCCCTGTTCTTCTCGTCGTGCCTTCTCTTGGTGGCGACTACCGAAGCTCTGCGACAGACGCTCGCGCAAATGGCGGCCGCTCAGCGCCGATCTGAATTTCTAATGCGTGAGTTGCGCCACCGGGTTCGCAACACGCTGACGATTGTGCAGGCAATGGCGCAGCAATCTGCGCGAAGCGATCCAACTCAGTTCATCCCGGTGTTTTCCAAGCGCTTGTCCGCCCTGGCAAACGCTCATGATGTCATGTTCGATGACCCAGAGGGTGGATGCGATCTCGCTTCAATTATTGAGAAGGGCTGCGCCGCTTTCCACGAGGCGGGTAACTTCGCCATTGACGGGCCCAAGTGCTGCGTGCCTGACGAGGTTTGTGTTCCTCTGTCGCTTGCTCTCCACGAGCTGTGCACGAACGCACTTAAATATGGCGCGCTTTCCGTGCCAGCCGGCCGGGTACACGTGAACTGGACTCCGCCTGTTGACGGCAAGACGACCCTGGTGTGGGAAGAAACCGGCGGCCCCGAGGTCAAGCCGCCCACACGCAGCGGGATGGGATCCGCATTGCTGTCTTCGCCCGAGATAGGAAAAGCGGATCTGCAGTATCATCCTCGTGGGGTTCGTTGCGTAATGATGCTCAAAGTGAAGGATCAAGCTCAGGCCCTGTCACACAAGCCTTCACCGCCTCCTCGAGTTGAGCCATCCGATAGGGCTTCTTCAGGAACTTTGAGCCCGGGAGCAGCTCACCAAAAGATCCCGCGAATCCACTGACGTAGACAACACCAAGCTGCGGCAAAATTTGTCGGGCCTGGCTTGCCAAGGACCACCCGTCCAACTTGCCCGGCATCCGGATATCTGTGACGAGGACGTCAAAAGGCTCTCCCGCTGTGAGATGCGCAAAAGCGGCATCGCCGTTCTCGGCGACGACAACATCATGGCCTAGCTCGGCGAGGTCCTCTTCGGCCGCCATGCGCACGAGCGCTTCATCCTCGACGAGCAGAACCCGTGCCATTTACCCTCCCACCGAAGATCCCGCTTGTGCGACCATCCGGGGCAGGAACAACCGTACTCGCGTTCCTGTTCCAGGATCAGATTCGATCTTGAGCGAGCCGCCCAGCTGCTCGACCATTCCATATACCTGGCTGAGGCCCAAGCCCGTTCCTTGCCCGACCGGCTTCGTCGTGAAGAAAGGCTCGGTCGCGCGTTCGAGCGTTTCTGCATCCATCCCCACACCGTTGTCCGATATGCGCAGCTCCACGCATTCGGGATGCTCGTCTTCGTGCACCGAGATCTGCAGCAGGCCTCCATCGGGCATAGCATCACGAGCGTTGATCGCTAGGTTCAGCAATGCGTTTTGCAGCTGAGTTTGGTCTATCTCCACGTGTGGGTCATCGTCACTCGGGGCGAAGGAAATTTGCACATTTTGCCCAACTGCCTTCTCCATGAGGGGCGCTGCTTCCGCAACCAGTGCGTTTAACGAAACGGCGATCGGCGTGAGCGGTTGGCGCCTTGCGAAAGCGAGCAGTTGGTCGGTAAGCTCCGCAGCGCGCTGGGCACCGAGCGTTGCGTTGGCAAGCGCCCGCCGCACCGCGGGATCGTCTTTGCCGGCGATGCGCTCCGCGCGATCGAGGTTGGCCAGTACCACCTGAAGCAAGTTGTTGAAGTCGTGCGCGACGCCACCGGTAATCCGACCAATCACCTCAAGTTTTTGCGAATGACGTAGCATTTCGGCGGTCCGCTCCCGTTCGGCGGATTCCGCTACCAAGCGCTCGTTGACCGCACGCAGTTGAGCTGGAGAAGGTATCGCTACCAGCTTGGGTAGTAAGGGAATGAGGAGTGCCGCGGTGCCAATCGAGGCGAGCGCAGTGATCATCTTGACGACGGCTTCGACGCCATAAGCCGGCACCCACAGGACATATATACTAAGCAGGTGAGTGGTCCCGCAGGCCAGGATAAAAGTGGCGAACAAACCCAGGATCCAGCCGAACTCAATGTCTGGACGTGCCTTGAGGAGGCGCCACAGCACGAGAGGTATCGAGAAGTACGCCAGTGCGATGACAGCATCCGAGGCCACATGCGTCCAGATCAGAGACGGGTCCCATAACAAGCAATAGCCATGGGGTGGCAGACCTCGCATCCCAAGAAATCGGCTTGCCATCTCGAGCATGTGATCATCTCCGCAATCGTTCCACGCGCCCGCCAAGTAGGTGTGCTCGCCGGGTATTCGCTATGGGATAGACCGCGCTTGAGGCTGGGGGCGAGATAAATAGCGCTAGCGTCGGAAAGGATTGGCCCGAAAGTTCAGACCCAAGGTCTGAAGGGCGCTGAACCGATGCGAACAGTGCGATCAGGAGAACGACCGACGCGTTGTCTGCCGGGCAGCCATCGCCGCCGACGACCTGCAGGCGGTTATGCGGCGACTGGCGTCATTCCGGCGCCCGAGGCTAGCATTGTCTATGACTCGATAAATTGGGTTGTGACCCCCTCATGACGCTATCCGGCTTCCGGCATAGGTAATCTCCCAGTGCGCGGGTGCATCTCGATTTAATCTCGCCATTGCAGGAGGATGCCCGGGGAGCGGGTGCCGTGGGTTATTCAAGCCATCAGACGCTCGCTAGCGCTGCATTGGATGCAGTGCCGCAAATCGTTTGGACCACCGATCCGGCCGGCGTTTGCACTCTGTTGAACGAGCAGTGGTACACATTTACCGGCATTGACAGGTCAAACGACACCAGCAAATCGTGGACCGAAGCTGTCCACCCTGACGACCTTGAACAGCTGCTCGCCGTTTGGTCCGACGCCCTTTCAAGCAAGTCGGATTTCGAGACTCAGTTCCGGCTGAGGGCCGCTGACGACAGCTACAAGTGGGTGCTCGCGCGGGCAAAGGCGCGATTGATCGATAACCAGGTCGTGGAATGGTGCGGCATATGCACCGATGTCGACGATCGTATCAGGGCACGGGAGGAAGCCAGCCGCAACGAAATCCTGTATCGCAGCATCGTCCAGGCAAGTGCCGACTGTATCAAGATCATCGACCTCCACGGGGCAATTCAGTTTATAAACGAACCCGGCGTTGACGCGTGCGAATTTGATCACGCGTCGGACGTGCTGGGGCGTCAGTGGAGTGAGCTCTGGCCCCCGGATTGCCGCGATATGATCCGGGCCGCACTCGACGGTGCTGTCGCAGGCGAGAGTATCCGCTGTTCAGGATATTGTCCGACAGCCAAGGAAACGCCAAAATGGTGGGACGTTTCGGTGACGCCGGTGCGAAACAGGGCAGGGGATATAGTGCAGATCCTCGCGATCTCGCGCGACCTTACGCGGCAACGGCACGCCTCGGAGCAACTGCGATGGGCAAGCGAACACGATGCGCTTACCGAATTGCCCAACCGGCGCTCTTTTGAGGGTCGCCTTCAGGCCGCCGTCCTCAGGGCAATGGAATCGGGCGGCACCGTTGGGCTGCTTTTGGTCGACCTGGATCACTTCAAGCACGTCAACGATTCGCTCGGCCATCTCGCCGGTGACCGCTTGCTCAAGATTCTCGCCCGCAGACTTCGTGACGCCCTTCGCGCCAGCGATTTTGTAGCACGGTTGGGCGGAGACGAATTCGCCGTGATCATCGAGCAGTGCGGGGTGGCCGATGAGCTGTGTAAGATCGGCGAGGCGATCCTTCAGCGGCTCAAAGACCGCGTGAGGATCGGAGAGCGGGAGATAAGCTCGGGGGCGAGCATCGGTGGCGCCGTTTTTCCTGGCGATGCAACCTCAGCCAACGAGCTTCTCGCCCATGCCGATATAGCATTGTATTCGCTAAAGGAATCGGGTCGTGGCGGGACGAAGATGTTTCATCAACGCATGCGCGAACAGGCGCGGCTGGTGTCTTCGCAATTAAGTCTGGCGAGAAGCGCCATTACCCGCGAGACGGTCGACCCCTACTATCAGCAGAAGATCAACCTGGTCACCGGAGAGATCGCCGGCTTTGAGGCCTTGCTGCGCTGGCGACACGCAACCCAGGGTATCCAGCTTCCTCACACTGTGGCCGAAGCTTTCAAGGACTATGAACTCGCCACCTCGATCGGGGAGCACATGCAACACCGGGTGTTCGGTGACATCCGCGCCTGGCTCGAACACGATGTTCCAATTGGTGTCGTGGCGATCAACGCGGCGCCGGCAGAATTCCTGCGCGACGATTTTGCGGAGCGATTGCTTGATCGCCTAGGGCAATACAGTGTTGCGCCGCATCGCATCGAACTTGAGGTCACCGAGCATGTCTTCGTCGCGAGCGCGTCGAACTATGTAGAGCGCGCGCTGAAGCTGCTCTCACGCGCCGGGGTTCGAATAGCTCTAGATGATTTTGGCACCGGCTATTCGTCGTTGTCGCATCTGCGTGATTTTCCGGTCGATGTCGTCAAGATCGATCGTTCTTTTATCGAGCGCATGTCAGATGATCGCGAGGTGTGCGCCATTGTGAAGGCGGTTATCGATCTCGCGGCGAGCCTAAATCTCGAAGTGGTGGCCGAGGGTATCGAGACCGAGGAGCAGAGGCGTCAATTGGCGGACCTGGGCTGTCAGTATGGCCAGGGGTACCTTTTCGGCAGGGCGGTCCAGTCGAGCCGGGTGCGGCGCATCTTGAAGAATTCCGTACGCGATCGGCGGGACTGCGCGGCCCTGGCGCCGTCCCGCTTACTGAAGCGAGCTTGACCAGACGTGTCAAACGTCAGCGAAATAGGCCTGACTTCGCTTCTTTACGTCAGCAGAAGCACTTTGGACGTGAATGGCGATCAGGCGAGCGTTGGCGAGATCGTCAGCGAGGCGATTGAGCGTAATAAACTACTCCTGGTCACGGGTGCCTTGTTCTACACCGGATTGCATTTCGCGCAATTTCTTGAGGGACCGCGAAGGTCAGTCGAAAGCTTGATGGCCAGTATCTCGAAGGATACTCGCCATCACCATGTCACGGTTGTCGCGCACAAGCAGGTCCCGCGTCGCAGGTTCCCTGAGTGGGCGATGGCCTACGCTGGTTCGAACCCATTCCTCGATCGTCAGATGAAGGCATTGCTTAGCCCTCTCACCGCAGAGCCCGAACGCTGCAGATTGATGTCGGAGCTCGGGGAGGATGCGGAACGACGGCTCGGCGCCGCGGCATTACAAGGGCGTTGATCGCGTCAACGCTGAAAAAACGTGCCTGGATCGACCTCAGGCCCTCGAGCCTGCATGGTGTCGCGGGGCGTGGAAGTGCCTCTCGTGGCTGAGGGATGAGGGACAATCGCGTGACCCTCCGCGAGGGATTGATTCACCCCTCGTGGCGCCCGCACGGCGATGCGAACTCATCTTGCGTCGGTCGGCGGGGCTTCACTTTAGTCGACTTGGCTCCCGACGATCATGGTGGCGCGGGTCCTGGGGTCCAGAAGAGTTGCTGTTTTTTTTTAAGAATTGCGCCTCCGGTTCCCCCATCTGGCGTCATATGGTAAGCAGGCGTCGCGAATTGCGAAGCGGCGCGTGTCCGGTGGCCGTAGCGGGGGGTGGCCTGCAAACCACAATTGGACTTTGAAAGTGCCAATAGACGATCCTGCGGGGGCCAACCCTACGACAATCGCCTCCGGCGACACCCTGAGGTCGGTCGCCGAGCTTCTGGTTAGGCTGGCCGATTCGATGGACTCCATGAACTATGTTCACGATGTCCCACTTGATTCCGCAGCGGCAGAACAAGATCATCTGGTGCTTCGAATCTGGGCTGAAGCAGAATACAGCGGACGCCGACGGCGCGCCGATTTCCTGCCGGCGCACCTATTGGGCGAGCCAGGGTGGGATATCTTGCTTCACCTGTTTGTGCAGGAGTCGCGACAACAGAAGATGACGGTCGCGCAGGCTTGCGATGCCTCGGGCGTCCCGCGCCCAACCGCGCTACGGTGGGTACGGATATTGGAGGAGCACGGACTCTTGACCCGATCGATACCCGCAAACGATGATGAGGCGAGCCAACTCCAGCTGACCTCACCGGGCCTGCTGTCCGTATCAAAGTGGCTTCGTTACCGCGCAGCATTGCCGAATTAGGCGCGGCGGCGACAAAATGCATCAAATCAGGGCAGTCTCGCTCTATTCGTACCTCGATGTTGCCAGCCTAGTCGGAATCGATGGATACCGCTTGCTTAGGTCAGCGGGCATCTCGCCCCTCGATTTGGAGGATCCCCAGGTTCGCTTGCCCGCGACCGCAGCGATTACCCTGCTGGAGAGATCAGCGAAGCTGTCGGGCTGCGACAGCTTCGGAATTCGGATGGCACAATGCCGGTCATTTGCAAGCCTGGGGCCGATCAGCCTATTGCTCGAACGACTGGGCACTGTGGGGGAGGTCCTCACAACCATGTCAGCCTCGCCGCGCATTCTCAGTGACGTACTTCGTGTTTCAACAGAAGCAGCCGACGGGGTGGTCGCAGCATCCTTCGAGGTGGCTCATCCCCTCAGTCAACCACAAGCGGCTGATCTCACGATCGGGCTCGGGTTCGTCGCGTTGGTCGGAGCCTCGCATGGGAGGTGGCACCCTGAAGCCATTCATTTCACGCATGGCGCGCCAAGGGACCGACAGTTCTTCGAGCAGTTTTTTCGAGCGGATCTTGCCTTCGACAGCGCCTTCAATGGATTTTCATTTGATTCGGGGGCGCTGGCGACCCCACTCCCGCTGGCTGACAAAGCCATGGCTGACAACGCCCGCAGGCTACTTGACGCGTTAGATCTCCCCGCTGTTTCCTGCACCGTCTCCGATCATGCGCGGCATACGATAGCGCTTCTGCTTCCTGCTGGCCGTTCGACACTGGATGCCGTCGCCCACAATCTCAACAGGAGTGGGCGGGTCCTGCAACGGCAACTTCACGCAGAAGGCCACACGTTCGTGGAGTTGCTCCGCCAAGTGCGTCGTGACTTGGCGCTGCGCTACATCGCTCGATCTTCGCAGAGCCTGACCGTGATTTCGGAAAGCCTGGGATATTCCACAATCGGGTCCTTCACCCGATGGTTTCATGACGAGTTCGGAATGCCCCCAAGTGCCTGGCGAAAGGCAAAGCAGGAGTTGCCCCAACCGCCTCCGACCTGGAAGGTTTAGGTGGTATCAACTGCTAACTGAGCAGTGCATATTGCGAAGCAGCGACAGTCAAAGTGCGGCAAGCCGGGTTATCCCCGCCAGCGGGCGCAGAGGCGGGACCGAGGGGTGATCCTTCGGGTCGCGGAGCTGACCGTTTTGAAAGTGACCTCTAACGTCGCGTTGCGGTCTCTGCGCCCGACCAGCCAATTTGGGCCCGGGATCGTGCCCCACCTCGTGGTGTAGGTTGGTTGACGTAGTCGCAGCGATCCGAGGCCAAGCCGGATTTTATCATGCCGCCATGGCTGGCAACCTGATGATGGTGTTATTGCTTAATCCCAAGGCGCCTTCCAGCATTATGTAGCGGCAACGCTGAACGGCCCACTCGTCATTCTGTTCGAGCAGGATCGCGCCGACGAGACGGGTTATGGCCTCCTCGTTGGGGAAGATGCCGACGACATCGGTGCGCCGCTTGATTTCGCCATTGAGGCGCTCAATGGGATTGTTGGAGTGCAGCTTGGTGCGATGCTGCGCGGGGAAGGTCATGTAGGCCAGCACATCGTCCTCGGCGCTGTCCATCAGGGCAGCCAGCTTGGGCACGGTCGGCCTGAGCTGATCAGCCACACTGCGCTGCTGGGCCTTGGCGGTCTCGGGTGTTTCCTGGGCGAAGGCGGTGGGAACGCGTCCTCGAAAGTCCGCTGCGTCACTGAGTTGAACGACTATCGAACACTGCGGCGTCGCAGTCGTCGCGCACGATGGCATGGGTCACGCCGCTACGTCTGGAATAGCCCGGCAAGTCACGGCTGATAGTTTCCAAAGCCGCACCTAAGTCGAATATTTCCATAGTCGAGAGGGTCCGTTCAACCTTCATCCACTCTATTCGATAGCTCACGGTCATCGGATTCCTCGCCCACAGACTTAGACGCGCGGAAGCACGACGGGTTCCACGCGATAGGCCCAGGGCCGAGTACAAGTGCTTCGAATCGAAGCCAGCGAGCGTATCTCACTCCTAATCTTGCATCTCGCATGGTTCGGCCAGCATCGCTCAGTGTCCCAGGAGTGATCTACCCGCACACCTCCGAAATCGCCCCGGTCTTTCTTTGCTGGGGAACCTGACCGACGCTCGTGCGTCCAGCAAGTGTTCGACCTCTGCCGCGGTTGAACTGTCCGGCCTAACGTCGCTGTCTGGCCGGCGCTTGCGACGGCGGCTGAGGTTCGCGAAACACCTCAGCCGCTTTCGCATGTGGTGGCAAGACCGATGCCGTTCATTGTTATCGATGCCCAAGGCAATCCTCTATGCGACGACGCGGGCGACCGGATCGTGCTGCCCACGTACGAAGAAGCATTGCGCTGGATTAGACCTGGCGAACAGGTTGTGCCCTACCTGGATCGGCGGCGTAAAAGGCCTTCGTGCATCCGTTAAGACCAATGCCCGGCGCCAGGTTTCGGCTCCGTTCGTGGGCGCTAGCCGTCAACTCGGTTGGTGAGATGCCAACCTGCTGTGGATTAAGCTCGGTTCAGCCGTCGCCACGCTCTGTCGGCCCCGCTTCTCTAGCGGCGACCTAGTCGCGTCCATGTTAACCTGCGCATATCGGAACGCCAGCAATGGCGGGCGGGACTTCGGGTCAAGTGGGGCCCGTCCTATTTAGCGATAGCATGACGCGCCCCTCTCGCTAGGCCCGATCGTCGTTCGCGTTTTCACTGATATCCGGCGGAGCCGATCGGTTGTCGCACCAAGGCATCGTGTGGTCACCGTTGCGACAGAGATGTTCGGAAATCAACAGACCGGCGATCAAGAATGCAGCGACCAGCGCCGCGAGGATGAGTGCGGTAGACATAAGGGCTTTCCCTCGGCGGGAGCACTCCAGTGTCTCTCAGTCACCGAAAAGTCTCGATAAGGGTCGGCGATGCCGTGGTATGCGCCTTTATTTCGCGAAGCCTAATCCGGCTACGGTCTGCGGGTTTTCACGGGGCAGCTGCCCGGTCGTTCAACAGGCTGGCGAGGGCAGTGATGAGCTGGGCCTCGACGAACGGTTTCTGGATCATCACGCTGTCTGGAACGCCTTGGGCGGTGTGGTCGATCCCGCTGTCACCCGATATGAACACGACCGGGAGGCCGGCGCTGCGCTCGCGTGCCAAACGAGCAAGCTCCCAACCCGACAAACCTTCACCAAGGCGAATGTCGGAAACGAGCGCACTTACTGTATCGATGCTGTCGCGGATTGCCGCCTCGGCTTCATCAGGATTGCGAGCTAGGATCACTTCGAACCCGGCGTCGTTGAGGGCCTCCTCAACGAATATCGCGACGAGCGGTTCGTCTTCGAACAGCATGACTTTTATCGCAGGTTCCATGAATCCCCCTCCCTGAGGATACAGGCGCAACGCTCGAAGCTTCAGTAAGGTCCGTTAAGGCGCGGATCACTGCCCCAGGGCCAAAGCAGAGGTGACCGACAGGACGGCCATCAGTCGGCGCGGCTCACTTCCGCGATTGCCCTGGCAGCGAATTGCGGGCACCGTCGACGGCCGCTCAGTGATGTCCGAGGAGCACCTCGGCAGATGATTCATGCCAAAGAGATGCGCGCCAGCAGCCATCAGCGCCGCGGGTTTAACACAACGCCTGCTCGCAGCTCGAGCGCCCGGAACGGGGCGGGCACCAGAATGGCCGCGCTTGCCAGATTGCATTTGGATCGGACGAGGAGCAAACGGCCCCGTTGCCACCTTCAGCGAGGGGCCGAATGTGTCGTAGCTTCCAGGGTTTCGGTGACGGCGCCTTTGTCGGCGGGTGCCGTCCTCACCGCAACTGACTATCCTTGCTGCCCCGGCGGTTGATGTGGGAGTGGATCACCGCCTTATCGCGTAGCCCCTGGCATGCTACGCAGGTGCGCACACCGGGCAATGCTTCTCGCCGACGAACAGGGATGGCCTCGCCACATTCTTCACAATGCTCGAGCCCCTCGCCAGCGGGCATCCGCGCGCGAGCTCCGCGAACGGCGTCGTTCACGGTGTCATCAATCTGATCCTGAACTGCACCGTCGCGTGACCATCCACCGGCCATATCAGCGTCCTCACGTGTTCCTGAGCGCGACGTGGGAATGCAAGGATCACAGTTCAATGATTGGCTGTGACCGGCGAGAAGGAACAACCAAACTGAAGTGAACCAACGTCGGCTGTCAGGCCTGCTCAAACACCCCCGACGGTCTTGGGGGTGCTTACACAGCCGTTGGCTCGCCCGACGGTAAGCTTTCCCGACCATAGCTCCCGAAACCGGGCAGGCGGAAGATGACCCATGCCCGCCGTCGTTGATCTGGGTTCTATGTCCGCATGGGGGTGGGACCGGCCAGCGACTGGCTGCGCTTTTCAATCGCCGGCACCTTCGTTTTCGCTGCCTATCCGGGCGCGATCGGGCCTGACAGGTTCGCACGCCAAAATCGGCGGTTACAATCACCTAGCTAGCACTAGGAGGAGTTTCAGCGTCAAATTCCCAATGTCCAAGCGCCGCTTCGATCATCGCCGACCACACCCGTCCATCGCCCGCCGATGCCATCGGCTCGTCTGGCTCGCGGAGGGTCTTGAGAACCGCAATGGCGTCGTCCGTGTGGGCTTCCCATTCCATATCGACAGCTTCAGCGGCAGACGGATCGCCGCCCTTGGCATTGGAGCTGAGGCGCTGCCCAGCCAACACGCGGGCGATCCGCTCAATGGCGGTTCGTTCGGAGACTGGCACGACCTATCCGTTCATCTGGCTAGCGGCTTCATCAAGCGCCGCGCGATTGTTGCCGTGCTCGGAAATGAGCTGCTGAGCCTGCTCGACCGAGATGCCGTGCTGCTCTGCGAAGTCGCGGAATTCGTAATCTTGCCCGCCTGACACGCGGCTGCGATCCTGCTCACCGGTATTGGTCTTGTCGTCGGCCATGATGGATCTCCTTCACGGCCACGACGCTCGACGCTAGCTAACGGTTCCAACGCCGAAACCCCTACAGCGTATTTCTGCTAAATCCCTGCGTGGCCGTGAGGTTTGGACTAGGAGAAACTTCGGCGCCGCTAGGTGGGTAGGCCTCGAACTGCTTCTAGACTTCCTTAATTTTAGTGGCCTAGCCAGTCTCGATGCGCGTGAAGCCCAGCCAAGACCCACTCGTGCTTGCAGCAAGCGCCCTGGCCGGGGCGCTCGTGCTCGGCGGAACCCTGGCCTACATGCACTCCTCGCCGGAAAGACTGAAACGCTTTCGCGAAGGCGGCGAGCGCGTTGCGCGGCAGAGTGCAGAAGCAAAGCGGCAGCGTGACCTGGACCGGCGGCTACGCCAACTGCACGAGGAGTATTTTTCAACCGGCGCTGGGGCAGACATCCTGGCCAAGCGGGCCTTTGACATCGCCCCGGTGGGGCGACCCTTTGCCGACGCCGTGCGTTACAGCCCCAGCTTGAACGCCTACAGCTATGGGGAGGGCTTCCTGAGCCGTGACCAGGATGCGCAGTTTGAATATTCCTATGACGGACACGACGCAGTTGGGCGCTGGCAACTTGATATCCGGGACCAGCGGATCGGTGGGGGCATTGCCAAACCCGAAGCAAGACTGACCATATATTGCCCACAGGGGCAAGGCTTGCTCGAACCGGCTGAACGCTGCGCGATCCGGAGACTCCTAGGCACACCCACGTCGCGTATTGCCGAAGTCAGGTTTGTTCGCTCTGACTTTCGGGCGATCGAAGAGGAAATATGGCAGCAGCACCTAGCGCAGATGGGGGAACAGGGCGCGAGCGCTTAATCGACCGCTCCTGTCGATCATCGCAAAGCAATATTCATACGAGCCCCAATTAAGCATTTGGCAAAAAGGGAGGTCTAAGGGGAGACGCAACGAGGGGGGCGAATGGACGTGCACGATCAAACCTTCAGCCAGGCGACCGACCTCTTCGGCAGAGCGGTCCGCAGCGTCAATTTTGTCTTGGACAATTGGGCGGGTTGGCTAGTCGTTGGCGCGTTGGTCTGGCTCGCACTGCGCGTCCGCTCGCGTCATGAACTGCTCGGGCAGCTCGACGAACGCTGCGAGGCGGCCTTTGCCGACATCGACGCGCTGATGGCAGAGCGTCATGGCTTGATCCCTAACCTGGTCGAAACGGTCAAGGCCTTCGCGGTTCAGGAACACAGAGTGCTCCAGGACGTGATCGAAGCGCGAGCACGAGCCATGGCGACCGCCGGCAATGCCCGGCTCGAGGCCGAAGTTCAGATCGGCCAATCGCTCAACAGCCTGTGGGCTATCTCGGAGAACTATCCGCAGCTCGCCAGTTCGGGCCATTTCGCTGACCTGCGCCGTGAACTGACCAGGATCGAGGAAAAGGTCACCGCGAGCCGCAAGTTCTACAACCTGACGGTCGAGGAAATGAACTCGGTTCGCCGTGCCTTCCCGGGCAATGTGATCGCGATGTTCACGAAGCTTGGCGAGCATGAGAAGTTCTCGCTCGGTGATAAGCGGGCCACTTACGCTGAACCTGTCAAAGTCACATTCTAAGGTCTGAGACTGCGAGATGTCCGACCCCGGGTTCGTCATGCATGTGCGCGCCGCCAGACGCAACGTCGCCTGGATGGTCGCTGCCTATATTCTAGCCTTCCAGATGGTCGGAGGCCTCGCCGGCCTTCTGTTCATTGGCATATGGGACCCCGAAAACACTATCCTCGCCAACCCTCTTGGATATTTCGCGCGCTACGGGTTTCCCATGGCCTTGATTGCTGCCGCCGTCTTTGCCTCGCTCTACTTTCGTCATGCGGAGACGATCGCCAAGGCGCTGGCCGTCGATTCAGCGTCGGCGTTGAAGGACCGGCGCTTTCTGTCGATCGCCGAGCAACAGTGCGTCGCACAGGGAATTCGCGCACCGCGCTTTGGTGTCCTCGAAGTTCCCCAGCTCAACGCGCTGGCTGTTGGCGAGGGCCCCGAGCGCGGATTGATCGCGGTAACCCGAGGGTTGCTTGACCACTGCGACGACGAAGAGCTGGCCGCAGTCCTCGCACACGAGGCTGCTCATATCCGCAATGGCGACACCCGCATTCTGGCGGCCAACCATGCGCTCATGCGCACCGCGGTCGGCTTGCAAGTCAACAATCCGCTTCGGTTCGAGGACTGGAGAATACTGGCCCTGCCTCTCCTCTTGCCTCCGTTCATGGTCATCATGCTGGCCAGCGGCTTCATCACGATGATTTCCATGCGGATTGCACGTCAGGCGAGGCGCGGGATAAACCTGTCACGGGATTTCGCGGCAGACGCGGCAGCAGTGCGAGCCACGCACTTTCCGGACGCCCTCATCTCCGCACTTCACAAGGTCGGGGGACGTAGCGCGTTCTCGGACGCGGGCAAGTGGGAAGACATCCTGTTCGACGGCAAGAGTGCCGGCGACGGTGGCTGTCATCCCGAGGTCAACGAGCGCATCGCTGCGCTTCACCAGCTGGCCGGCTCGATGCTCGACCCTGCCAGGGTTCGGCGGGACTCGCGCCCAAGTGAACCACCTTCGCGCGCAGCGGCGACATTCGGACGTCGCGGCCTCACCGCCGAGAACGCCTTGGCTATGCGCGCGCGTCACCTGGTTGTCGCCGAGATTGCGCCGCCACCGCCGAAACCCAAGCCTGCCCGCCTCAGCCAGAAACAGCTGAACCGGCTACTCTTCAGTGATTTCAAGGCCTACAAAGCTTACCTCGCCGCGTGGAGCGACTATTCGGAATGGCGCGAGACCGACGATCGCGACTTGTTCGGCCTTCGCCCAGAAATGCGGCTGCCGGTCGCCGCATGCTTTGCGTTTCTGCTGGTGTTCCATTGGCCGAGCGACGGTAATTTCTACAAGTTCGCATACAAGTTCAGCCCTCGAGCGTGGGCGGATGTAGGCGTGGCCATGCAGGGAACACACTGCAGCGGCCCGAGCTATCCGGACGGAAAATGTACGTGAGAACTGCCGGACAATCTGCAGTTTGAGATCAGCGACTGTGGTCAGGCCCGACGTAATCGGGATCGCCATTTGAAAGGGGAATGACGAATGAGGTGGATCGCGACGTTCGCCCTGGGCTTGGCTCTGTCGGCTTGCGGGGGGAGGGCAGGAGGTTTCGCAGCGCGTGGAAAACACGCCCGCGCAAGTCATGGCGCCGCTCCTCGACGCCTCGCCAAGCGATGCCGGCCAATTTGTTTCCGGCCTTAAAGTCGTGATGTCGCGCCCCAGCGATAACGATGTCCTCTATACGATGCCCGGCGACGGAACCGCTGATGCTGCGACGATCCGCTTTCGCCTTAGCCCCCTCGACAACGGGAGCGCGACGCAGGTGCAGGCGTTCGTCGATGTTCCGCCGATCACGGCTGTCGTTGGCGGCAAAAAGCTGATGCTCAGCGAAGCGAAGGTTGCCGCCGAAGTGCGTGACATCCTCGAGGCGCTCGCCAAGAACTCGTCGTCGGCTTCGACCCACACCAGGCTGTCCCAAGTCCTCGCCGCGCTCGCCATCTGCACGGACTCAAAAATCCGCGAGGAGGCTACCAAGCTCGCAAGCGGTTCCTCGTCGCCGATGTCCCGGATGCTCGATGGCGACAGCTACGGCGAGGGCGACGAGGTCAAGGCACCGGACGATCTTGCCCCAGTCGAGGATAACGATCCGACGGAGTTCGACACGCCGATCGATGAGAGCAACCGCTATGCCGAAGACGTGTAGCCGTTGGAACCCATGCGCTCGTGGCAGTCTGGCGACACTCGGCGTCGCGCGCATTTGCCAAACTACGGGTGCGTCGGTGTCCGTGATGAGAAAAGGTGCCGAATCTGGCGGGGTAGATTAGCGGGGCGGTGGCCTCTTTGGAGGAAGCGCGCTTCAGTCGAGACCGGCCCCTTGCAGCTTTGGGCCGATCTTGCCAGACGTCTCCCGTGGGCGCGCGAGCCAGCATAGCGAGGAGTTTTGTGGGTCGTCTCGAAAGGTTGGGTCTGGCAGCTCTCGCAAGTGTGGGCCTCGTGGCGATCCCAGCGATTGCAGCGGGGTATGCCACCCCGGGTTCCAGTTTCGCGATTGTCGGCCAAGTTGTCGCGGGTGACGCTGAGTTGACCGCGAAGAACAATGGTACGCTGACCGAACTGAAGGCGCGGCCCGTCTCCGCGGTGACGCTCGGGGCGGCTATCCCGTCCGCAACCTCCGAGCTGTTCGGCGCCAAGGCCGACGCGCCTTTCGACACGACGCGCACCCTCTACGGGTGGCCCGAGCGCCCAGGGCTCTACTGCGACCTGCTGCGCACTCGTGGGCTCGGCCTTTCGACGGCTTGCCTGCGCGACGTCGACAACGATGGTCGCTTCGATGAAGGACGCCGCTTCGATTTCAACAGCGGTTTCGGTGATCTGTTGGGCATCACCCCGTCGGGCAAGATCATTGGCGTGCGTACCACAGCCAGGCCTTTGCCGGTGCCTCTCCCGCAGCCGGTCCCCTACACCGTCGGCAACGTCCCCAGTGAGGTTACCGGCCGACTGGCGCTCAAGTGGCGCAAGATCAATTTGGCAGACACTGCTGCCGCGCAGCTATGGCTCACAACCCCGGATAATTACACGGGCACAGAGGGACTTTCCGAACAAGTCGTGCAGTTTCCCTTCACGCGCGCCCCCCTCGATGTCGAACTCTACGGCATCAAGCTGCGCGTCCTTGGCTTCGACGAAAAAGGCGCGATGCGCTATCGATTGGTGGAGATCCGAGACGGCACCATGGTGCCGCTAAAATTCCGGGGATACACTTTCCGGATCATGATTATCTAGGACGGGCTGAAATCGCCAATTTCCAAAGTCGGACCGTAAGCTGCCCAGCGGCAATCGCCGGGCTCAGTCCGGAACCGGCCACGCGGCAATCGGCGCAAGTCTGACCATTCAAAGGAGAGTCGTTGAACTGTACTCGACTGCCGCATACGACCTTGATTGCACTAATTGCCGTCAACCCTGTGTTAGCCGCGGGCCAGATAAACGGCCTGCGGAGCCATATATTCCAGGAGGCCGTCCAGACCATTTTCGACGCCCAGGCCGCTGTTCTTGCGGCCTCCGAATGCCGTATCGGGCCGTAGCATTAGGTTCTGATTGATCCAGACGGTTCCGGTCTCGATACTCCGGGCGATCTCAAGTGCCTTGTCGGTATCCTTTGACCATACCGCGCCAGCCAAGCCATACTCACTGTCGTTTACGCGCTCGATCACCTCATCGATCTCAGTAAAACGGAGCATTGGCAGGATCGGGCCGAACGCCTCTTCCTGTACGACGCGCGCATTTTCGGGCGGATTATCTACGATCGTCAGAGGTATGAAGTAGCCTCCGTTGTTTGGAACCTCGCCGCCATGGAGCAGCGTAAGATTGGCGTTCCGCGCATCCTCGAGCAGTTCGCTCACCCGACGGTACTGGCGTTCGTTCTGGATCGGCCCCAGCACGGTCCCCTGTTCTGATCCATCCCCAACCTTGGTTCGCTGCGCGATCGCGACGAGCCGATCGCGCAGGTCATCGTAAATGCTGTCGTGGACATACAGCCGCTTGGTCGCAACGCAGATCTGCGATGTGTTGAAGAAGGCGCCGAAGAAAATCTTTTCCGCCACCTCGTCCAAATCGACGTCGGGCATGACAATCGCCGCGTCATTTCCGCCCAGCTCCAAGGTGACTCGTTTGAGATCCTTGGCAGCCGATTCCATGACACGTTTGCCGGTGGCGCTCGATCCGGTGAACGAAATTTTGTCGAAGCCCGGGTGGGCCGTCATGAGCGGGCCCAGCGCGTCCCCTCCCGAAATGACATTCAATACGCCGGCGGGAAGAATTTCCGCGAAGATCTGGCCGATGCGCAACGTGCAAAGCGGCGTGAACGGCGAGGGTTTGAGGACGATGGTATTGCCAGCCACCAATGCCGGCGCCACTTTCCACATCGCCAAGCTGACCGGGAAGTTCCACGGCGAGATCGCGCAGATCACGCCGAGGGGGACATAGCGAGTTTCCACGAGCTGGGCGGCGGAATCCTCGGACACATGAATCGGTGGAGCCATCTGCGCTACAGCGTGCATCCAAAGGCCTGCCCCCGCGATCTCCTGCTCCGCGGCGCCAACCGGACGCCCCTGTTCCTGAGTAAATAGGCGACTGAGCTCGGGCGCATTCTCGATAAGCCGCGTGCCGGCCTTTCGAACGAGGGCTTGGCGTTCCTCGAGCGGGACTTTGCGCCAGGTCGTGAATGCCTGGCGCGCGGCCGCTACCGCCTGGTCCAGTTGGGCGGCGGAGCAATCGGGCGCCTGCGCGAAAACGCGCCCGGTCGCCGGATTGACGACGCTGATCCAGCTGTCTGCCCGAGCCGGCGCACCGTTTATGGTCATGACGTAATCGTCGGTCACGCAAATCTCCTGTCCATTGGAAGCTCGATCTCCAGCATCGCCGGCAACGCTAACGAGCGAATACCGATTTGCTGCGCGGATCGACCACTGGCTAATTCGCCCAACAGGCCGCAGCTCGGCAGAGATCGCGCACTTATGACCGCTATCGGCCCTCACACCCATTTGCAATCCATCCGCTGCACATTTCATACAGTTGTAGCAAAAATGAGAGTTTTGGAGTAGACGGCCGCGGCCTAATCCGGCGATCAGCAAGTGAATAATCGAACCGTCGTCCACTCGAGGGAGAACGGGTCAAAAACCACGAAACGTAGCTGGGGGATGGAACATGGCCTACGCACAGACTGGTCGCAAAATACGTAAGGCAGGACTGCTGTATGGAGGCGCTGCGCTAGCCGCTTTTGCAACCTCGGTTCAGGAAACCCGAGCCCAGAGCACGGATATCATAGTTACAGCGAGGAAAACCGAAGAACGGCTTCAGGACGTTCCAGTGGCGGTGACTGCGTTCACAGGCGAAACGTTCGAGAACGCCGGTCTCACCCAGTTTGCCGACATCGCCCGGCTTACGCCCAATTTTAACATCCGGCCGAGTGGCGCGACGGGCGATCTGTTCGCAGGGCTAACCATTCGCGGCCAAACCGCCGGATTCATTACGCTGAACGCCGATCAGGCGGTCGGGATCAATATCAACGGCGCGCCAATCACTCGCGGCACCAGCCTGTTCACGCATCTGTTCGATGTCGAGCGGATCGAGGTTCTCAAGGGTCCGCAGGGCACCTTGTTCGGGAAGAATACCACCGGCGGCGTCGTCAATGTGGTAACAAAGGGGCCCGACCTCGACCGTTTTGGCGGCTATGCGAAATTCACCTATGGATCGTTCGAGCGCACCGAAGCGGAACTGGTCGCGAATTTGCCGCTGGTGGAGGACAAGATCGGGGTTCGTGTGGGAACGGCTCTCACGCACCGCGATGGCTTCGGCCGAGGCGGGGCGGGCCTCGCGCTCACTGGCCGGGAACTGGCCGACGACGATGAGATTTTCGTGCGCGGGTCGCTACTGTTCAGGCCAGGCGAAGCACTCTCGGTCCGCGTCAACGCCGACTATCACACGGTCGACGAGTCGACCTCGATCTTTCGCTCACTGCGCTCGGCGCTGGGTGGCTTCATTGCCCTAAAATCGATCAACCCCGACATCTACGTCGGCAACGATTTCCGCGCCGACCGGCCCTTTGTCCGCTCCAACGAATTCAACCTGAACGGAACGATAGAAGTCGATCTGGGAGCTGCCACGCTCTCCTCGATCACCAGCTATCGCACGCAGGATTCGCTCACCTTGGTTCAGAGCGCCCCGAGCACGGCCGTGCTGCTTGGACAGCAATCTGACCTTTATGCGCAGGAACTACGGCTCGCCGGCATCGCTGTGGACGGCCGGCTCAAATGGCAGGTAGGCGCTTTCTATTCAGACGAGTCCGGCGTCGATATCGACGTGCTTAAAGGCTTTTCTCTCGACACCACCACCGCTGCATCGAACAAGGGCTGGTCGGTTTTCACGCAGGACAGCTTCGCGCTGACCGACACGCTCACGCTCACCGGTGGCGTCCGCTACACGCATGAAAAACGTCGTGTGCGGTCGCTCGTTTTCACGCAGGCGAACAAGGCGAGCTTCGACGGGGTATCGTGGCTTGTCGGTCTTGATTTCAAGCCCAACAGCGACACGCTGCTCTATGCCAATGTCTCGCGAGGTTTCAGAAGCGGCGCGATCGATCAGGACAACATTGCGACCATCGTCCAACCCGAGTTCGTCCTGAACTACGAAGTCGGCCTCAAGGCCGAGCTGTTCGACAGGCGTGTGCGGTTCAATTCGGCAGCCTTCTATAGCGATTACACCGATATTCAGCGGACCTCCTTCGATCCCAACAGCCCGGTACCCGTAACCGTCCTGCGCAACGCCGCTCAGGCCACTATCTGGGGGTTCGAAGGCGAGTTGAATGCTGTCCCCGTCGCAGGCCTGACGCTGGGAGCGACGGTCGGATACACCAACGCCAAATTCGACAAGTTCCTCGACGACAACGGCCAGGGCGTCGTAATCGACCGGTCGGACGATCCGATCGGGGGGCCCAGATGGCAGCTTAGCGCAAGTGGTCGATATGAGTTTGACATATCGTCAGTCGCCAAGGCCGGCCTGCAGGCGAACTACTTCTGGATCGGCAAGGCCATCCTCGCGGGACCTTCGGTCGCGGCGGTGCTTGCACCGGGCGAAGCGATCCTCAATTCGTACGGTCTGCTCAATGCCCAGATCGATTTGGACATCGCGGATCTCGGCGGCAATCTGGGCGGACTCAACATCGCCCTGTTCGGGACAAACATCCTCGACAAAGAATATTATGCGGGTGGAATTGCGCTGGCTTTGTTCGGAGGGGTTTCGAATCGGATCGTCGGCGAACCTCGCCAATGGGGTATTCGGATCACAAAGGAGTTTTGACGCGAGCATCTATGAGTCTTGCGCGGTGACCAATCGGAGATGACATGAAGACGGGCCTGGAACTGGACACGCGGTCGAAGCTGCTGAAGGCAGCAGTATCGATCTTCGGAAAATATGGCTTCGCTGGCGCCTCGGTTCGGCAGATTGCCGACGTGGCCGGGGTCAACCATGGTTCGATCAAATACCACTATTCGTCCAAGCGCGACCTGTGGTGCGCCACCGTTTCGTACCTCTACGACCTGATGGAAAACGCCGTGATGGCGAATTCGCACCGGTGGGGTGAGATGACGCCTCGCGAACGAATCATCGATTCAACCAGAAATTATGTTCGCTTCAGCGCGGCGTATCCGGAGCTACAGCGGATAATACTGTTTGAAACGATACTCGAAAGTGAACGGGGAGAATGGCTCAGCGATAATTTCATTCGACCCTTTACCGACCGGGCTATCAACTTTACCGCCCTTGCTCAAGAGCAGGGCGTCTATTCCGATAAAGTCCCGGCCATGAATCTTTACTACATCAGCCAGGCCGCGAGCCGTTCATTGTTCGTCATGGCAGCGGATATTCAACGCAACTTCGGTGTCGATGTTTTCGAGGAATCGGAGATCGAACGCCATATCGATGCCATTGTCGAGTTGCTCGTCCTGCCCGAGCGCGAAGCAGCAGACGCGCCCCGCGCCGGAGGCGGTCGAAACAGGCCCGCAAATCCGCCGCGCAAGCCGCACAAAATTTGAAACGAGGCCCATGGCGCAGGCCGGTCTCGCCGACTTTCCAAGGAACCAACGATGCTGGATGTGGTGATCAAAGGCGGCAACCTCGTCGATGGCCTGGGCGGCAAACCGCAATTGGGTGACGTTGGCATAAAGGATGGAATCATCGTCGAGGTGGGGGGCGGATTACCAGCACGTCCCGTGAAACGCTTGACGCGACCGGCGCCTGCGTGACGCCGGGCTACATCGATGTGCATACCCATTACGATGGTCAGGTGTGCTGGGACGATCAGCTCGACCCCTCCGCGAGCCACGGCGTCACGACGGTTGTGATGGGCAATTGCGGGGTCGGTTTCGCCCCAGTACCCCGCGGCGGAGAGCACGATCTGATAGGGGTGATGGAAGGGGTGGAAGATATCCCCGGGACCGCGCTCTATGAGGGGGTCGATTGGGGTTGTTGGGAAACGTTTCCGGAGTATCTCGACTATCTGGCGAGCCGCCATTACGCACTCGATATTGCGGCACAAATCCCCCACGCGGCATTGCGCAACTACGTGATGGGCGAACGCGGTCGGGCCAATGAGCCGGCCACCCAGTCCGACATGTTGACGATGGCGCGGCTGGTCGAGGAAGCGCTCGCCGCGGGAGCGGCAGGCGTTTCCACATCGCGAACCATCGGGCACCGCGGCACCGACGGGTTCCCCATTCCCGGAACCTTTGCGCAGGAGGAGGAAGTCCTCCTCATAGCCGCCGCAATGAACAAGAGCGGCAAGGGCACATTCGAGTTGATACCCGCCGGCACCGTTGGCGATCTCAAGGTTCTGGGCGGTGAGCAGACTACGCTGCAGGATGAGGTTTCGCTCATGCAGCGCGTCTCGCAAGTGAGCGGGCGTCCGGTCACGTTCACTCTGCTGCAGCTGCACGAATCGCCCAGTTCGTGGCGTGAGGTGCTGGACCGGGTGACCGCGATCAATGGCGCCGGTGGTCGACTGTTTCCCCAGGTGGCGTCGCGCCCGATCGGGCTCGTCACCAGCCTGGCCACTTATCACATGTTCGAGAGGCGCGAGACCTACCTCAAGTTGGCCGACTTGCCCTTCGAACAAAAGCTCGCGGAGATGCGGAGGCCCGATGTGCGGGCGGCCATTCTCGGCGACCGCGACATTCCCAGTGGCGCGTCGGGGATGATGGCCAACGCGCACATGATCTTTCGAGGATCGAGCAAGCGGCTTGTTCGAGTTGAACCAGCCCATCAATTATGAACCGACCCCCGATCAGAGCTTCTTCGAAAAGGCTCGGCGCGCGGGCCTCGACGAGCAGGAATTCATGTACGACTTCCTCACCTCGCAAGGGGGAAGAAGGTTCGCCATCATGCTCGGCAGCAACTTTGTCGAGCACAACTTCGACGTGATCCGCGAAATGCTTGTTCATTCCGAAACGGTAATCGGCCTCAGCGACGCGGGAGCGCATGTCAATTTGATCTTCGACGGCGTGGCGCCTACCTATCAGATGACCCATTGGGCCCGTGATCGATCACGCGGTGAGCGACTTCCTCTTGAATTTCTGGTCGCCAAGCAAACCAAGCGGAATGCCGACCTTTACGCGATGCATGACCGTGGATCGCTGGAAATTGGCAAGCGGGCCGACATCAACGTGATCGATTTTGAAAACCTGCGCCTCGGCAATCTGGAGGTGCGCAACGATTTGCCCGCCGGTGGGCAGCGCATCCTGCAACCGGCGAGCGGGTATTGCGCGACCTTCGTCAACGGCGTGCAGACTAGGCGCAACGACGAGGACACGGGGGCGAGGCCGGGCCGGTTGTGGCGCGCCTGATGCCGGGTCACACCAGACTGGAACTGGGCGGTCTGCTGGGGGTAATGTTGGCCAGCTTCACCGTTCCGTTGACGGTCGCCTACAACGTCGGGGCTATCGTCAGGGAGTTCGGCGCAAGCGTGGCTCAGGCGGGGGTCGTGGCGACCGCGCAGGGGCTGGGCACCGCGGTAGGGGCGCTTGCCGCCTCGCGCCTCGTTTCACGCGTGCGCTCTCGCCGGTTGTTCGTCTTGGGGTTGCTGGCCCTTGTCATCAGCAACGCACTCAGCAGCGTCGCGCCTGGTGTCCAATGGCTGACCGTTTTGCAGGCTACAGGAGGCATCGGAACGGGTGCCGTAGTGGCCGTCGTGATGGCGACGGCCGCGCGCACCGCGCGACCTGAGATGACCTATGGCCTTATCAACGGGAGCCTCGGCGCGCTCATCGTCGTTCTGGGCTTTGTCATGCCGCAAGTGATCGAGCTTGGCGGAGCCAAAGGCGCCTACCTGCTTTATGCCGGGATCGCCGCAGCGGGTCTGCTCGCGGCGATGGTCGCACCCGATATTACTTCAGGCCACGGATACGACTCTGACCATCGCCACCAGGCAGGGTTAGACTTTGAGCAAAAAAATCGCGTTGTGAGAGCAAGTTTTGTCGCGCTGACTGGCTTTGGGATTTTCTTCTTTGCTCAAGCTGGGGTGGGGGCGTTCGTCGAGCGTGTCGGAGCGGCGTCCGGGGTCGCGCTGACCTCGATCGGGCATGTCTTCGCCGTGGGTGGAGTTCTGACGATCGTCGGTCCGTTAATTGCAGGCTGGATAGGCGCTCGCTTTGGGGCAACGCTTCCGCTCATTTTGGTGACAGCATCCCTTTGCGGGGTTCTCTTCGGCCTGATGATCGTCAACTCGCCCCTGAGTTTCTTCATTTCGTCGCCGCTCTTCACGGTTCTGCCCGCAATTCTCATGCCCTCGTTCCTCGGAGCGCTGGCGGTGATCGACAGGACTGGGCAATCATCCGCCATGCAACCGGCGTTTGCCACGTTGGGCGGAGCCTTCGGGCCGCTTGCCGCGGGGATGATCGTGCAATGGGGCGGCTTCGACGCACTCGGTTGGTATTCGATCGCTATCTTTCTCGTTGGCTCGGTCCTGATGGCCACCGCGACCATGGGGGCGGATAAACAACGACCGCGTGACACATCCGACCTAATGGAGAGCCGAATTTAGCATCGCTCGCCCCATTTCGCTCCCGGTCAAATCAGAGGTCCGCTTCGTGCCGAGTTCGTCCAGAAGCTGCCCGTCCGAAGTTGGCCCCCAGCCTCCCGGACCTGGGCCAGGCGGAAAACTCTAGACCAGAGTGGTCCAAGGTTGGGTAGCAGTGCAAAAGCTGCCGGACTCTAATGCGTGCTGGTGGAAACTAGGGGGTCACGTCAGCGGTAGTAATTTTCAGCGCAAAGATGCGAACCGCCCTTGATGACCTTGCGGCCGATCTTGATCTCCGGGTGAAGTGGGTCGACGCTTCGTTTGCTCGTTCCCACTCGCGGATCTCTTCAGCGTGCAGCAGGTGCCGGGCCGGCCACGGCAAATTTCCGCGGTTGCGAGATGGAATGAACGGTGCATGCGCGAAGCCAGAAGCGCCAGCGCCCCGGCCTTCTCGCCCCGCTTCCGGTCGGTGCAAGCGCAGCGACAGGGCTGCGTCTTCCGCCTTTAGGTGGCAGCGTTCGCCTTGCTCTTGCGCACAGGCCGCTCAAGGCGCGCTGTCGTGCCGCGGATAAGCTCGGCAGCGTAAAGCCGCACCTCGGCAGGCCGGTCCACGTCGGCGATCCGCTTCTGCAGGCGCTCGACCGCCATCGCGGCCAAGCGACGAAGCGGCTGGCGCATCGTTGTCAGATCGTAGGACGGCAAGCGGGCCGTTTGCGTACCGTCGATGCCGACGATCGAGAGGTCGCGCGGAATGCGGACCTGAAGCGCGCGCGCACGGTCGAGCGCGCCGATCGCCATTGCGTCGTTGATCGCGATTATCGCTGACGGCCTCGGTTTCATGCGCGCGAACAGCGCGTCGAGAGCAGCGGCGCCGCTTTCGTAGCTGTAGTCGCCGGGCACCACCTCGATCGTCAGTGCTCGGCCCTCGTTGAGCGTCTTCACCGCGCCTGCAGCGCGTTCGACCCCGACCAGGGAGTCGGATGGCGAGGCGATGATCCCGAAACGGCGATGGCCGGCGTCGAGCAGCAGCGAGGCGAGTGCCTGCCCGCTTGCCGCATGGTCGCAGCTGACCGAATCGACGGTTGGGCCGTCGGCATGGCAGTTGTAGAGCAGCAGCGGGACGCCGCGCGCCTGGGCCAGCCGCATGCTGTCCTCACTGGGCCGAGCGGCCGCGATGATCCCGGCAACATCGAGATTGGCGAACGTGAGCATCGCCTGGTCGGCATCGCGCTCGTGCTCAATCACCTCGAGGACGAACCGGAAGTCGGCGCGCTGCAACGCACGGGCAAGCTCGGGCAGCAGCTCGGGGTAGGCGAGCATGGTTGCGCGCGCGATGATCAGCGCGATCAGGTTTTGCGACGACGCAAGCATGACACCGAACGCACGAGCCTCACGAGGAGAAGAGCAACTTTCACCAGTTGGCGGAAGGGACCGGACCCGGTCAAGTTCCACGTGGTCGGCGCTTGTGGCGTTTAGGCGAACACCGCGGGCTGCAGCGCGCGCGCCTCGGCGAAGAGATCGCGCCCAAGCTGATCAAAGAGCTCGGGAAGGTCGATGAAGATCCAGTTTTCCGCCAGGCGGTCATCATTGCGACGCCACCAGTCCATGACGCGCATCGTGATTGCCTGGTTCGATGGCGCCAGGCCAAGGAAGTTGCCACCGGAGTGGGTCGCCTTGATCGAGGGCCATCCGGTCGAGCAGGTATAAGGCCCGTCTCCGAACCGCGCGACATGGTTGCCCCCCTTGAAGTCGGGCCAGGCCTCGTTGAACGGACCTTCGTGGTACCGATAGAAGTTTTCTACACCGCGCGTGGTGCCGATCCCGCCAGGGCCGTACCACATCATGTCCTCGACCCAGAAATCGTGAAAGCGCATGGTCTCGTGATTAACCCCATCGAATGCCCACATGCCTTCGAAGATCATCGCTTCGACGAGCTTTAGGCTGGCCTCGCCTTCGTTGGGGTCGCAATCGTATAGCTGGAGTCCGTCCTGAGCCATCGGCGGTGGACAAAGGCCTTCCACACCCAGCGCTCGCCGCAGCGGATTGATGCCGAGCTGGCGGAAGAAATCGACCCAGTCGAGGATGGCGTAGGCATCGACGATCCGGCCATCGATCAGCTTATAGAACTCGCCGTAGCGCAGGTAGACCCAGGCATTGTTCGGACGGAATCCGAACAGCTCGTGCTGGAGCGTGCCATAGTAGTAGCCAGTTGCCGAAACCCAATCGCCGTCCTGCCAATGACCGCTCATCACGATGTCGTCGCGGCGCTCGAGGTCGGGCATCGCGTGCTTGAGGGGCACAAGGTAGCGATGCGCGATTTCGGCAAGCCCATGCATCTGGTTGACCGGGTGCGCAGAGATATAAGCCGCGTCCTCAGCGAATAGCTCGCCGGCAACGATCGTGATCGCATCGGGCGTAGCCCGAGCAATTCGCCGTAAACCCTCGATGACCCGCCGCTTGGTTGCGCCCGCTGGATGCAGCTTCATCTCCGATCTCCCATGATTCGCCGAAAAGCGTATCCGATTTCGGGAGAAATGCAACGATACCTCCGATGCACGGAAAGCTGTACGTCGACAAAAGTAGCGAAAAAAAGACAGAAAACCTGCTATTCGGAAAAAGCCCTTGCGTTTCACCTCGGTCTATGATGTTTTTCCGTAAATGGGAAAACTAAGCGCGATCGAGAGGAGCGACATGGCCCTGGCCGAACAGGATAGCGAAGGCCGACCCGCCAAGCTGGTAAGCGCGCCGCGCATTGCCTCGGGCGATGAGGAGGCGCGCGAACCCCTCAGCGATGTCCTGCGGGTGCCGCTCTCGGCGATGCCGGGCGACTTCTCGATCTCGCTCAAAGACGCGGTGCGCGGAGGAACCGACCGGCTCCTGCTCAACCCCGGGACCGAGCGGCGCCAGCCGATGAAGGGGTTCGAAGACCAGTACGTCGACATCATCGACTACATCGTTCGGATCACCCACCGCATCTGGGAAGAGAAGGACATCGGCTACATCTACGATACCTACCGGCACAATTGCCGAGTAACGGACGATGCCGGGCTCCAGTACGGCCGCGACAAGATCGTCGCCGACACTGTCCATACGATCAACGCATTCCCCGACATTCGTCTCTATGCCGATGAGGTGATCTGGGCCGGCAACGAGGACACCGGGTTCTTCACCTCTCATCGCACGGTGATCACCGGGACCAACACCGGCTACAGCCGTTTTGGCCCCCCGACCGGCAAACGCATCAGCTTGTGGTGCATCGCCAACTGCCTCGCCGAAGCCAACGAGATCCACGAAGAGTGGGTTATCTACAACCAGTCGGCGATGCTCCAACAGATGGGGCTCGACCTGTTCGAGAAGGCGCGCGAATTCGGCAATGCGCGAGTTCGCGCCGACGGACCGCGTATTCAGCCATCCGAGGGCACCCGTCTTCAGGGACAAGGCAAGCCGCTGTCCTTGCCGTTGCCATCAAATGCCAGCGGCTTTGATATCGAGGGGGAGCTTCGCCGGGCGCATCACTATGCGTGGAACTGGCGCAATCTCGCAGCGCTCGACCGGATCTACGACCCGCGGCTCGTCTTCCATGGGCCAACCGACCGGGAGCTGCGCGGCCTGTCGGCGTACAAGAGCTATGTCCTGAGCCTGATCGCGATGTTTCCCGACATCGCCGCCCAGGTCGACGAGATCTACTGGATGGGCAACGAGTCAGACGGGTTCCTGGTCTCGTTGCGTTGGTCGGCGGTTGGAACCCATCGCGGATTCGGGGTCTACGGCCAGCCGACCGGCCGCCAGTGCCGGATCTGGGGCATCGATCAGTACCGGATCAAGGATGGCCGCGTGCGCGAGCAGTGGCAGATGTTCAATGAGTTCGACCTGCTTCAGCAGATCCTGGCCGACGAGCCGATCTGAGCGACCATCATCCAGGGAGGATATGTCCATGACTAGATCCGTTCACGCACTGCTTTTAACCGTGTCGCTCGCTGCCGTCGCACTCCCGACGTCCGCAAACGCCCAGGCGGCCCCGGCAGGTGAGCAGGCTTCATCCGACACCAACGACAGCGGTATCGGCGACATCGTCGTCACCGCCCAGAAGCGCGAAGAACGGCTGCAGACCGTCCCGATCGCGATCACCGCCATCGACAGCCGCGGGCTCGAACAGGCCGGCATCAAGGACATCACCCGCCTCGAGGTTGTCACCCCCGGGCTGAGCGTGGGCCAGAGCGGTTCGGACACGCGGCCTGCGCTGCGCGGGGTGAACACCGACAACAGCCGCCAGGCTCAGGCCGACGCGACCGTCGCGTTCTTTGTCGATGGCATCTACCAGTCCTCCAACCAACAGGCCCTGGCCGGGTTTCTCGATCTCGCCCGGGTCGAGGTACAGCGCGGCCCGCAAGGCACGCTCTATGGTCGCAACAGCTTCGGCGGCAATATTTCGCTGGTGAGCAATCTTCCTGGTCGCGACTTCGAAGTTATCGGCAAGGGTGAATACAGCCGGTTCAATCACTACAAGCTGACCGGGATCGTCAGCAGTCCGCTCGGAGACACCGCGGGTCTGCGCGTTGCTGCCCAGTACGAGAAATCCGACGGCTATGTCCGCAATCTCACCCCCGGCGGCACACGCGCGGGGGACATCGACGACTTCACGGGCCGTGCCACCCTCCGCTTGGAACCCAGCGATCGGCTTGAACTGATCGCGCGCGGCAATGTCTGGATCGGCAAGGGCGCGGGTGCCGGTGCCTACGAATACAAGGTTGAAGGCATCCAGGTGAACGCGGCGGGCGACCAGGACATCGCCGGCACGACCATCCTTTACGTCAATCCGCGCGCCCGGCAGAGCGATATCGCGACGTTGCCTGCTGCCGGCGTGCCGGTAAACCGCTATCCATGGACGATCGAGCAGGATACACCCTCAACCCGCGATATTCGCGACTACGCCGGCTCGCTCGAGCTGAACTACGATTTCGACTTCGCCCGTCTCAAGTTGCTAGGTAGCTACAACGACTTCGATGCCAACCGCACCAGCGACGGCGACTTCACCGCGTTCCTCGTCCGCACCAACATCCAGCATTCGACCAACCGCACCTGGACCGGTGAGGCGCAGCTGGCGTCGGCTTCGACGAGGCCGTTCCAATGGATTCTCGGGGGCTACTATCTCGACACCAAGGCCTCCGAGTTCTTTCAGCAGCGGCGGGTGACTCTTGGCATCATCACCGACGAGACGCTGTCGCGCTACTCGACCAAGTCCTACGCCTTCTTCGGGCAGGCGAGCTACAATCTGACCGAGCAACTGCGCCTGACCGGCGGGGCGCGCTATACTAACGACGAGAAGATCGCGAGCGGCGTTGACACTGCCAACCTGACCGCCGGACAGCCTACGGTTTATCCGCGGCGGTCACGTCATTTCGACAAGGTCACCTGGCGCGGTGCGCTGGATTACCAGGTCACTCCCGACAAGTTGATCTACGCCAGCGTCAGCAACGGCTTCCCGCTCGGGCGGGTTCAACCCGCTGGTGGTCGATCCGCTGCCGAACGACGGCGTCGACATTACATTCTTCCGTCCGGAAACGGTCACCGCTTACGAGGTCGGCGCCAAGACCCGGTGGCTTGACGACACGCTGCAAGTCAACGTGGCCGCGTTCGTCAACAACTACAGCGCGATCCAGATCAACGGCTTCGATCTGCAGACGTTTCTCACTTACACGCAGAACGTCGGCAAGCGCCGGGCCAAGGGGGTCGAAGCCGAAGTGCTGATCCGCCCGGTGCGCGGGTTCGAGGTCGGGATCGTAGCTTCCTATCTCGACGCATACTACCGCAAGGGCGCCGCAGCCTTCGACCCGATCAGCGGAGCCCTGATCAGCATTGCGGGCAATCAGTCCGGGTTCTCGCCAAAGTACCGGATCGGCACATCTGCGAGCTACGCCATACCGTTGGGTAACGGCGCGACGCTCACCCCGCGTGTCCAGACGAGTTTTGCCTCGCGCTACTACCTGACCGACTTCAACGCCTTCATCGAACGGCAGAAGGCCTATACCAAGACTGACTTCCGTCTGACGTATGCGGCGCCGGACGACCGCTGGACGTTGGAGGGCTACGTGACCAATATCGAGAACACGGCGGTCAAGGCGGGCGGCGAGTTCGGTGGTCGCGGCGCCTATTTCATGGCTTATGCCCCACCGCGCCAGTGGGGCGTGGCGGCTGGCTTCAAGTTCTAGGGCCATGGCGGGAGCGGACATGGCGCGGCCGGTTCCGCTCCCGCAGGCCAGGCGGGCCGACGCGCTTGGCCGACGCGAGCAGACGCTGATTTACGGCATCCTCGCGCTGGCGAGCCTTGCCTATAACTACAACTTCGTCGTCGTCGATTTCATCCGGCCGTTTCTCATCAAGCGCGCCGGGATGACGCTCGCCGAAACCGCCTGGCTCTATACCGCGCAAGGCTCGGGCGTAATCCTCGGGTCGTTCCTCGTTCCTGTCATCGTTGCCCGATTTCACGCCAAGCCGGTACTTGTCACCGGCGCGCTTGCGCTCGCCGCGCTTACCGCGACGAACCTCGCCGCAGAAAGCTTTGCGGCCTGGGCAGCGTCGCGCTTTCTCGTCGGCATCGGGCTGACCGCCACTTATATTGCCTCGATCACGATGCTCGCCAACCTCTTCCCACCCCGGGTGAGAGCGCGGCTGCTGGGCGTGAACATGGCGATGTTTTCCATCGCGCTGATGGGGATCGGCGCGCTCGGCTCGGCCGTCGGCGAAGGCGGCTGGCGCACCTTGCTGTGGGTGGGCGTCGCCGGCCCGTTGGTGGTGGCCGTGCTGGTCGCCGCTTTTCTTCCTAGCGATCGCGGTCTGGTCGTCTATGCCGATGAGGAGGTCGCCAGCGAGGTGTCGGAGCAGCGTGGCAGCTGGCGTGAAATGTTGTCGGGACGCCGGCTTTGGCTGACCCTGGCCTGTCTGGTGCTGGCCGGCCTCAACTTCTCAGCCTATCAGTTCTACTCGGGTTTCATCACTACGTACCTGACTCAGGTCCGGCACTTCAGCGCGGAGCTTACCGGGCTGTTCGTTACGATCGACGGCATCGGCACGCTGCTCGGCACGCTGTTGTGGGGCTGGATCGCCGATCGCTACGGCCGCCGCGTCAACGCGGCCGGGTTCGCGCTGGCGGCGGTCTTCGCCATCGTCTTTCTCGTCGCCCCGGTCTCGATCCCGGTGCTGATGCTGGTCGAGCTTGGCTATGCGATCTGCCTGTCGTGCACCAACGTCTGGGCGGCCTATTTCGCCGAACTGTTCCCGGTGCGGCTTCGCCCGATGGGCACCTCGCTCTTTCACGGGGGTCACGTTATCTCGATCGCCGCGCCTCTGATCGTCGCCGGCGTCGCTGCCCACTTTTCGCTCACAATCGGCATGGCTCTCGCGCCTCTCACCTTTCTGGCCGGCGCGATCCTGTGGGCTGCCTTGCCCGAGACGCTCAAGACGAGCGGGCTCTATCGTGGGTTCTCGGCCGAGCGAGCCGGGAGATGACACCCTACGCACGTTCCCAGGAATGCGCTAACTAGCGAAGCAACTCGCGGCCCGTCCGCCACGTCTGTTGTCTTTCGAGTGAGGTTGTTGTGATCGACGTTTCCGTTCCGGCCGTATCGAGCGCAGTCGACCTGCTCGAGACACTTGACACGCGCCTGCGGTGGTTGGCGTCGTGGACGATCCACAACGCCAATCACCTGCGCGACAGCCGCGACGGGTTGAAGGTGGGCGGGCACCAGGCGAGCTGTGCGTCGATCTCGACGATCATGGCGGCGCTTTATTTCCACGCGCTGGGACCGAACGACAAGGTCGCGGTCAAGCCGCACGCCGGACCGGTGCTGCACGCGATCCACTACCTGCTCGGCAACCAGAGCCTGGATCAACTCAAGCGCTTCCGCGGGCTGGGCGGCGCTCAGAGCTATCCCAGCCGCACCAAGGACCGGATCCCGGTCGACTTCTCGACCGGCTCGGTCGGACTCGGCGTGGCGATCACGTTGTTCGCCAGCCTGGTCCAGGACTATCTGGTCGCGCATGGCCAGTTGGCCGAGAGCCAGGCCGGGCGGACGATCGCGCTGATGGGCGATGCCGAACTCGACGAGGGCAACATCTACGAAGCGCTGATCGAGGGCTACAAGCACGATGTCCGCAACTGCTGGTGGATCGTCGACTACAACCGGCAGAGCCTCGACCACACCACCGCCGACCGCATGTTCCGGCGCTTCGACGATATCTTCGAGACCTGCGGCTGGCGGGTGCTGACGCTCAAGTACGGCAAGCGCCAGCTCGAAGCGTTCAGGAAGCCGGGCGGCAAGACCTTGCAGGACTGGATCGACACTTGCCCGAACGCCGATTTCGCGGCGCTGACCTATCAGGGCGGCGCGGCGTGGCGCGAACGGCTGTTGCGCGACATTCGCGACAAGCCGCAGGTGGCCAAGCTCATCGCGAGCTACGATGACGCCAACCTCGCCGCGCTAATGACCAATCTTGGCGGGCACTGCATCGAGACCTTGGTCGAAGCGTTCGACCAGGCGCAGGACGACCGGCCGACGATGTTCATCGCCTACACGGTCAAGGGCTTCGGCCTGCCGTTCGCGGGCCACAAGGACAACCACGCCGGGCTGATGAACCCGACCCAGATCGAGGGCTTGCGCGACGAGCTGGGGATCGCGCCAGGCGAGGAATGGGAACCGTTCGGCGGCCTTGGCGGGAACGCCGCGACCGTGCTCAAGGATTTCATCGCGGCCTCGCCGCTCGCCGCGAAGGAGGGCGAACCGCAGGCGGCGGCGGTGCCGGTGCCCGATCGCTTGCCCGTCCCCGAAGGCAACGAGCAATCGACCCAGGCGGCGTTCGGCAAGATCCTGTTCGAGCTGGCGAAGTCGGGTCATCCGTTGGCCGACCGGATCGTCACCACCTCGCCCGACGTGACCGTCTCGACCAACCTCGGCGCGTTCGTCAACCAGCGCGGGCTGTTCCGTCGCTCCGAGCTGAAGGACGTGTTTCACGCGGCTCGTATCCCCTCGGCGCAGAAGTGGTCGGGGCACCAGGCGGGGCAGCATATCGAGCTCGGCATCGCCGAGAACAACCTGTTCCTGATGCTCGCCGCGCTGGGCCTCGCCGCGCCGCTGTTCGGAACCCGGCTGCTGCCGGTCGGCACGGTCTACGATCCGTTCATCGCCCGCGGGCTCGATGCGCTCAACTACGGCTGTTATCAGGACGCGCGGTTCCTGCTGGTGGCGACGCCGGCAGGAGTGACGCTGGGCCCGGAGGGCGGCGCGCACCAGTCGATCAACTCGCCGCTGATCGGGATCGGCCAGCCAGGCCTCACCTATTTCGAACCGGCCTTCGCCGACGAGCTGGCGCTGCTGATGCGCTGGTCGTTCGCGCACTTGCAAGCCGAAGACGGCGGCTCGGTCTACTTGCGGCTGACGACACGATCGATCGAACAGGTCGAACGGGCGGACGAGGCGTGGGAGGCCGATGCGCTGAAGGGCGGCTACTGGCTCAGGCGCCCCGCGACCGACGCCGAGGCCGCGCTGGTCTACACGGGGGCCATTGTCCCCGAGGTGCTCGAAGCGTTCGAGCAACTGCAGGACGACGTTCCCGGTCTCGGAGTGCTGGCAGTGACCTCACCCGACCTGCTCCATCGCGGCTGGTCGGCGGCCCGGGCAGCCCGCGGCACCGGCAAGAGCGCCGCGCCGAGCCATGTCGAGACGCTGCTCGGCGCACTCTCCCCCACAGCGGGACTGGTCACGATCATCGACGGCTCGCCTTCGACGCTGTCGTGGCTCGGCGGGGTCCGGGGCATGCGCACCAGCCCGCTCGGCATCGACCGCTTCGGCCAGACCGGCGACCTGCCCGATCTATACCGAACCTATCGCCTCGATGCCGAAGCGATCGTCGATGCCGCCGCCGAACTCTTCCTGGGTTTGCCGGCATGACCATGGGCGCGACAAGCCTCAGTGAACCGGCTGCCGTTCACGCGAGCCTCGTCGGAACTGGCTGGCTCTCATCGGTCGACGTCAGGGCGGCCGCTGCCCGCTTCGCGGGGCGCATTCCACAGACCCCGTTTCTCCCTTCGCAGACCCTTTCGGAGCTTACCCAGGCCGAAGTCTGGCTGAAGTTCGAGAACCTGCAGTTCACAGGCAGCTTCAAGCAGCGCGGCGCGCTCAACACACTGCTACTGCTGTCCGAGGAGGACCGGGCGCGCGGCGTGATTGCGATATCTGCTGGCAATCATGCCCAGGGCGTAGCCTACCACGCGGCGCAACTCGGCGTTCCCGCGACGATCGTCATGCCTCGCGGAACACCCGCGGTTAAGGCCAATCGCACGCGCGCACTTGGCGCCGAAGTGCTCCTCCACGGCGAGGACTTCGCCGAGGCCTCCGCCGCGCTCCCCGGGCTCCTGGAGACACGAGGCCTCACTCTCATTCATCCCTTCGACGATGATCGGGTGATCGCTGGTCAAGGCACCGTCGCCCTCGAAATGCTCGATGATCGGCCCGACCTCGATGTCATAGTGGTACCGGTGGGCGGAGGCGGCCTCATTTCGGGCGTCGCCCTCGCCGCGCACGAACGGGCAGACCGGCCGCGGATCGTTGGCGTGCAAAGCGATATGTTTCCGTCGATGGCGCTGGCCACGGGCCGCTGGCCGGATGCGGTTCGGGGTGGCTCGTCCATTGCCGAGGGTATAGCGGTCGCTGCGGCCGGTTTCCGCACGCGGCAGTATGTCGAAGCACTCGTCGACGACGTGTTGGTGGTCGGCGAAGGCGCGATAGAGACGGCCATCGCGCTGCTCCTCCAGATCGAGAAGACGCTGTGCGAAGGCGCAGGTGCGGCCGGTCTGGCCGCCGTCCTTTCCAATCCGCGCGCGTTTGCCGGCAAGCGCGTGGGTCTTATCCTTTCGGGCGGCAATATCGACAACCGTTTGCTCACCGCGATCCTGCGACGGCAGCAGGTCCGCGAAGGAACCATCGTGCGTTTGGTGGTTCAATTGCCCGACCGCGCAGGATCGCTCGGGCGGCTCTGCGCGGAGATTGGTCGACAAGGCGGCAACATCGGTACCGTCAGTCACGACCGGACATTCCTCGCCGCCGATGCGAAATCGGCGCGAGTCGAAGTCGAGGTCGAATTGGCCGATTCCGAACTGCTCGACCCGCTCCTGCGGTCCCTCGACGCAGAGGGCTTCGTGGTGGAGGCCGCGACTGCGTCGTGAGCGTCACGACCAGTGGTGCGCGGCTGTTCTGCATGGGTCCAGCCGCCCCTTCACGCGTGCAAGGGCCAGGGCCGCGAGGACCGCCCCAGGCTTCTGATCCTTCGGCGGCGTGGAGAGCGGAATGTACAACCGCGGATCCGGCCACTCACTACGTTTGGACCTTCAGACTCCGCGCACGACAAAGACGGTCGTACCCTCGGTTCCACGGCAACGCCATCTGGCGCCAACCGGAATCGTGATCGTGTCCCCCGGACCCAGCGTCGTCACGTCCTCGGCAACCTCAACCGTCGCTTTGCCATGATGAACAAACATGACGGTCGGCGTCTCGCTGAGGTCGCCGGCGTGATGAGCGGAGTCGAGAGCGATCTGGGACAAGGTGAAATGGGAGTTCGGGGCTAACGGCGCGTCCGGCCCGATCAACAGTGTTTCTCCAGGCCCGTGCGTTGAGGGATCCCGGGCAACGAAGGTGCTGGCCTCGTCGGGCGAAATCCTGCGCATCGCGGCAACGGTCTCCGGCGTCGTGCGCGGCATCGGCCGGACACCGTCCGGCACCGCCTCTCCACGGACCGTATCGACCAGCGAGCCATTCTCGAGAAGGACGAGGCCGTGCGCTTTGGCCAAGTCGAAGACCTGTGGAGCCCAGGTCACCCGTCCGGGATCGTCCGCACCGAGGACTGCCCAAAGGAAGCCGGCTTGATCGATATTTTTCCCGATATTGGTAAAACCACGAAATGCGAGCGGCGGGAAGCTTACGACATCCCCTGGTCCGGCTTCGAATGAGGCGTCGCTACCGGTCACGCCGAAATCGAACCTCCACTGGCCGCTGTGAATGACGAACACTTCAGCAGTCTCGTGACTGTGCTGTGAGTTGACGCAGGCCGGCGGCTGACGCGCGCCGCCAATGTTGAAGCCATGCTTTTCGGCGATGTGGACGAATTGCTCCGGGTTCTCGGAAACGCCCGGGCCGATGATCGTGAAGTTCTCCTTGCGATCCGAACCGGGCGTGCGGCTGTCGACAAATGCATTGTAGCAGGGCTTGAGATCAGCATAGCGAACCACCCTGCTGGCGAGCGCCGTCCCGGTAATCTCGGTCATCGACGACATATCCGTTGCCTTTTCTCCAAAACACGGAGAAATAATGATCGACTGGAATCGGCGCTTGGTCAAGCGCGATCTCGCGAGGAGAGTACTATGGCCGACTATCTGACGCGTAGAGCGACGGCGGAAGCGACAGGGGCCAGTTTCAATTAGAGACCGGCGATTCAGCGGTCGCCGGTCCTGCCGCCGGAGTGTCCCGCCGTACGGCGAGCGCAGTGAGCGGAGACCGATAGACCGCGTCGCTGCGCCAATGCCGCCACAGCCGGTTCCATTCAGCCCAGACCGTCATGCGGCGAGAGAGCTAATCGCGGTTGGATAGATCGAGACGATAAAGATCGGCGCATCAACCTTGATCCCCATGAGCAGCTTGGAAAATCTGGACTGTTGCTTGGGCCGCTGTCGGTGGCGCTGTTGACCGACGACATCTTTGCCGATCCCACCAGGATCGGATGGTCGTTTGCTGCCGTGGCGGCGACGGTGCAGCCCATTTCCATCGCCGCTCTGCTACTTGCCGTGAGGCGAAGTGCTTAGATTCCAGTGAGAGAACCCGCGGGGACAGTGAAAATCGAGCCTTCGATGTGCTCTCTTGCAAAATCATTCACGGCCAAGATCGTGGGTCGTGCGTGTTGCGCCCGCGCGTAGCCTTCGTTGTCGTTTCGGCGGATGCGGCAAGCACTTGGTCATCGACCGGGAAGCTCGGCGCGCGAAGAGGGCCGATTGCAGATCTAAGCCATGCGCTCAGAAGGCCAATCGAGTGATCAGGAAAACGCCCTTGTCCCAGCCGTTCCCGGCTGGGAAAAGGGTTCGGTCGGAGCCTGTCAACCGGCCCATGGAAGCCCGGATTCCAAACGTCGCAGCGGCGCGCGAACCGAACGCCACTGGCGCAAGGGTGAGTTGGCTGGAGACCTGGCGTTCGGCTCGCGCCGAGCCATCGGCGAGAGCTGCAAGACGCGCCATCGGCGATTTGGCCTGGGTAGTGGTGCTCTGCATGGCAATATCGAGACGCCATTGTCCCGCGTGGCTCCACCCGATCCCAGCGCCAAGGGTTCGGCTCGATTCGAAGTTGCGATTGCTCGCAACAATCGCATTGGGCCGCTTTTCCAGAGTCGCGTTGGCCAGTGCGCTCAGCCGATCGCGCGCGAGGTCGATACCGAGTTCCGCGTTCGCGGCGATGCCTCGATGCTGGGTCAGCCTGTCCGCAGAGAGCCAGTGGAAAGTCTGCGGGTAAAACCGCTCGGTGTCGAAAGACCAGCGCAGATCCCCCGACTGGCCTACATAACTGTGCCGACTCGTACTCGTGCGTTCACTGGCGATCGGAGCCAAACGAGGCACGATCGCGATCCTCGTGTCGACCTGGCGCGCGCGCGACACGGGAGCTTCTTCTGCTTGCGATTTGAGTGGCTCGGCAGTGGCGGTGAATACGCCGCTATCGGCGGCGTGGTTCGCCTGGGCGGTGGCGGACATCGGCGCGGGTTGCAGGATCAGGGCCGGAATCGAGAGCATGGCGAGCGGCACAGCTGGTTCTCCCGTTGGGCGGCGATCGGCCGCGGCGACTGGAACAGAGACGCCGGGCCGCGGCCCCGTCCGCAGTACAAGACTTTTTCGCGTTGGAACTGCGGATCGATGAGCCCGGCGGCGTCCTAACCCGAACTGCTGCCTCGTTTCGGGATCGCCCTTCTGTCTCTCTCACCTGACAGTCCAGTTTCAGAGCTGCTCGCCCCTTTCAGCGGTGCAAACGTCACTACCGCCTCGACCGATAGCGTCGGCCGGTGGCCGATCGACTGGCAGGCGCGACTCGGACGCTGGCGCAAGCCACTCGGCTGCGCCGTTGCGATCGGAATGATCGTGTGGCTGTCGTGGCGGCTCGAAGCTCTCGGCTGGGCGACGGTGTGGAAAGCCCTTCCGGTGTCAGGCGCGTTCTATGCTGCGGTTCTGGCGGCGTACCTGGTGCTTCCGATTGCCGACGCGCTGATCTACCGGCGGCTGTGGGGTGTCGGGCTGCGCCGCTCGCTAGGCCTATTCTTCCGCAAGCGCGTCTACAACAGCGCACTGGTGGGTTATTCGGGCGAGGTGTCGCTGGCGGTCTGGGCTCGCGGGAGGGTACACCGTTCCGACCCCGAGATCTTTCACGCGATCAAAGACGTCAACCTGCTCTCGGCGGTCGTTTCCGGTTGTGGCGGTGCGCTGCTGGTGGTCTGGCTAGCGACCCGGGTCGCGCTTGAGCGGCTACCTTCGAACGCGATCATCTGGTGGGGCGCGGCTACCGTCGCGCTTGCCGTGGCGCTTCCGGCGGTCTTGCTGGCGCGCCGTGGAACGCTTGCGATGGACCGGGGAGACATCCTGGCGGTGCTGGAAATCCACGGGCTGCGTTTCGCGCTGGGATTGGGGTTTCTGCTCGTCCAATGGTGGCTTGCGCTTCCTGCTGCTTCAGTCAGCGCGCTGCTGGTTTTGCTGGCGATCTATGTTCTCGTGGGCCGGATTCCGTTCATTCCCAATCGCGACATGCTGTTCGTGGGGATCGCGCTTGCAGTGTCGGACCACCTCGCGCTCGCCTCCGCGCCGCTTGCCGGGGTGCTCCTGGCGTCGAGCGCGCTCCAGCAGCTACTCCACCTTGCGGTATTTGCCCTGTCCGCGGTCGCCGGCGGCGTCGAGCAATGATTCGCGTAGTCGTCTGGGCGACGCACCTCCAGACCGACATCCTCGCGCTCGCCGCGCACCTCGACGGCTGCCCCGACGTCGCTTTGCTGATCGTCGCAGGCGACGCCGCCGCATACCAACGCGAACCGATCGCGACCGCGCTCGGACTCGGCGCCCCGGTGCTTGGCCGGGATGACCCGGCGACAATGGCGCGGGTGCGGGCGTTTGCCGCGGATGTCGCCGTCGCTGACAACCACGTGCCTCCCAAGGGTGTGGCGCCGCGGCTGTTCTACATGTGGCATGGCTTGGGATGGAAGGCGCGGAGCAAGCTCGATCTCGCGGTCTTCTATCGCCAGGTCGAGCGATTGACTGGTGCCGACCCGCGCCGCCCCAATCCGAATTTCCTAGCGCAATGTTATGGACCAACCGACCGGGCTTGGCGGGTCCGCGACTGGAAGCTGCCTGCCGAGGCCTGCCCCGAGGTTGGCATGGCTTTCGCCTCGTTGCTGCGTGCGCCGCCGTATGACAAGCGGGCGGCGGCCGGGCGCTATGCGATCGACGTAATGAATCGCAAGACGGTGCTTCTGTCGATCACCTGGCACAGCGGTGGGGTCTTCGACGGCGATACGGCCGATACCGATCTCGTCCGGCGACTGATCGCCGCTACCGCTGCGCGCGAGGCCAACCTGTTGGTTTGCCTGCACGATCGGCATCGCTACTCCGCCTCGTTTCTGGCGGGCCTCGAAACCGCGGTTGCCGATGCGCCGCACGCCGAGTTGCGCTTCAAGAGCGATCATCCGGACAACCTCTCCGATTTGCTGGTCGCCGACGTGATGGTTTCGAACCTCTCGTCGTTTCTTGCCTACCACTATGTCTCGGGGCGACCGGCGATACATTTGGTCCGGCCTCGAGATGGTCCGGTCGAACGCGTTGCCATGGTGCTGTCGAGGTTTCGAGTGCGCCGGAAGATCGCGGCCGACTCTGCCTGGATGATCGATCCGGCGGACACCGGCGGGGTACAGGTGTCCGACATTGAGGGCGCTCTCCAGGCGGTTGGAGCCGCGCTCGATGATTCGCAGTCGGGCGGTCAGGCAGCGGTCGACTGGCTCGCGCGCCATGTCCCGAGGCTCGATGGCAACGCTCCCGAGCGGATCAGACAATGCCTACTCGCGATGAGCACGGCACCCGTCTCGCTGCCGCCTATCGATACCACGCGGTGCGAACAGCATTTTGCCGGCCTGTCAGACTGCGGACCCGCGAAAGCGGCAACGTCTTAGTATCATGCCCGGCCCGCAACCTGCCAAGCGCCTGCTGCTGTCGATCCACGATGTGTCGCCATGCACCGAGCACGCAGTGGTGCGGCTGCGCGACCTGCTTCAAGTGCGGCATGGCGCGCGGAGCGTCGCCTTGCTGGTCGTTCCCAACCTTTGGGGCGAAGCGCCAATCCGGGCCGGAACGCAGTTCGCCGCGCGGTTGCGCGCCGCAGCCGATGCCGGCGACGAGATTTTCCTGCACGGATGGTACCACCGTGCCGACGTGCCCCCGCGAGGGCGACTTGACCGCTTGCGTGCAAGTTGGATGACCGCGGGCGAAGGAGAATTTCTCGGACTGACGCGCAGCCAAGCGGCGCAACGGATCGGTGACGGGCGAAAGTTGCTCGAAGACGTCACCGGTCGCCTATTGGCCGGCTTCATCGCACCCGCCTGGCTCTATGGCATGGGCGCCAAGGAGGCATTGGCCGAACTCGAACTTCCTTTGGTCGAGAGCCATATGCGGGTCTGGCGACCGGCGGACGGCGAGGTGTTGGCGCGCGGTCCCGTTATCACCTGGGCAAGCCGCAGTCCTGGCAGGATCGCATCGTCGCTGGCGTTCGCCAGGATCGCGCCGCGCTTGCTCGCCGCGACGAACACGGTGCGCATCGGGGTTCATCCCGGCGATGTCGGGGTACCTGAACTGCGCCGGAGCATTGCCGAGACGGTGGCCCACTTTGCGAGCCGCCGCCCGATCGGATGCTACGGCGATCTGCTTGCGAAACCGGCGATCGCATACGAATCCGAGGGTGCCGTGGCATGAACGCGCTGGCGTTGCCGACCACATCGGCTGTCGTTTTCTATCCTGCCAACGCCGGGCGCAAGTGGACGAACTGGCTCGGGCCGCTGATCTCGCTTGCGCTGCTCGCGGGCGTGCTGCGCGAATACAGCCGCTTCGAACTGCGCGCCGACAGCCACGTGCTGGAGGCCGGTGCCGGATTCGGAGTCCTGTTCGTGCTCCACTATCTGGTGACGCCGGTGTGCGAGTGGCTGATCTACCGGCGCCTATGGCGACTTCCCAGCGCCGGAATCGCCGCGTTGCTCCGTAAGGAGATCACCAACGATCTGCTCCTCGGCTATCTAGGCGAGATCTATTTCTACGCATGGGCCCGCCAGCGCGCGAAGCTCAGTGCTTCTCCGTTTGGCGCGATCAAGGATGTGGCGATTCTTTCCGCGGTCGTGGGCAACGTTTTGACGCTGGCGCTTCTGCCGCTCGCCGTCGCGTTGGTCGGAAATCTCCCGCCGGGGATCGACCCGCTGGCGCTGAAGCTTTCGGTGGCAGCGTTTCTCCTTTCCTCGTTCGCCCCGTTGGTATTCCGCCGCCGCTTGTTGAGCCTGCCGTCGGGCGAGCTATGGTTCATCGCCCGGATTCAGGTGGTGCGCGTCGCCGTTGGCATCGCGCTCTACGCCGCCTTGTGGCACTTGCTGCTGCCAGGAGTCGTGATCGGCTGGTGGATCGCGCTCGCCGGACTGCGGCAACTCGTGGCGCGCCTCCCTTTCGCGCCAAGCCGCGATGTACTGTTCGCGGCAATCGCCGGGTTCTTCGTCGGGCGCCACAGCGAGATCGCCGCTCTGCTAGCGCTATTCGGAGCGATGACGATGCTGCTCCACCTCGTGCTCGGCGCGGTGCTGAGCACGACCGGAATGCTCGAGAGTCCAGAATGAGAATCGGTGTTGGGATGGCGTGCGCCTTCTTGCTGGCGCTTCCGGCTGCGGCCTTCGCGGGTCCACACCAGGAACTCGGAAAGGCCGAGGGGCGCTGTCGCACGAGCGAGACGGGTCCCGCGCTGATGGTGTCCGTGCTCGGGCTCAAGGATCGTACTGGAAACCTCAAGCTCGAGGTCTATCCGGCCAACGACAACGATTTTCTTCAGGATGACCGCATCCTCGTCGCGCAAGGCAAGACCTTTCGTCGCGTCGAATTGCCCGTGGCTTCAGCGGGAACGCCCGTCCTGTGCGTGCGCCTTCCCGCACCGGGACGCTACGCGGTTAGTCTGCTCCATGACCGTGACGCCAACCACAAGTTCAACCTGTCGGGCGACGGGATCGGTTTCGCCGGCAATCCGAGGCTGGCTTGGTCCAAACCCAAGGCGGCAGCTAGTTCGGTCGTAGCAGGGACCGGGCTTACCCAAGTCCCGATCGTCATCAACTATCGCCGGGGACTGTTGTCCTTTGCCCCGCTGGAGCGCCGCAATGCACGTCGTTGATGTCTGCGCGTTCTACACGCCGCACGGCGGTGGGGTTAAGACCTACGTCGATCGCAAGGTCAAGGCGGCCGCGCGGCATGGGGTAAAGGTCACCGTGCTTGCGCCAGGCAAGCCAGGGCACGACGAGGCGTTCGGTTTGGCGGGTATCCGCTCTGTGCCCGGCCGCCGCTTTCCGCTGGACGGGCGCTATTGCTATTTCCATGACGAGAAAGCGCTGCACGCCGCACTCGACGATCTGTCGCCCGACTTCGTTGAAGCCTCCTCGCCGTGGTCGAGCGCGGCAATGGTCGCGCGCTGGCCGGGCGCGGCACCACGCGCGCTGGTGATGCACGCCGATCCGCTTTCCACATATGCGTATCGCTGGTTCGATGGGGTGTTCAGGCGCGAAACGATCGACCGCCGCCTGTCGCGCTTCTGGGGCCATCTGCGGTGTCTTGATGATTCGTTCGACCTTGTGGTCTGCGCTGGGCGGGAACTAACCCGGCGGTTGCAGCTCGGCGGGCTGCGCCAGGCACGGACGATCCCAATGGGAGTCGAACCGGGCGTATTCTCGCCCGATCTGCGTGACGAGGATTTGCGGCAAGACTTGTTGCGCCAGTGCAGTCTGCCGCCGTCGGCCACGCTGTTGCTCGGGGTCGGTCGCCTCGCCGCCGAGAAGCGTTGGCCGATGGTGGTGGATGCGGTGATGGCGGCCGGAATCGACCATCCGCTCGGATTGGTGTTGATCGGAGACGGGCGCGACCGCGCCGCGGTGCTCGCGCGGATCGGCAACAATCCGCATGTCCGCCTGCTCGGCCCTGTCGTCGACCGTGTGGCGCTGGCTCGGATCATGGCCAGCAGCGATGCGCTGGTCCACGGCTGCGAATCCGAGACCTTCTGTATGGTTGCCAGCGAAGCACGGGCGAGCGGGCTGCCACTGATCGTTCCCGACCGTGGCGGTGGTGCGGAACAGGCGGAAGGCGGCGCCGGTTTCATTTACGCCTCGGGCCGTCCCGACAGCCTTGCCCAAACCATCCGCGCCTGCATGGCCAACGATGCCGGAACACTACGTTTGAAGACGACGACGCTGGCTCCCTCGGTCCGTTCGATGGACGATCATTTCGCGGAACTCTTTCGAACCTACAGCGGGCTTATTGCGCGCAACGCCGGACCTCGCATCGTTCGGCGAAAGGCGTAGCAGTGGACCTGCGGATCGGGAGCCGCGGCGGCGTCTGACGACGACAGATAGAGGGTCGTCGATGGCGCGTCTGAGCAACGGTTTGGTTTGGGCGTTTGCGCTCGGCGTGGCGCTGATCGCGGGCGGAGCCATGCCTGCTACGCCGATTGTCGGATCGCTCCCCGCCTTGCCGTCGGCCTCGGGCGACCTCAGTGTCCTGACTTACAATGTCCACGGGCTTCCCTGGTTCGTGGCCGGCGACCGCTCGGCGGCACTGGCGGCGATCGGCAAACGGCTGCGCGATCTCCACGAAGTCGGTACGGCGCCGCGGGTCGCGGTCGTCCAGGAGGCTTTCACTCCAGATGCCAAGGCCATCGCCGCGACATCGGGCTATCGTTACGCGGCATTCGGGTCCGGCGAGCATGAACGGGAGGCGGCGGCACTTCCCCGCGGCACCGCGGCGCGGTCTCTCGAGGCGGGCGAATCTTGGATGAAAGGCGAAGGTGTCGGGAAATGGGAGGACAGCGGACTGATGATCCTGTCCGACTACCCGATCGTCCGGGTTCGCCGCATGGCTTACTCCGCCGACGCCTGTGCCGGCTTCGATTGCCTGGCGGCCAAGGGCGCGATGATCGCCGAATTGGAAATACCCGGAGGCAACGTCGAGGTGGCAACCACCCACATGAACAGTCGCCACGCTTCTGGGGTGTCCGACGACCGAGCAAATCGCGCTTGGCTCGTTCAGGCCGACGAGCTGCGCGACTTCATCGCGACGCGGCGTAATTCTGCGCTGCCGCTGGTGCTGAGTGGCGATCTGAACGTCGGTCGCGACATTGTTCGTCAGCTTGGCTTGGCTGACCTGGCTGCGGCGCTGGATGGCCACGCCAGTGACGGCCTGCGCGCGCTGCGCGCGGACGGGGCCGTGCTCGATCACGACGCGACTCGCGCGCTCGATCACGCCAAGGATTGGGAGTTGGCCATCGGCGGCAACGGCACGCGACTCGCTCCCAGCGGTGCGTGGGTCCCGTTCGGCTCGGACGGGGGCACGCCTCTATCGGACCATTTCGGCTACGCAATCAGGTATCGGCATGGCTGAGCCGATGCGAAGCGGTTTACAGCCGCAGCCATGCCGGTCCATGCCGCAACGGTGGCCGCTGCCGTGCTCGATCGAGCGCCGCCGCCACACGACGGAGGCGTGGGCGAAACGGGCAATGCGGCTGGCGGAGGGAGATCGGGCTGCGGCAGGCGGACTGGCGGCGGTTTATGCCGCGAGCCGGGCCGAGCTGCTGCGCTTCCTCGCCGCGCGGTGCGGCGACGCGACTGAAGCCGAAGACGTGCTCCAAGAATTGTGGCTCAAGCTCGAGGTTGGCGCACCCGGCCCGGTCGCCAACGCCCGCGCCTATCTGTTTCGCATGGCGAACAACCTCGTGCTCGACCGCCGCCGCAGCCAGCACCGCGCGATGGCGCGCGACCGCGCCTGGGCCGGCGAGGGTGCGGCGATCGACGAGCGGCCCGACCCGGCCCCGCTTGCCGACGAAACGCTCGTTAAGCGCGAAGAGGCCGAAGTGCTGGCCCGGGCCATCGCCGCGCTCCCGCCAGGCGCCCAGCGTGCCTTGCGGCTCTATCGGTTCGACGGCCTGGATCAGGGCGAAGTCGCGCGCACGATGGGGATCAGCCGCAGCGGGGTTGAAAAGCACCTCGCGCTTGCCATGCGGCAGTTGCGCGCCGCGCTTGCTGACTGCGGATTGTTCGGCACGCAGGCGTCTGATGAGGGAGGAGGGCCCGATGGCCCATGACGCGATGATCCCCGCCGACGACGCGATCCACTTGGTGGCCGCCGACTGGCACGCCGCAAGCGAAGGCGATGCCTTCGACTGGGACGCCTTCACCAGCTGGCTGGAGGCGGATCCGCGACATGCCAGTGCTTACAATGAAATCGCGTTGACCGACGCGCTGTTGCGGGATCACGCCCCTGACCTTGCCGCTCGGTTGGGGCCCGAGGCCCCCGATACCGTGGTTGCGTTCGCGCCGCGCCGTCGCTGGCCGCTGTGGGCGGGTGCGGCAGTTGCTGCTGCGACGGTGGCGATAGTGGCTGTCCCGCGCTTTGCTCAGCCTGAGGCCCAAATCTATACGACCGAGGCGGGCGCGCGCACGCTTGCACTGAACGACGGCTCGACCATCGTCCTGGCACCTAGGAGCCGGTTGGAGATCGCTGGGCGAACCCAGGCGGACATGAAGCTCTCCGGAGGCGCGTGGTTCGACATCCGCCACGATCCCGCACGCAATCTGGCGATTGTGGTCGGCGACGAGACAATTCGCGACATCGGCACTGCATTCGACGTGCGGAACACGGCCGATGGTTTGCGCGTAGCGGTGACCGAGGGCGCGCTGAGCGTCGCTTCCGAAACGCTCGACAAGCCGATCCGGCTCCGTGCCGGACGCGCGCTGGCGCTCGATCGCCGGACACACACCGCGCAAGTCAGTGCGCTCGCGCCAGGCTCGGCGGGCGATTGGCGCAAGGGCCGACTGACTTACGAACAGGCCCCCCTGCGGCTGGTTGTGGACGATCTGGCGCGCTATGCCGGGATCACGATAGGGATCGACAAGGCAGTCGCCGACAGGCGCTTTTCAGGGACGTTGATGATCGGCGATGGCAAGCAGGCAGCGCGCGATCTTTCCCAACTCATGGGCCTTGCGCTCGTCGCTCGCCCTGACGGCTATCGTCTGCGCCAGCCCGAACGTTGAGGCCAGGGAGGCCGCAAGGCTCGACATTGCCGCAAGCGATCTGCCGCAGGCCATCGCTGAACTGGCGAGACAGGCGGGCGTCTCGATCGGATCGAATACCTCGCTTCCGGCAATTCGCACCCAGCGAATTCGCGGGACGATCGGCGTAGCCGAAGCGCTGCGTCGCCTGCTCGGCCCCGCGGGCCTAGTCGCTCGCCAGGTCGGGTCGACCGCTTGGCGGATCGAACGAAGCGCGCAAGCCGTCCGACCCAGCCCGACGCCCCCTCCGACGCCAAGCGCGCTTGCGCCCGAAGTGCAGGCGCCGCCGATCGTGGTGACCGCGGCAAAACAGGAACAGTCGCTCGCGAGCGCGCCGTTCGCGGTGGCGGTCGTTGTCCCAGACGAACGATCCGGAGGCCTGGCGCAGGCGGTGCTGGGCAGCACATGGCTTGCCTCGAACGTCGAGGGTTTGGCGCTGACCGGGTTGGGTCCTGGGCGAAACCGCATGTTCGTTCGGGGGGTGGCGGACAGTCCGTTCAATGGGGCCAGCCAATCGACAGTTGCGATCCTGCTCGACGAGGCGCGGTTGACTTACGCTGCGCCCGATCCCGACGTGCGGCTGGTTGATGTCGAGCGGGTCGAATTGCTCAAAGGCCCGCAGGGATCGCTTTATGGCACCGGAGCGCTCGGCGGGATCTACCAGATCCGCACCCGTCGTCCCGACCTCGATTCGGCTTCCTTTGCCGCCGAGACCGGTGCCGAGAACGTCTGGCACGGCGGGCTGGGCGGCTCCGCGAGCGCGGTCGTCAACCTTCCCCTGCGCCGCGACAGGATGGCGCTCCGGGTATTGGGCTACGGAGCGGTCGAGCCTGGCTGGATCGACACCGGCGACCGCCGCGACGCCAACGAGACGCGTTTGTGGGGCGCACGAGCGACGCTGCGCACCGCGCTGGGCGATGCCTGGCTGGCCGACGCGACGGGCTTCGTCCAATTCCTCAATTCGCGCGATACCCAGTATGTCTACGCGCCGACCGAGCGGGCGCGCCCGGCGCAACTGCCCGAACCCCACGATAACGACCTGCGCCATGCCGCGCTCCGCGTTGAACGCCGCGGTGGCCAGATCGGCATCCATCTGACCAGCGCGATGACCTGGCATGACGTAGCCGACAAGCTCGACGCAACCGTCGGCGCGCAAGGCTTCGGACTGCCCGACCCGGGAAGGTTGAACGATGCTCGGTCGTACCGCGTGTGGGACAACGAAGCGCGGCTTGACGGCCAATGGGGAGGCATGCGTTGGCTTGCGGGGGCCGCCTATCTCGATGCGACCCAAAGCCGCGATCTGCTGCTGAACGCGCGCGCAAGCACGGCGACGATTTCGCTTGGCACCGAGAAGCGCAATTCGTCAGACGCGGCGCTGTTCGGACAAATGTCGATGCCCTTGGGGCAGGGTCTCGAAGCAACCGTGGGCGGGCGCCTGTTTCGCAGCAGCACTGAACTCACGCGGGCCGGGCGGGCAAGCGCGGGACTAGACGATCGCCGCCGGACGAACGTAACTCCTAGCGCATCGCTGTCATGGCAACCGCGCGATGGACGCCTCTTCTTCGTGCGCTACGGTTCGGCGTTCCGGCAAGGCGGGCTGGGTGCGGGCAGCGCCCAGCCCATGGTGCTCGAAGGCGACGAACTGCGCACGATCGAGGCCGGCTGGCGCGAGATGTTGGGATCGCGCGGACAATTCGATCTTGGTGGGTATTTTTCCGACTGGGATCACCTGCAATCCGATGCTCTCGGCACGGATGGCCTGGTCGGAACGGTCGACGCGGGGCGCGCGCGCATCGTCGGCGCCGAGGCGTCGGTGGATTTTCGCCCGGTCGTTGGCTGGCGACTTCAAGCCGGAGCGATCTTCCAGAGCGCGCTGCTGATCCGCAACGATCTCGGGATCGAACTCGATGACCGCCGCCTGCCGGTCGTCCCGCGCTATACCGTGCGTGGTTCGCTGAGCCACGATTGGATGCTTGGCCCTATCCCTTTCAGCGCGCAGGCGGACGCGCGCTACCTCGGACCAGCCCGACTGAGCTTCGATCCCGTTCTCGATCGTCGCGCTGGCAACTTGCTGGAAACACGGTTATTCCTCGGTGCACGGCTTGGCCGCTTGGCGTTGGGCGTCGTCACATCCAATCCGCTCGGACTCGAGGCGAATACGTTCGCGTTGGGCAATCCATTGAGAGTGATTGCCTCTCGCCAATACATTCCGCAGAAACCTCGCTCGATTGCGCTTAGCGTGAGGCTGCTGGAGTTTCCCTGACAATCGAGGAAACTCGCAACCCTGGTCACGGTGGCCGGCTTGGACCCTCATCTCGTGCGCTTGGCCAGGGTTTCGACGATCCAGCTAGCTGGCTGTCAAAGGACAAGGAGCGCCGTTCTCAACGGACAGGTCTTGGGGACACCGTAACATTGCGGATGCAGCGCCGGTTCGGCGCCGTTCAAGCTCCCGCACACATGCTCACGGGAGACGAACGATGAAGAACATCATGGTGCTCATGCATTCGGATGACGGGCAGGAATCTAGGCTGCAATGCGCGTTGGACGTCGCGCGGGCGGTCGAGGGTCATCTCAACTGCCTCGATGTGGCTGCAACCCCGATCGTCTACGACGACTACGTGACGAACTACACCCAGGCGATCCTGCTGGAGGATGCCGTGGCCGCCGAGCGGGAAAACCGCCTCAAGCTTGAGCCGCGACTCAAGGTCGAGGGCGTTCCCTACACGTGGCTCGAAACGTCGGGTCCGATCGCCGATTGCATCGTCGATCGCGCCGGACTCAACGACCTTGTGGTTGTCGGTACGCACGCGCCAAAGGGCGAACCCAAGTATGGCGATGTGGCGGCGAATATCGTCCGCAGAGTGCGTCGCCCGATCCTGGCAGTGCCCCGGACAGCGGAACGCATCGACCTGTTTGGCACCGCACTGATTGCCTGGGACGGGTCGAATGCTGCCGACGCCGCGCTGCGAGCAGCGATGCCTTTGTTGCGGCTTGCGGGTAAAGCGGTGATCGTAACCGTCGGCCAGGTCGAGCGAGATCCCGCGGATGCGGCGAGCTATTGCTCTCGCCACGGGGTTCGCGCCGAGGTTCGCTCCGCACCCGGCGGAGAGCCGGTGAGCGATGTCCTGCTCGACCAGGCGAGGAAATTCGGCGCGGGCTTGATCGTCATGGGGGCGTTCGGCCACTCGCCGCTGCGCGAAGCGATCTTCGGCGGCGTCACGCGACGGATGCTGGAACGCTCGGGCGTGCCCTTGCTGATAGCGTCCTAATCCTTCAAACCCCAGCGCGACCGTGTCGAACCGGCGCGGCGAGGCCCCGGCTCGATGACCCTTGACCAACTCCTCGGGCTGGCGCTGGCGCTCGCCATCGGCCTGCTCGTCGGCGCTGAGCGAGGCTGGCAGTCGCGCGACGAGGAACCCGGCGGCCGCGTGGCCGGTATCCGCACCCTTTCGCTCCTTGGCCTGCTCGGCGGGCTGAGCGGCCTCCAGTTCGACCGGGCAGGGTACGCGCTGTTCGTGTTGCTCGCCAGCGGGGCGCTGCTCGCCCTCCTGCTCGGCTATCGGGCGGACATGCGTCGCGACGACAACGTCAGCGCAACCTCGCGTGGCGACGCCGCGCTGGAACGCGTCGACAAGGCCGTTCGCGGAATTCTCACCGGCCATCCACCCGGTACGCCAAAGATCGATGCCGCGTGGGACACCTTACCTCACCCAGCTGGTTAGCTCGGCGCCTCAAACGCTTTATTGCCAAGGTAAACTGCCATGATGAAGTTCGTTCCGGGACCAGACAACGCCATCGCGGTATCGCTGAGCGGGACTGTTACGGGCGATGATCTGAGCCAGATAATGGACCGGCTCGAACTCGCGCTAAACATCTTCAACACTGTCGACGTCTTCATCGAAACGCACGAAATCAAAGGTCTGGAGGTGTCTGCGTTGGCAGCCTACGCGGCAAGGGCGCTCCCGCTCTTTGGCGCTCTCCGCGCGTTCGACCGAGTTGCCGTGGTTGCCGACCAGGCGTGGATCAGGCTGGCCACGCGACTGGAAAGCGCGATCCTACCCCTCATCAGCTACAGGATCTTCAAGCCTGAGCATCGCGCCGAAGCGATGGCATGGGCATTCCACCGCGATGAAACGTCCGCTCGCGATGCGCAGCAGGCAGTCGGCGAAATCGACCGCGCGGCCTAGCGCCCGGACCTGACAAGGCGAGAAGGTCTGTTTGCAGAACGGCGAGCTTAGGTGCGGCGACGGATGTTGCCCTTCCGCTTTGCCTTCTGGTCCGGTCCCCTGAGACCCTAATCCGCGTCGGGCGCATTTTTCACAACGTGCTGCCGCGATCGTCGTCGATGGTTGGCATAGCGAGTCCGCCCGTTCTCGGGCTAAGCCTGGGCTGTGAGCATCTCTGGCCCTTCTCCGCAAAGCGAACAGATCAAGGAGCAGCCGGCTTGCGGCGAAGTCGATGCAGAGACGACCAGTCGCAGGCGTGTATTGGTTCTGGGAGCGACCGGTACGATCGGGAGGGCGACCGTGCGCGCGCTCGTCCAGCGCAATCTGGATGTTGTTTGCCTGATCCGCGCGCGCGCGGGTGGCAACGGAACGATCGGTCCGTCCGGGGGCACCACCTTGCCCGCGGGAGCGATTGTCAGAGTCGGCGATCCGACCAGTTCGGCGTCGCTAGGCCGCGATGGAATTTGCGGCGAACGCTTCGACGCGATTATTTCCTGCCTTGCGTCCCGCACGGGCAGGCCCCGCGACGCTTGGGCAATCGACTATGAAGCGCACATCGGGGCATTGGCGGCCGCCCAGCAAGCTCGCATTCCCCACATGGTCCTGCTCTCGGCCATCTGCGTCCAAAAGCCCCGCCTGGAATTCCAAAGGGCGAAGCTCGCCTTCGAACAGGCGCTCATCGGGTCCGGACTGACCTTCTCGATCGTCAGGCCGACGGCCTTCTTCAAATCGCTGTCCGGGCAGGTCGATCGTGTGCGGCAGGGAAAGCCATTCCTGTTGTTTGGCGATGGAAGGCTGACTGCGTGCAAACCCATCAGCGACAACGATCTTGGCTGCTACCTCGCCGATTGCTTGGACGATGCGACCCGCCACGACCGGATTCTGCCGATCGGCGGACCCGGCAAGGCGATCACGCCGCGCGAACAGGGCGAAGCCTTGTTCTCGCTGCTGGGACTGGAACCCCGCTTTCGCCAGGTGCCGGTCAGAATGCTCGACGTCATTCTGGCAATTCTCGGCCTGCTCGGGCGCGTGGCGTCCAAGTATGCGGACAAGGCGGAACTGGCGCGCATCGGACGCTACTACGCGACCGAGTCGATGCTGGTCCTGGACAGCGTGACCGGAAAGTACGACGCCGATGCCACGCCGTCGACGGGTGCCGAAACCCTGTTCGACTTCTATCGCAGGTTGATAAACGGAGAAGCCGAAGTCGAGCGCGGCGATCACTCGGTGTTTTAGAGGTCCCGCGGGGTCGCGGCTTGGCGGCTGCTTCGCTTGTCGCTGTCGTTGATCGCCTGCATCAGCGCCACGATCTGCTCTTCGCGGTCCCTGATGCGCCGGTTCAGTCCGGCAACCGCCAGAATCATCGGCTCGCCGAACCCGCGGGTCCACAGCGGCATGGCGATGGCGCCCGTATCGGGAATGACGATATCGAACGCGGTCGCGTGGCCCACGGTTCGCGCCTTGTCGACCGCCAGGGCGATCTCGCTCAGAACCTCGCGCTGATCGGCATGGTCTCTGCCCCAGCGCTCGAAAATCGCTTCGACGCGGGCCGGCTCCTGGGTCGCCAGGTACATCGTCCCGATGGCGGTGCCGATCATCGGAAAGCTCACGCCTTCCTCGACCTGGAGCGCGATCGGGTGGGTGCCGATCAGCGCATGGAGGCAACGCATGTGGAGGTCGGCGGCGATCGTCAGCGTTACCGTCTCGCCGGTGGCATCGCGGAGCTGGGACAGCAGCGGAAGCAGCGTTTCCGACCCGAGCAGCGCCCCCGGAACCCACTCGCCGAGCCGGGACAGCTTGAGCGTGGGAAAGTAGGCCTGGTCGACGCCATTGGCGGAAAGGTACCCTTGGCTTACCAAGCTCTTGACTAAGCCGCTCATACTAGACTTCGGATAACCGAGCGCGGTGCCGAGCTGGGTCGCGGTCATCGGTTGGCGACGGGCGGCAAACAGCTCGAGGATTTCGATCGCCCGCGCGGCTGACTTGACGAGATCCTGAGCCATCGCCGCTGGCGTTACTGCGCCGCGCGCATCCTGTCAGGTCTCAATCTCGCCGATGGGCGTGCCATCGAGCCCGCTCATCCGGCTACGCCGTCGACGATCTGGACGTCGAAACGGCCGACCCCGGTGCGGATCGGGATCGCCTCGCCTTGATACCGCTCGCTGAACCAGAAGTCCTCGGCATGTGCGCGCGAGGGCCAGCGCGAGATCGCGAAGATCCCCTCGGCCCACGCGCCCGCCCACACCTCGATCGCGCCACCGAGCTCGAAGACGACGTAGTAGGCGCCGCGCTCGCGCATCATCGGCAGGATGATGTCGCGATAGCGGTCCATTCGCGCCTGGTCGGTCCCGGTGCCCTCGATCACCATGAAGCAGCGTGCGGTGTCCGCGGCCGGCACCTCGACAGTGGCGATGGTCGGGACGAAATTACCTGGCCAGCCCTCCCACGCGATCCCGTTGCTGGCGAGGGCGACCAGCGCCGGATCGGCCGCGATCAGATCGGCGCAGGCGCTCCACAACGCCGACCGGTCCTCAGGGAAGGCAAAGCGCAGGATCGTGAGGCCGGTGTGCCGGCTGCCGGGTTCGAGAACGGTGACTTCGGCGGCGTCCGCCGCCGCGAGCACGGTTCCCCGATGGGCGGCCGCCCGATCGGCCCAGGCGGTCGCATCGCAGCCGCTCTTGAGCGTGAGAAAGCAGGGGTCCATCAGTGCCGCGACGCGAAATCGGCCACCGCGCGGTTGAACCCCGTGGGGTCTTCCCAGAACACGCTGTGCCCGCCACCGTCGAGCTCGACCAGCTCGGCCGCGGGGATCCGCCCGGCCATCCACGCGCCGACACGGCCGGGCATCACCGGGTTGTTGCGCCGGCCATAGACGAGCAGCGTGGGCAGCGCGATCTCGGGCAGGAAGGCGCGGAAGTCGGGCTCGACCATGTCGTCGATGATCGTGGCGACGGTCTCGGTCGGGGTCAGGTACATCTGCGCCTTCATCTCGGCCTTGATCGCAGGATCGAGCGGGTCGGCGAAGGCGGCATCGAGGAACCCGTCGAGCAGCGCGCGATCGGCGCGTACCCCGGCGCCATAGCCGCGCGCGGCCTCCGGGGGAAAGTCACCGAAGGTGGGATGCTCCCAGCCTTCGTCCGACATGACCCGCGGGCTCATCTCGCACAGGCCAAGCGCACGGAGGCGATGCGCGGGGTGGCTACGCAGATATTCGAGCGCGACGATCCCGCCGAATGCGACGCCGAGCAGCATCGCGCCGGTGATGTCCCGGCCATCAAGAAATTCGGCTAGGTCGGCGGCGTTGCGCGCCACCGAGTGATCGCCCGAGGGCTTGCCCGAAAGACCTTGGCCGCGCAGGTCCAGCACGATCACGCGGTTGCCGGCCTCGACCAGCGCGGCGAGGTTCTTCTGCCAAAAGTATCCCGCGGGGAATTGCAGCCCCTGGAGCAGCACCAGCGGACGGCCCGCGCCGTGGTCCTCGTACCACAGCGGAACGCCGTCGCTCAGCCAGTGCCACGCCATCAGAAGCTGACGCCCGCGGTCACCCCATAAGTCCGCGGCGGAGCGACATAAGCCTGCCCCACGAGCTGCGGGTTGAACGCGCCGGATTCGAGCACTTCCGTGAAGTAGTCCTTGTCGAACAGGTTGTTGACGAACGCACCGAATGTGAAACGCTCGTCATCGCTGGTCCAGGTGGCGCGGGCGTTGACCGTGGTATAACCCTTCTGGCTGATCAGTGGACGGTTGAACTGGGTGAAGAACGTGCGCGATTGATAGCGCGCGTCGGCGCGCAGCGCGAGGCTGCCTGCGTTGCCGAGCTCGAAGGTATAGCCGAGGTTGCCCGCCAGCGTCCATTTGGGCGCGCGGGGAAAGCGGTTTCCGGCAAGATCGATCGGGTTGGCCGCGGTGCAGCCCGCGCTGATCGGCGCGGCTGGCTGGGTCGGGTCGCCGGTGCAGAAATTGTCGTAGGTGGCGTCGAGATAGGCGAGCGAGCCGCCCACCTCGAACCCGCCGAGCGGACGATAGGCCAGCTCGATCTCGCCACCCTTGATCGTCGCTGCCGCGGCGTTGGTCAGCACCGATTGCAGGTTGACGATCTGCTGGACCTGAACGTCTTTGTAGTCGGTGTAGAACACGTCGGCGTTGAGCGAACCGCGGCCGCCGGCGAAGGTAGTTTTGATCCCCGCTTCGTACGACCACAGCTTTTCCGGGTCGAAGCCGGGTTGGATCGCCAACAGGTTGAAGCCGCCCGACTTGAACCCGCGCGTTGCCGAGGCGTAGAGGTTGACGTCGTCGCTGGCCTCGTAGTTGACCACAAGGCGCGGGGTGAACGCGTTGAAGGTGTCCTTGAGATCGGGGTTGGCGACGAAGGGTGCGCCGAAGTTGATCTCGTAGCGATAGCGCGCCTTGCGGCGCTCGGAGCTGTAGCGCCCGCCGAGCGTGATCTTGAGCCGGTCGGTTGCGGCGAAGCGCAGCTCCCCGTACCCGGCCAGCGCGCGGGTCTTCGCGCTACCGTCGATGGTGATGTAGAACGGCAGGTTGGCGCCGAACGGGAACGGAAGCGCGATGAAGCTGTCGCCGGTCTCGCGGAAATAGAACGCGCCCAGCAGCCACTCGAACCGCCCGCCGCCCCCGGCGAGCTGCAACTCCTGGCTGTATTGCTTCGACGCATCCTGCTGGAGGTAGTTGACGTAGAAGATGTCCGCTCCGTCGCCGTCGTCGAGGTAGTTGAACTTGGTGTCGCGATACCCGGAAATCGACGACAGCGTGACCGGACCGAAATCGTACGACAGATGAAGCGCGAGGCCGGTCTGAAAGGTCTTGAAGACATCTGCGTTGCTGCCGACGCTGCGGTTGGTCCCAGGGATCGCAAGCTCGATCCCCTGGTTGACGACACGCAGATTGTCCTTGGTGAACGCCGCCGCACCGCCGCCGAAGTCTGACGTGGGCAGCGCGGTGGGACGATTGAGGTACTTGTACGCGGGCAGGTTGCTGTCGTCGTGGTTGTACTCGGCGGTGAGGCGCGCCTCGAACGGGCCGCTGCCGGTGGTGGCGATCTGGCCGCGAACCGCCCACACGTCCTTGCTGTCGAGCCGCCCGAAGCTGCGCGCCTGCGCCGCGGCGTTGGTGTTGCGGGTAAAGCCGTCGCGCCGATTGCGCAGTCCGGCGACGCGCACCGCAAAGGCATCGCCCAACGGCGCATTGACCATTCCGTCGATCCGCAACGCGTCGTAGTTGCCGTAGCTGGCGTTCATTCGCGCGGCGAATTCGGGGCCGGGCCGGTTGGGGATCACGTTGACCACACCCCCGGTCGCGTTGCGGCCATACAGCGTGCCTTGCGGACCGCGCAGCACCTCGACCCGTTCCACGTCGTAGAGGTCGAACAGCCCCGCCGCGGCGCGGGCGACGTAGACCCCGTCCGAATGGACCGCGACGCCCGGGTCGCCCGCGATCGTATAGTTTTCGTTGCCGATGCCGCGGATGCGAATCTGGCCGACGACCGAACGCTGGACGAGCAGACCGGGGGTAAGCGTCGACAGGCTCTCGGTATCGGTGATCCCGGCGCGGGTAAGCGTCTCGCCGGTCAGCGCGGTGATCGAGATCGGCACGTCCTGGACGCTTTCCGCGCGACGTTGCGCGGTGACCACGATTTCCGTGCCGGAGGTGGGCTCGTCGGCCGTTTCCTGAGCGAGCGCCGGGACGCAAGAGGCCAAAGCGGCGATCGAAACCGTACCCCGCCACGCGATCGTCCTCATCATCGCCGCCTCTCCCCTGGTCTTCCGCCTTCTGTCAGACGGCCATAGCAAAGCGATCTGCAGTTCACAAGTGCGAATTACAGGTTCATACTTGTGAACAAGGTGATTTGGGCCTAAGAGCCACTCGCGGCGGGAGAAGGGAACTCTGTGGTCAAGGCCATCGACATCGTCGTCAATCTGTTCGGACCCGAGGAAGTCGCGGCGGGGCTGACCGGGTTCGATGCGGCGTTCATGGATCAGGTGCGCATGCCCGCCGCGATGCGCGGCGGGATCGATTGCGACGCCTATGTGCGCCTGATGGACGAGGCGGGCGTCGAGCATTCGCTGCTGATCGCGGTCCGGGCGGGCGATCGCCGGTGGCGCGGCAGTTTCGAGATTCCCTATGACACCGTCGCTCGCTGGTGCGACCGGCATCCCACACGCTTTTCCGGGCTTGCCGGGGCCGACCCCACTCGCGGCATGGCGCAACTGCGGGATCTGGAGCACGCCGCCGCCTTGGGCTTCGTAGGCGTCCACGCCTATCCGCACTGGTTCTCGCTGCCGCCCGATGCGGCGCAATGGTATCCGATCTACGCCAAGTGCTGCGAACTCGAGCTACCGTTCATGCTCCAGGTCGGCCAAAATCTGATCTATCGCGAAGATGTGCGCCTGCCTTCGGTGGCGCGCCCGATCCTGCTCGATCGGGTCGCGATCGACTTTCCCGAGCTCACCCTGATCGGCATCCATGTCGGCACGCCTTGGGCCGAGGAAATGATCGCGATGGCCTGGAAGCACGCGCGGATGTTCATCGGGATCGACGCCTACGCGCCCAAGCACCTGCCTGCAGCCTTGATCCACTACATGGACACATACGGCAGCGAGAAAGTCCTGTTCGGCACCGACTGGCCGGTGATCGATCCCCGCCGCGCCGTCGCCGAGATGGCCGCGCACCGCTTGCGCCCGGCGTCGCATGCCGCGGTCATGCGCGGCAACGCCTTGCGCGTGTTTCCCAAGATGGCGGCCCGGCTGGCCTCGACCGATGCGCCCTGACGATCAGCAGCCCTTGACCATCGCCCGCGGCATCCGCTGCGCCGCGGCGTGCGCCCCCGACCGGCCGGCGATCGTGATCGGCGCTCACGCGTTGACCTATCGGCAATTGGTGCGACGGATTGCCCAGGTCGCAAATCTGGGGCGCGACCGCTTTGGCTTGCGCCAGGGCGACCGGGTGGTGGTGCTGGCGCCTAACTGTCTCGAATACGTCGAACTCATCGCCGGTCTCGCGGACATCGGGGTGATCGTCGCGACGCTGAGCCCGCGGGTGGCCGCGCCGGAACTCGCCGCGATCCTGGCCGATTGCACCCCCAGCTTGATCGTGGCGCATCCCGAATGCGACGATCTGCTCGAAGCCGTGCAACCCCTGAGCGTTCCCGCGCTGCGCCTGGGACCGGACTATGAAGCGCTTCTGGGCTTCGCTTCGGACCTGACGGCCGGTTCGCCGCCGCCCGAGCACGCGCCGTTCGCGCTTGCCTATACCTCGGGGACGACCGGCCTGCCCAAGGGCGTGCTCCTGTCGCACCGCTCGCGCGTGCTGACCTTCGCCGCCATGGCCGCGCATTACCGCTGCTTTGGGCCAGGCGACAACTTCCTCGCGCTGGCCCCGATGTGCCACGGCGCGGGCTTCGTGTTCGCGTGTGCCGCGCTCCATTTCGGCGGCACGACCACGCTGTTTCCCTCGTCGGACCCTCAGGCGATCCTCGCGCGCATCTGCCGCGGCGACGTCACTGGCGTCTTCATGGTCCCTACGCATTTCGCGCGCTTGCGCGATCTGCCGCCGGACGCGCTGGCGCGCCACCGCGGTCATGGCCTGCGCACGATCATCTCCAATGCGGCGCCGTTGGCGCAATCGCTCAAGGCGTTCGCGGTCGAGCAGTTCGGCGAGGGTCTGCTGCACGAAACGTACGGCTCGACCGAGGCCGGCATCGTTACCGACATCCGCCCCGGCGACATCCTCCGCAAGCCGGGCAGCGTCGGCGTGCCGTTCCCGCACATGGAAATCGAGCTGCGCCGGGACGATGGCACGGTAGCCGGCCCGGGTGAAATCGGAGAATTGTTCTGCCGTGGCCCGACGTCGTTCAACGGCTACTGGAACCGGCCCGAAGCGACCGCCGAGACGATGGTGGAAGGATGGGTCACCGTTGGAGACATGGCCGTTCGCGACGAGGACGGCTTCATCTCGATCATCGACCGCAAGCGGGACATGATCATTACCGGCGGAATGAACGTCTATCCCAGCGAAATCGAGCGGGTCATCGCCCGGCTGCCCGGCGTCTCCGAAGTCGCCGTCGTCGGCGCCCCTGACCCCGAATGGGGCGAGAGCGTTCACGCCTTCGTCGTGGCGCGGAGCGGGGAAAGCGGGGATCGCGTGCTCGGAGCGTGTCGCGAAAGCCTGGCCGGGTACAAGATCCCCCGCTCGGTGACGTTTGTCGACGAGCTTCCCCGCAACGCGGGCGGCAAGATCCTGAAGGGTGAGCTTCGCGCAAGACTGGTCGCCTGAGCAGGGCGGCGCTGGGAAGACTCTCGACGCTGGCCCAGATCGAGGACTGTCAGTTTCGACCGTTGATGGCAAAAACCCCCGCCAATATGGCCCCCGTCAATTCACGCCTGATTGGCCGAAAACAGATGGGAACGCAGTGATCGAGCAGCAAAACCGCCGCGTGTTTATCCAACGGCACGGCGACGGCACGCCCGCCCTTGCGGACTTCGGAATCGGTGAAGAGACGATCGAAGGCGTCGCCGCGGGCGAGGTTCTCGTCAGAGTCGACACACTTTCGGTCGATGCCTGGATTCTGACCACCTTGAGCGCTCCGGGGATGCACGAAACCGGGCGCCTCGGCAGCACCGTGCAGGCCTTCGGGGTCGGGCAAGTGCTGGTCAGCAACAGTCCGCAGTTCGTCGCGGGCGATTGGGTCTACGGCATGCTGGCTGCGCAAACGCATGCGGTGTTGCCCGCATCCCAGCTCACCAAGGTCGTCCCCGAGCCGCAGGTCGATCCCCGCGCGTACATCGGTCCGCTGGGCATCACCACGGGACTGACCGCCTGGGTGGGGCTGGTCGCGGTCGGCGAAGCCCAGGCGGGGGAGGTGGTGCTCGTGTCGGGGGCTGCGGGGGCCGTGGGTTCCTGCGTGGTCCAGCTTGCCAAGGCGCGCGGGGCGCGCGTCATCGGTATCGCGGGCGGGCCCGAGAAATGCGCCTATCTTTCCGAGGTCATCGGAGCCGACGCGACCATCGATTACAAGCAAGATGACGTGGCGAGCCGCATCGCCGAACTGGCGCCCGACGGAATCGATGTCTTCTTCGACAATGTCGGCGGCGAAATTCTCGACAGCGCGCTGGATAACTTGCGCCCGACAGGCGGCGCACGGGTTTTGATTTGCGGCGCGATCTCGCAATATCGCCATCTCGACGACGTGCGCGGTCCCAAACTCTACTTGCGTCTGGCCGAGCGGAACGCCTCGATGCGGGGGTTCGTGGTCAGCCACCATGCCGCCCGGTTTCCCGAGGCTGTCGCCGAAATCTCCGAACTCATCCGTTCGGGCAAGCTGAAATTGCCCGAGCATGTGGTGACACCGATCGACAACTTTCCCGAAGCGTTGCTGATGCTGCTCGACGGCAAGCATACCGGCAATCTGGTCGTGCGCCCCTAAAACGAAGGGCGGGAAAACTACGCGAAACGAAATTCCTTTCGGGGGAAGCCAAACGGCTGCCCGAATGAAAGTCATGGCGCGTGCCATTGCAAAAAACTGGACCGGGCGCACGCCACAGGCCGCCAAAAAAAGATGGGATAACCCGTTAGATTGCCCCCCTATTCAAATGTAGAGGTGCGTCGTCCTCGCAGGTTTAGTTGATTGCCGATCAATGAAATGGCGAAGTCTCGTAGAGGACTCGTTCGGGGAGAGTGACTGTGTCCAAATCAACCAAGATGTTGACGCGCGTGTTGCAGTGCATTTCCGTGGGCAGCGCGGCGTTGCCGGTAGTCGCTGCGGCCCAGACACCGCCGCCCGACGCTTCGGTGGCGGCGCCGCAATCCGAAGAAACGGGAACCAACCCCGACATCATCGTGACCGCGCGCTTCCGCAACGAGCTGCTCCAGGACACGCCGCTGTCGATCAGCGCGTTCAACGCCAAGATGGTGGAAAACTCGGTCCTCACCGACGTCCGCGACGTTCAGAAGTTCCTGCCCAACGTCCAGCTTTCGCGTATCTCGTTCGCGGGCAACGCGCTCGGCGCGTCGATCCGCGGGGTCAGCTTCGCGGACCTGGAGAAGACCTTCGACCCGGCGATCGGGGTGGCGATCGACGGGGTGTTCCTGGGCACCAACACCGGCGCCAACATCGACTTTTCCGACATCGAATCGATCGAGGTGCTGCGCGGTCCCCAGGGCACGCTCTATGGGCGCAACACCATCGGCGGAACGATCAGCGTGCGCCGCACCCGGCCCACCGGCGAATTCGGAGTTAAGGCCCACGCCCGCTACGCCAGCTTCAACGCGACCGATTTCGACGCGGTCGTCAACCTGCCCAAGCTGGGCGACGCGGTCTCGATCAAGCTGTTCGGGCTGGTCCGCAACAGCGATTCGTTCACCCGCAACCGGACCACCGGCAAGCGCGAGAAAGGGCGCGACTACTACAACCTCGGCATCGCCGCGCAGTTCGATCTCGGCGGCGAGACCACCGCGCTCGCCTCGGTCGACTACCAGAAGGACCGCAGCACTTTTCCGAGCAACATCAACCTCACCAAGGCCGCCGGGCGGCCGTTTGGCGCGGGCGGGACGATTTGCGATTTCACCCGTTCGATCGGCTTCGGCGATCTGGGCTGCGATACCCTGGGCGTGGTCCGCCAGCGCGCCGAGAAGTTCAAGATCGCCAACACCAGCATTCCTTTCCTGAGCAGCATCGACGGCTGGAACGCATCGTTCGAGCTCAACTCCAAGCTCGGTGATTTCGCGCTGACCGCGATCACCGGTTATCGCGACACCGACGATTCGATCCTCGAGGAGAATACCGGCGCGCCCGCTTTGCCGTTCGCACCCGGGGTCAACGTGCCGTTGTTCGTGGCCGCGCGCGACCAGAGCTACAAGCAGCTCAGCCAGGAGGTGCGGATCAGCGGCAATCTGAGCGATTCGGTCGATTTGATCGCCGGAGTTTATTATCTGCACACCAGCTACCAGATCCGGCCGCTGCCCTATAACGGCATGACGAGCGGCCAGATCTATGTCCTCAATGGCCCGGCGCAGGGCTTCACGGCGCGCCAGAAGCTCGATTCCTACGCGATCTTCGCAGAATCGATCATCAAGCTGGGCAGCAACGTCCGCCTGACGCTTGGGGGTCGCTACACCACCGAGACCAAGAAGTTCGGGATCGACTTCACGATTCCCGCACCGTTCTCGGCCAGCGCGAAGAAGACCTTCAGCGATCCCACCGGACGCGTGATCCTCGATTGGAAGCCCAATGACGACACGATGCTCTACGCCAGTTGGTCGCGGGGGTTCCGTTCGGGCGGGTTCAATGGGCGCGCAACCACGCCCACCTCGATCGGACCTTATAATCCGGAACGGGTCGACAGCTTCGAGGCCGGCCTCAAAGCCGATCTCCTCGACGGACGGCTGCGCTTCAACCCCACGGTGTTCTGGGTCGAATACAACAACAAGCAGGAAGACATCATTCGCGCCGCCGGGGTCGGCACCGAGACGATCGTCGAGAACGCGGCATCCGCACGGATCCGCGGGGCCGAACTGGAAATCCAGGCCCGGCCGACTCCCGAACTGACCCTGCGCGCGTCGGGCGGCTATCTCGACCCGCAGTACAAGTCGTTCCTGATCCCCGACCTGACCCGACCGGGACAGTTCATCGACGTCTCCAAGCAACGCAACTTCCGCCGCGCGCCGGAGTGGACCTTCAACGCCGGGCTCGACTATCAAATGCGCGTGAGCGACGCCAACAGCGTGGGCTTGACGATCGACTATGCCTATATCGACGACATCACGTCCTCGCCGTTTCCCGACACGACCGGTGCCGGGCGCGACGTGATCAAGGCCTACGGCACGCTCGATGCGTCACTCTCCTTCGTCCATCGCGGCGACGCGCTTAAGGAATTGCGGGTCAGTGCCTTTGCCCGTGATTTCCTGCATAGCGGTGGCCGTCTCGCTAACACGCTCGATGCTGGAGTGTTCTATTTCGGCGTGGTCACGCCGCGCCGCCAGCTTGGCGTGGAGGCCACGGTCAAGTTTTAGGCCGGGAGGATGGCGCGCGGCGCGGCGGCCGTTAGGAAGTCAGCTCGGTCGCGGCAGCGCCGTGGTGAACTTCAGCGCCTCCATCGAAAAGCTCGAACTGACATCGCTCAGGCCGGGCACCGCTGCGATCAGACGCTGATAGATGCGGTCGTAGTGCGCGATGTCGCGGACCGTCAGCTTCAGCAAGTAGTCGACTTCGCCGGCCATGCGGTGACATTCGGTGATTTCGGGGATCGCCGCGATTCCGGCGGCAAAGGTGGCGAGCCATTCGCTGTCGTGGCGCGCGGTGCGGATCGCCACGAACACTGTGGTCGCCAGGCCGACTTTGACCGGGTCGAGCAGGGCCACGCGCCGGGCGACGATGCCCGCCTCCTCCATGCGCCGTATCCGCCTCCAGCATGGATTGGCCGACAGCCCCACCCGTTCGCCGATCGCGTGAAGCGGGGCAGAGGCATCGACTTGAAGGATGTCGAGTATTGCCCAGTCTGTGGAGTCAAGTTGCACTAGAAACTCCATTGATAGAACAAAATTGCAGATAGCGTAGCATGTGATGCAAAATTTGGGAACACTTTGCGCGTGGCTTCGGGTATACTCGCGCTCAGGGCCACGGGGAGTTTGGGCACATGCGCATCGCCAGCTTGTTGCGGGATCACCCCGCCTCGGTCGGAGAGACCTATGGCGAGCATTTTCGCCATGCGACAGGGTTCGGCCTGCGCATGGTCCTGGGCGGCCTGGCGTGTATCGCGCACGGCGTCCTGCCTTTCCTGTTCGTGCGTACCGGCAGCCGCCAGATCACCACCTTGCACGAGCGCATGGTGGTAAGCCGGGTAAAGCCGCTACCCGGCATCCTCGATTTCGTGATCTAGCCGGACCAACCTCCAAGTTCCGCACATGCCGAGCGAAGTCGAGACATCGTGCGCAACGGGCGAGCCCTGCGCGCGATCCCTCGGCACGCTCGACAAGCGATAGCGGTCGCCCCGGCGCAGGCCGGGGCCCAACCAAGCCCTCGCCAAACACCCGGAAGTACGAAGACGCGAAGCCGGTTAGGCCCCGGACTGCGCCGGGACGACGGGTTTGATTTGGAAGCCTTGGTTTCGACAAACTGCTTCTGAAATTCCGACGCCAAGCTCTAACCAGGCCGCTGCTCGACCACGTGGATCCGCGTGCCGTCGGGGTCGCTGGTGACGATTTCGGTTTCGCGCCCACCGTGGCCGATCACCGGGCCCACGAGGATCGGCGCGCCGAACGCCTTGAGCCGTGCGATCACCGCCGCAATGTCGCTGGTCTCGATCGCCAGCATCGCCTGCCCGCTGGCGAAGGCGTTGCCGCGGGGCTGGGCGAGGCGGGGCTTGGTCTGGCCGGGAAACGACAGCAGCCCGATCCCGACCGCCTCGTGCCGCTTGCCCGAGAAGGTCTTCTCGCCGTCGAGCACCACGAATCGCGCGGTCTGGTTGGGCTTCAGCGCGAGCAGCACCCGGCTTTCGGGATTGGCGATGGGCCCGTCGAACTTGACAGCATAGCCGAAAACCTCGCGATAGAAGCGGATCGACCGATCCATGTCGCGGACCACGAATGTTGCGCGGACCACGGCGCTGGCGAGCCCCGGCTCGGGCGCCTGGGCGGCGGCGGGGACGCCCGCCGCCATCAGCGCGAACGCGGCCAGCGCCGCGCGCATCAGAACTTTGCGCCCAGCCGCAGCCCGACCTCGCGCTTGGCCTGCGGCGAGACGTTGATACCCTGATGCGCGGTGAACGTCGCGAAGTTGACCGGGCGGCTGAAGTTCGACCACCGCGCCGCGGCGGCATAGCGGTCCTCGTCGAACAGGTTGTTGACGAACAGCTCGAACCGCAAGTCGCCGGTGTCCATCCCCGCACGCACATTGACCAGCGTATAGGGTTTGGCGAAGGCGAGGTTGCTTTCGTCGGCAAAAGCCTTGCCGAAATAGATCGCGTCGGCGCGGAAGAAGCCGTCGAGCGAGCTAGTCAACCGCCCCTTCCAGCTCGCCGCGAGGTTACCGCTCCATTCTGGAAACCGCGGGATGGCGTTGCCTTTCATCTGGGTGAACCCGGCGATCGCCGCGACGAAGTTGAACTGGTAGTCCTTGTAGCGCGCATGCGCCCAGGCGACGTTGGCGTCGATCGTCCAGGCGTCGGTCAAGGCGAAGCTGCTTTCCAGCTCGCCGCCATAAATCCGCGCGTCGCCGGTCACCAGCACGTTGTTGCCACGCAGCAGCGGCACCAGCGCCCCACCCGCGTCGCGGACCGTCTCCGGCTGGCCGACCGCGGCGGTGGGATTTACCGCCGGATCGCAGCCGAGCACGCCCGCGCCGGCAGTGCGGCAGGTCTGGTTGATGCTGGCGGTGACCCGGCCTTTGATGTTCGACCAGTCATAGTGGTAAGCGGCCAGGGCGAAGCGCAGCCGGTTGTCGAGCGCGCGCTGCTTCCAGCCGATCTCGTAGGCCTTGAGTATTTCCTGCCCGGTTGAGACGTTCAGGTCGGGAAACTGCGTCTGATACTGCGCCCGTTCGCGCGCGTCGCCGCGGATGAAGGCCGCGTTGATGTCGCCCGGGATCGCGCCGACCGCATAGCTTGCATAGAGTGTGGTCGCATCGCTCGGCTCGAACCTTGCGATGATCCGCGGCAGGAACTTCTTGTAGGTCTGCTTTACCGCCGAGGCGCCTACCCCGGTGGCGGTGACCGTGCCGCCCTTGGTCAGGCGGTCGCGCTGCTGGCGGCCTTCGGCGGACAGGGTGATCGTGTCGGTAACGTCCCACTCGACGCTGCCGAACAGGCCCAGTACGCGGGTTTTGTCGCTGTTGCCGAAGTTGGATGCGCTGCGGAACGGGAACTGGCACTTGCTGAAGCTGGTCTGGTCGCTGGTGACCACGCAATACAGCACCACCGCGCCGCCATCGCCCGCGGCGATGAAGTCCTGCGTATAGTAATTGGCCCCGATCATCGCGCGGATCGGCCAGCTTTGCGGGGTGCTGATCCGGCCTTCGATCGACTTGTCGTTGATCCGCTGCGGATCGTTGGAGAATGAGCCGAGCGTATCGGTGACGTCGGCGTCGCGGATCCAGTTGGCGCGCTGACGGTTCATGCCCGCCACCACGTCCACATTCCATCCGCCGGTGTTGTAGTTCACGATCGCCGAGAGCCGCGAAATGTTGCGCCGCAAGCCGACGCGGTTGATGAACGGAATTCCGCCGGGCTGCGGCTGGCTCGCGTAGAAATCGAGCGCGTAGGATGCAGGCACGTTGACCCCGCCCTGGACTACCGGCTGGGCGATGAGCGTGTTCGACGAAAACAGATCCTGACCGGTCAGGGTGACGACGTCGCCGCGGTCGGGCAGCGCGCCGCAGATGTAGCGCTTGGGCGAGGCGGTCTGGCCGGTCGGAGTGGTGATCGTCTTGCCGGTGCAACTGTCGTTGATGTCGCCGTCGATGAATCCGCCGGCCGGCGCGCCATCCGCGTCGCGTGAATAGAACCCTCGGACTCTGGCCGAGAAGTGCGAGGAGGGCGCGAAGTTGAGCACGCCGCTGACCGCGGTGGTCTGCTCGTCGCCCAGGCGGCCGCCGTCGGTCGCGTGATACTCGCCGCGCTTGGAATAGAACCGCCCGCCGATGCTGGCCGACAGCACGTCGCGGACCAGCGGGCCCTCGAACAGCGCCTGTACGTCGTAGCGCCCGCGCGCCGAGACCGTGGTCTCGAACTGGCCGGAGGCCTTGGTCAGCCTGGGGGAGCGGGTCACGAAATTGACCGCGCCGCCGAAGGTGTTCCGCCCGAACTGGGCGGATTGCGGACCCTTGATCACCTCGATCCGCTCGACGTCCATCAGCGAGACCGAGGTTCCGCCGTTGAGCACGTAGACCCCGTCGATGAACAGGGCGCCGGTGGCGAAACTGGGGCTGAACTGGCTGGTGCTCATCCCGCGGAAGCGGAGCTGGGTGTTGTAACGCCCCGGCTCCTGCCCACCCTGGTTGTTGAACTGGAAGCCTGGGGTGTGGAGGCTGACGTCGCGCAGATTGGTCAGCGCCGCCTCGTCGATCGCTTCGGCGGTGAACGCGGTGATCGCCAGCGGCGCGTCCTGGAGCGATTCCTCCTTCTTGCGCGCGGTGACGATGATTTCCGACAGCGCCCCCGGACTCTCCGCAGCCGCCGCGGCTTCCTGTGGCTGGGCCTGGGCGTAAGCATGGGCCGGCAAGCCGGTCAGCGGCAGCGCCGCGGCGAAAAGAACCTTCCCATGCTGCATCGACCCGCTCCCCAATCCCGCGGACGGAGAAATGCGCCAGTTTGGTATACCAAGTCAAGAAAAGATACGCATCAAATGCGCTAAGATGGCAAAAATAGCCGAATCTGGCACACAATCATCCGATACCCAACTTCGCAATCGGGAAGCCGCCCATCGGCAGCGTCAGAACCTTCTCTTCTGTGAACAGCGCCCGGCTGGAGTGTCCCCCGGTGCGGCCCACGCCCGAGTTCTTGAACCCGCCGAACGGCGCCCGCAGGTCTCGAGCGACCGGGGTGTTGACCCACAGGGTACCCGCATCGAGCATGTCCGCCGCCTTCATCACCGTCGGCAGATCGTCGCTCCACAAATAGGCAACGAGGCCGAATTGGCTGTCGTTGGCGATGCTCAGCGCCTCGTCGATGTCGCGGAAGGTCAGGAAGGTGGCGAACGGTCCGAAGATCTCCTCCTGGCACAGCGGCGTCGCATTGTCGCTCGCGCGCGCCACCGTCGGGGCTACGTAGAAGCCTTTATCGAACCCCGCGGCCCGCATCCCGCCGCAGACGATCTCGGCATCGGCAGCGAAGCGCAGCACGCGATCGTACTGGGCGCGGCTGATCACCGGGCCGACTTCGTTCGCCGGGTCCGCCGGGTCACCGACCCGGATCGCCTGGGCGCGCCTGGCGAAATCGGCGATGAATTGCTCGGCGATCGATTCCTCGACCAGAATCCGTGAACCCGCCAGGCATTGCTGGCCGTTGTTGGAAAAGATGCCCAGCAGCGCGGCGTCGAGCGCGCGCTCGCGGTCGCAGTTCGCGGTGACGATGTTGGCCGATTTGCCACCCAGTTCGGCGACGTACTTCTTTAGGTTGCCTCCCGCAGCCCGGGCAATGTGGCGGCCGGTCTCGGTCCCCCCGATGAACGCCACCACGTCGACCCCGGGGTGCGCGACGAGCGCCTGACCCGTCACCGGACCGCGGCCGTTGACCAGCCCGACCACGCCATCCGGTATCCCCGCGTCGCGGCAGATTTCCATGATCGTGACGAATTCGAGCGGGGTCAGCTCGCTCGGCTTGAGGATCGCGCAGTTGCCGAAGGCCAGCGCCCCGGCCAGTTCCATCGTCGCCAGCGCCAATGGTGCATTCCAAGGTGCGACGAGCGCAGCAACGCCCACTGGATCGCGCCGGACGACCGTCAGGAACGGGGTTTCCTGCTCATAGCTCTCGTTCGAGACCTGGCCGATATAGTCGGCAAAGAACGCGAAGTTCATGCTCGCGCGGCGGATGTGGCGTTCCCGGATCTGACGGATCGGAATCCCGGTGTTGAGCAGCTCGCGACGGACCAATTCTTCCTGGCGCTCGTCGATCAGCGCGGCGATGCAGCGCAGCACGCGCTGCCGTTCGCTGACGGGAGCGCGCCGCCAATCTCCCTTGGCGAAGGCGGCGCGCGCGGCGGCAACGGCGCGATCGACTTCGGCGGCGTCGGCTTCGGCCAGTTCGGCCACGATGCTCTCATCGTGGGGATATATCACGGGAAGGCGTTCGGCCCCCGCGCCGTCGGTGAAGCGGCCGGCGACGAAGCTGGTGACGAGTTCGGTCATGAGCGGTCTCCCGAGCGCACGGCGCGGACCAGCGCGTCGGCGAGGCACAAGTTGGAGGACAGGATCGGCGGATTGCCGCCCGGCGCGAGCAGGTCGAGCGTCGGCATTCCTGTGCCGGACAGCAGCACTGCATCGGGTTTCGCCGCCACCGCGTTGCGCACCGCCGCGATCGCCTGGGATGGCACGAGTGCATAGATTGCGCGTGTATCGAGCGAACCGATCTCGACCCGTTCCTCGTGGACGATAGCCAAATCCATTCCGCGCCAATAATTTAGGCCGGCAATGTGCAGCGCTGCCGGATACGGGGAGACGATGGCGATGCGCCGCGCGCCGATTTGGGCCAAGCGATCACGGATGGCGTCGGCGGCCCATATGACAGGGACCGGCAACGCCGCGGCGATGGCATCGAGCCGTGCTGGTTCGATGAGGTAGCTCGAGCCGGTACAGGCGAAGCCGACGACCGAGAGCGGCAGCGTGTCGAACTGGGCGAGTGACTGCGCGACACCTTCGGCATAGGCGACGAGGCGGCGCATCGGATCGGGCTCGGCGCTGACCAGGCGGCCGGCAACCCACGCAAATTCAACGGGTAACAGGCGGCGCAACTCGGCCTCGACCGTGGGATTGGCCATCGGCGTGAGCACGGCGGCGGTCATGCCATCGCCTCGGCCTGGCGCAGTCCGGCGATCATCGAGGTCTTGAGCAGGTGTTCGCGGCAGCGGATCGGATCTTCGGCGATGGCCTGGAGGGCGGCGAGTTCGGCGCGGCGGCGGGTGGGGTCGCGCTCTTGCATGCGGGTGCGGTTGCGGTGCGCCTGGGCCAGGATCTGCTCTTCGGCTATGGCCTTGCGGGTGCGGGAATAGCGCGCGAAAACAACAGCTTCGTCACCCCCATCGAACACCCCGCGGATCGCTTCGGCCGCTGCCCAGGCGTCGTGGATGCCGCCGTTCATGCCCATGCCGCCCGAGGGGGAGTTGAGGTGGGCGGCGTCGCCGGCGAGGAGGACGCGGCCGTGATCGTAGCGTTCGACGATTCGCTGGTGGATGCGATAGGCGCGGATCTCGGCGACCGCGTGGCCACTCTCGCTGGGCACGATGCGCTGGAGTTTTTCAGCGATCGCAGCCGGTTGCAGCGCGTCCTCGATGCTTTCTCCGATATCGGCGTAGAGCGAACAGCGCCACAGCGTGGGCAGCCGCAGCAGGCTGAAGGTGCCTTCGGCGGCCCAGCAGTAGTTCACGTTCGAGAGTCCGGCGAGGTGCTCGTGAAACGGAAACCCGCTGGTCGCCAGGATCGTCGTCTCGGGATAGGTGAAACCTTCGAAACCCGCGCCAACTTCTTGGCGAACCACGCTTCTTGCCCCGTCGGCCGCGATCACGTAGCGCGCCTGGATCCGCTCGCCGTTTCGCAAGAGCAACGTCGGGCGCGCGTCGTCGTCGCGCACCAGCCCGCAGACTTCGTCTCCCAGTCGCACGATTACTGCTGCTTCAGTGCGCGCGACTTCCAGCCCCAATGCGACGAGTGTCGCCTGCTCGCACTGCAGCCGGAACGGATAGGGCGTTTCATCCGCCAGCAACGCCAGGTCGAACAGCGCCCGCTCGCCGGTCTCGTGCATTCGGACCTGCCAGTCGCGGGTGATCAGGCCGCGCTCGATCAGCGGTGTGGCAAGCCCGATCGTGTCGAGCATCTCCAGCGTCGGCGGGTGGAAGGTCGAGGCGCGCAGATCGTGCGCGGGCTCGGGGTTCGCCTCGAGTAGAACGCTGTCGATGCCCCGCGCGGCGAGGAACAGCGCGGCGCAGACCCCGACCGGCCCGGCGCCGACGATGGCGATGGTCGCGTCAGTCATCGCCGGGCCCTTCGAAGGCACTCTGCGCCTGGGCTATGTCGCTGAACAGGATGTTCGAGGCGAGGGGGTTGGTCTTGAGTTCGGCCCCCGCTGCAGGATCGATCCGCACGTCGAGCAGCGCGGGGCCGGATGTCGCCAGCAACGCATTCAGCTGCCCGCCTAGGTCGTCGAACATCTCGCAGGTCAGCCCGGCGCAGCCGAACGCCTCGGCCAATCGCGCGTAGGGCAGCATGCCCAGCTCGGTGTTGAGCGTGCGCCCCAGCGCCACCAGTTGCCCGTGCGCCTCGGTCCCCCAGGCGCCGTCGTTGCCAACCACGACCTTCAGGTTCAGCCCGGCCCGCGCCGCGGCGTGGAGCTCGCCCGGGTGGAAGCCGAGCGAACCGTCGCCGGTCACCAGCACCACCGGCGCGGGATCGCCGATTTCGCGCAGGGCCGCCGCCGCGCCCACCGCCAGCGCGGTGCCACTGCCCATCGCGCCCAGCGGGTAGTGATCCATGAACCCGCCCGCGCGCCGCACCCGCAGCGCCCCGTACATCCAGTTGGCGATGTCCGCGCCGTCGCCGACCAGCACCGCGTCCGCCGGCAGGCGCGACCGGAGCGCGGCCGCCAGCGTCAGCGGATGGATCGCGCCGCCGCCGGGCTTGGCCAGCCGCGCTACCGTCGCCGCGCGCTGCGTCAGCGTCTGTGGCAACCAGGATGGTTTCGCTGCCACCCGCCGCGCGCGCAGCCGCTCGACCACCAGCGCAAGGGTGGCGTCGGGATCGCCGAGCAAGGCGCAGTCGATCGGGCGATTGCGCCCGAACGCCTCGGCCACCGCGTCGATCTGGATGAACCGGGCGGTCCTCGCGAAGCGCGGCACCAGCCCGAACCCGAGCCGCTGGGTCAGCACTTCGCCGACCACCAGCACGCAGTCCGCCTGGTGCGCGGCAATCTGGGCATAAGGCCACGAAAAGCCGAGCGCGTCGTCTTCGGCGACCAGCCCGCGCCCGCTGCCGTTGCCGAGCACCGGCACCGCGAACTCGCTCGCCAAGGCGCGCAAGGCATCCGCCGCGCCGCTGCGGAAGGCGCCGAACCCGGCGATGGCCAAGGGGCGCTGAGAATCCGCCAGCATCCGCGCGGCCTGATCGATCGCATCGCCGTCGGCGGGAGAGGATGGCGCGGCGAGGATGGTCGGTTCGGCTGCCCCGCTCTCGGCCTGGAACAGGTCCTGCGGGATCACCAGCACCGCCGGACCGGGCCGCCCGCTTACCGCCATGCGGATCGCGGTGGCGAGATAGTCGCCCAGCCGGTCCGCGCTGGGCACGGTGCGCGCCCACTTCGCCACCGGGGCGACCAGGGCCAGTGGATCGGAGGTCTCGGCCTCGGCGTGGCCGCGTGGCGGGCTGGCGGCGAGCACCACCACCGGCGAGCCGAGTGCGTGCGCCACCGCCAGTCCGCCGATCGCATTGGCCATGCCCTGCTCGGCGACGATCAGCGCCACCCCCAGCCGCGGCGGGCGGCGATCGGCAAGGGTGCGGGCATAGCCGTCCGCAGCGCCCACCGCGCCGCTTTCGTGACGGCTGGAAACGATCGCGAACTCCGCGCGGTCGAGCGCGTCGAGCAGCCAGGTGTGCGACGCGCCCGCCACCGCGAACACCGTCGCGACGCCCTGCGCGGCCAGTTGCGCCGCGATCCGTTCCGCGCCGGTCATCGCCCCTGCCTCGGCAGCAGCGCGATCAGCGCCGTCGCCAGCGCGAGCAATGCCATCGAGGCGAGGATCGCCGTGCGATAGCCGCCGGTCGCATCGTAGCTCCACCCCGCCAGTGGCGAGGCGGTCGCGGTGAGCGGAACCATGATGAGGTTGGTCAGCCCGAGCGCGCGGCCGAACGAGGCCTGGCCGAACACCTGGGCGACGATCAGCCCCCACAGCGGCAGCATGCCCCCCGTGGCGAGCCCGAGCAGCAGGCAGGCGGCGAGCAGCGAGGGATAGCCGCGCGCCGCGATCAGCCCGGCGAAGGCGAGGATGGTCAGGCCCAGCGCGCCGGCGAACAGCCATTTGAGCGGGCTGCGCTCGGCCAGCCAGCCGAACCCCAGCTTGCCCGCCATCGAGGTGACCGAAAGCACGGAAACCAGGCCCGCGGCGGCGACCTCGCCGACCCCCAGATCGCGACCATAGGCGGCAAGGTTGTTGACCAGGCCGAGATAGGTGGCGAGCTTGATTCCGACGCCGAAGGTAATGATCCAGAACGCCGGCATCGCCAGGATTGCGGAGGCCGACAAGGCTTCGTCCGCGATTTCGAGACCGGTGGGCGCATAGCTGTCCTCGCCCGGCAGCCCGACATCGGCGGGCCGATCGACTATCGCGAGCGCGACGATTGCCGCCACCGCCAGCGCCGCGCCGCAACCGACCAGCGCGGCGGCTGTCCGCCAGCCGAACGCCGCCGTCCCGGCGGCCAGCGCCACCGGAAACACGAACCCGCCGAGCGAGGTGCCCAGCGTGGATATTCCCATCGCCCGCCCGCGCCTGGGGCCGAACCAGCGAGTGATCAGCGCGGCGCTGGAAAGCTGCCCGAGGAGGACGTTGGCGGGGGCAAGCAGCACCGAGTAGATCGTCCATACCTGCCACAGCGCTCCCGCCTTCGAGAGCGCGAGGAATCCGGCGGCGAGCATCGCGCAGGCCAGCAGCATCAGCCGCCGCACCGATCCCCGGTCGATCGCCCGCCCGGCGAGCGGGGCGAGCGCGCTCGAGGCGAGCGAGAGGCAGGTGGTCGTCACCATCACCGCGCCCCGGCTGGTGCCGAACTCACGCTCCAGCGGCAGCGCCAGCGCCGAAAAGCCGTAGATCAGCAGCCCGGCCTGCGCCATCTGGGTGGCGATCGTGCCGCCGGTCACGGCCCAGCCGCGGTACATCAGCGCCAGTCCGTCACGGCTTTGGGCGAACGCCGGTCTGGGTCACGCACAGCAGCCGGGCCACGGTCTTGCCGGTGTTGACCCAACTGTGGTTGTTGCCTGCCTGGATCAGCACGTCGCCCGGCTTCATCGCAACCCGCTTGCCGCCCCCCGGTCCAGTGGCGAGGACCAGATCGATCTGCCCCGTCAGCAGCACGATGTAGTCCATGCTCTCCTGCTTGTGCAGCGGGATGTCCTTGAGGTTCGATCCGGGCGGAATGTCCGCCACGTAGAGGCTGCTGCCGGTGAAGCCGGGGCGATAGGCATTGCCCGCGGTCGCCCCCAGATCGGCGGCAACCGGAACCGCCACGGGCGAGCCTTGCGTCTCCCACAGCCGGGTGATCGTCGAGCCGTTGAGCGTGACTGAGTTGGCGCTGTGCCCGTCGGCCAGCACCACCGCGCGGCCGGCCGCATCCTCGGTCGTGACGATGCGGCGGATCGGCGCCGGGCCGGATTGGGCATGGGAGGCGTGAGCCTGGGCGGGAAGGGCGCTTGCGACAAGCGCCGCGCCGATGAGCAGCCCACCCAACTCGACCCAGGCTCGTTCGCTCCGAGCTGGTTGCAAGCGAAGCTGATCGGAAGGGTCGACGGCCGCACTCGCCTTGCCGCGCAGCGCCTGGCGGGAGGGAAGGGACCGGCATTCGCCAACCTTGGTGTGAACGGAACGGGTCATCATGGCAGGCCTCTCGCGTGAAATCCGGTGCGGCGATCGGCGAACGCCGTGCAGCCGCCGATGGAGAACCCGGCGATGCCGGGAGACAGGCCTTGGCCGAGCAGCGCCGCAGCCTGCTCATCGCCTGCCGCCAGCGCGGGCAGCGCAGGTGCCGCGCCGAACAGCACATCGGCCAGCCGCGTTGCGCCGTTGGGGTGCTCGCGCAGCTCGGCGGCGAAGACGATATCGGGATCGCGATGCTCGACGACCGCGGTAATCGCGCCGGGCACGACCTCGGTCAGCGGGAACCAGACGAACCGCGCTTCGCGTTCGCCTTCGCGAAGTTGGACGCGGCGGGACGAAGCGCGCGGCCGCCCGGCGGCGAGCGCACCCAGGCGCGCGTGATCGGCGGCGGCATCGCTGGTCGCCAGCGCGAGAATGCACACGCCTTCGCCCTGCGCGAGCAGCGGCTCGAGGTGGTTGCCGCTGCCGGGCACGGGCGTGCTGATCTCGACATAGCCGTTGGCGAACACGCAATGCGCGCTGATCTGGCCGAGCGGTCCGTCCGCACCCATCAGGGGCACCCCGTCGTTGACCCGGAACCCGCGCCCGCGCAGCCAGGCGAGCGTGGGGGCGAGGTCGCGGACGACGATTCCGATATGATCGATTGCCAGCCCGTCGAGCGCGGCGGCGTTTGCCCAGGGATCATGCATCGGATGGCGCCGCGCGGCGCGCGGCCCACACTGGCGGCATGGGGGGAACCAGGACGCGAACCCCGAACCACGCCGGGAGGGCCAGGGCGATTCCCACGCCAGCGCGCCGTGCTTCAGGCAAGCGGAGGCTCCTCGTAGGCGCGGGCATAGCGCGCCAGCTCGGGCGGGAGCCGCGGGGTATAGGGCGGATCCCAGCGGAACGGCTTCTTCTCGGTCGCGAAAGTGTTGTCGAGCGGCCCGCCGATCGTACGGACGAACAGCAAGTAGCCGGTGTCTGTGCCTGAAGGTCCGTGCCATTCGCGCTCGCGCCACCAGGCATAGCCGCCCGGACCCATCCGTCCGCAATCGCCCCACACGTAGGTTCCGGCCAGGCAGAACAGCTCCTCGACCATAGCGTGGGTCCACTGCGGCTTGGCCATCCCGGGGGGCACGCGGTGCGGCGGGGACATATAGAGGAACGAGGTTTCCTGCGTGTAGGGATCGGTCCGCAGCGGCTTGATCGCGACCCCCTTCGACAGTTGCGGATCGACCAGCCCCGGGTCCCATTCCATGCCCAGCGGATCGACGTGTTCGACCAGCAGCGCCGGATCGTGCGGGGTCGCCGGTGACCCGGCGACGACTTGTGGGGCGTCGTAGAACATCGTCAGCACCGTCGCCCCCGCCGGGCTTGCGGCGGCCTCGTGAACGTATCCGGCGGGCAGGAAGCCGTATTGCTGGCGGGTGTAGCTGCGCCCGTTGATGATCAGCTCGCCCTCGAGAATCAGGAACTCCTCATGGCAGGTGAGGTGCTCGGGACGGTCGCGCCGCCAGCCCGCGGGATAGCGCACGATGGTGGTCGCGTCGGTTCCCGCTTCGTCGATCGACAGCAGCTTGGATCGCACTTCGGGCCGCGCCCCTGAATACAGCCCGTCGCGCCACGGCAGGGCCGGGGCCTGGATAAACAGGATATGCGGTCGCGCCACGGCGTTGCTCCCCTCGTCGTCGGCCCCAATATCCAAATTTGGTATACCAAGTCAACCATGGCCTGCCCCGCCGACGGGCCCCCGGGCAAGCTCGCGAAGCGATCAGCCGGCGTGGCGGCGGTGTGCGGCCTGGCCGGTGCGGATGTGGCTGCCCATCGCCGACTGCGCCCAGTCCGCATCCCTGCTGGCGATAGCCCCGACGATGGTGCGATGTTGCGCCAGCGATGTCGCGAAATCGCCCGGCTCGTAAGCGCCGAAGATGTTGGCCAGCACCCGGAAGCTCATGGTCTGCTTGAGGATTTGGGCGATCCGCGGGTTGCGCGCCATCGCCGCGATTGTATCGTGGAAGGCCTGGTCGAGCTTGACGTATGCCACTTCCTCTTGCGCGCCGCCCGCTTCGACCAGGCTGGCCATCTCGGCGACGATCGCTTCCAGTCGGCCGATGTCGGCGTCGGTCGCCTTTTCGGCGGCGAGCCTGGCGACGAAGCTTTCGAGGACGATGCCAAGCTCGAAGATCTCGGTCAGTTCGCCAGCATCGAACGAGCTGACGATGATCGAGCGTCCGGGACGGACCTCGGCGAGACCGTCCGCCGACAGGCGCCGCAGCGCCTCGCGAATCGGGGTCCGGCTGACGCTGAGCTCGTCGCACAGATCGCGCTCCTTGAGCGCGGTGCCGGGCTTGAGCCGCCCTTCGAGGATTTGCTCGCGGAGGGCAAGATAGGCCTGGTCGGAAGCATTCATCGCTTGCCTGTGGCACCGGCTTCGACGGCTGGCAATCTGTCGCGGTGGTGGTATACCATACTGCCGATCACCGCTCAGGCGATTTGCGCGCGGGCGTATGGCGGCTTCGCCGGCTAGATGTGAGCTTTCAGGAGGTTGTTCATCCGGTGTGATCCGGTCAGACTGATGTTGCAACACGTCAGCACTGAAGGAATGACCGGATGAACATCCACAAGAATGCCCGAACCACGCCTTTCAGTCGAGCCGAGATCGTGCGGCGCATAATGGTGCTGCGCGAGACCCCCAGGGCGGTTGCAACCGCCCTGGGGGTCTCGGAGCGAACCGTCGCCAAGTGGCTGGCGCGCTACAGGGCTGAAGGCGAGGCCGGTCTAGCCGATCGCAGCTCGCGTCCGCGCCGGTTTCCCGGCGCCACGCCGGCCAATATCATCGACGAGATCATCGCGCAGCGCCGGCTGCGCATCACCGGCAAGCAGATTGCCAGAATGCTTGCGGTCTCGCCTGCTACCGTCAGCCGGGTGTTACGCAAAGTCCGTCTCAGCCGCATGCGCGACCTCGATCCGCCAGTACCGGTACACCGCTATGAGCGGGCCCATCCCGGTGAGCTGATCCACATCGATATCAAGAAGCTCGGCCGCTTCGAGAGCATCGGACACCGTATCACCGGCGACCGGACCCGACAGAGCAACACCCGTGGCTATCGCGCTGGCGAGAGATATGGTGCCGGTTGGGAGTTCGTCCACGTCTGTATCGACGATGCCTCACGCATCGCCTTCAGCCAGATCCACCGCGACGAGAAGAAGCAAAGCGCCGTCGCCTTCCTCTACGCGGCAATCGAATACTATCGCAGCCTCAGGAGTCACCGTCACCCGCGTCATGACCGACAACGGTGGGTGCTACCGAAGTTACGCATTCCGCGATGCCTGCAAGGCACTTGGCCTCAAGCACATCCGAACCAGACCCTACACCCCCAAGACCAATGGCAAGGCCGAACGCTTCATCCAAACCAGCTTGCGCGAATGGGCCTACGCCAGAGCCTATCCTACCTCGGAACACCGAAAACAGGCGCTTGAACCCTGGCTCCACAACTACAACTGGCATCGACCTCACGGTAGTCTACAATCCAACCCGCCCATCAGCCGACTGGGTCAGCCGGTGAACAACCTGTTGAGGCTCCACAGCTAGAGCCCCAGCGATCCAGGGTTGACCAGTCGTGCGGGATCGACCGCCTGCTTGATCTGCCGCAGCAATTCCGTGACGCGCGGCTCGCGGGTGCCGAGCAGGTCATAGGCGCGGCCGATCTGGACGTGGACCGCACCCTGCTGCTGCATGATCGCCTTCAATTCGCCGCGCAGGGCGTGGACATAGGCGGTGGTCTCGGATGGCTCGGGTGTCGCTTCCAGCCGCGCCAGATCGCTGGTCTGGGCGATCCGGTCGTGGGCGAGGTGGTCCTCGTCGTTCCAATAGATCAACGGCTCGATGCACAGCGCCGACTTGCCGACCGCGAAGAATACGGTCCCGACCCTGACCCCGCGCCGCTCCATCTCTTCGGCATGGCGCGCGAACAGCGCCGCGATCGCGGCGTGCGCGGTGGGCGCGCGGCTGTGGGGATAGAGGCTGTTGGTGGGCAGGTTGCGCTCGGCGGTGCGGCGCTCGGGCACGTTGAAGTTGGTGAACGGCATCGCCCGCAACGCCCGCGGCACCGACGGCGCCACTTCCTGCGCGCCGTTGGCCAGCGCGATCGCGCGGACCTGCTTGAGCCGCGCGGCCGCGCCTTCGGCGCTGTGGTCGTCCATCGTCACTTGAAGCAGATGCGTGCTGGGGCGGAACACCGCCTTGCCCGCCAGCGCGATCCGCAGCCCGGCGCGCAGGCCGTCGATCACGCCCGCGCCGTTGCGGATCACCGCGAGGAGGAAGCTCAGGTCCTGGCGCGTGCCGGTGGAGGCTTCGCTCATCACCCGGACGAAATATGGGTCCCAGGCATAGGCTTCTGCGGCCAGCCCGCGCCGGCCGATCTCCGACAGCGCGGCGACCGCCTGCGACCCATCGGCAAACGCGAAGCTGCCATAGGCCTGGTGCGGCGGAAACTTGATCAGCTTGAGCGTCGCCACCGCCTTGAACCCGAGCGCGCCGGTATCGGCCAGGAACAGCCCGGTGAGATCGGGGCCGTAGTTGCGATAGAACGGCGCGGTGTTGGCCGCACTGTCCGATCCGGTGTGGATGATCGAGCCGTCCGCGAGGACCATCTCGATGCTCAGCACCGATTCCATCACCGTGCCGTACTCGGTCGAGCCGAGAAAGAACGAGCCTTGCGACAACGCCCCGCCGACCGTCGCGCTATAGCCCGACATCGGCCCGAAATAGGGGGTGCGCAGACCCTTGGCTTTCAACGCCGTGTAGAGATCGTGCCAGGTGCAGCCCGCGCCCACGCGCACGTACATGTCGGTCTCGTTGATCTCGAAGACCCGGTCGATGCCGCGCAAATCCAGCGTGACGCTTTCCTCGACCGAAGCGGTATAGCCGCCGGTATAGGAGAAGCCGCCGCCGCGCGGGACGATCGCCACCCCGGCATCGCCGCATGCAGCGACCACGCCCGCCAGCTCTTGGGTGAGACTCGACCCGCACCACCGCCAGCGGACGCGCGCCCGACGCGGCGAGGTCGGTCGAGAAGAAGGTCCGGCGCGCAGGATCGTTAGTTACTCGATCGCCGCCCACGATCGCGGCTAGGCGCGCGAGCAGGTCTTCTCGAGCCGCAGCAGCTGGGCGGGCCTTCAAGGCTTTTTCGGGTGCTGTCATCATGCACCTGCCTTGTCCCGCCAACGATGGCGCGAAAGGTGGCGCGGGTCCTTCAACCGAAGTTCGGAGACGCCGGCGGTGCGAAAAGCTTTCTCGGCTAGTGTTTCGCCGTCACCGGCGGCGCCAGCACCTCGACCCACATCGCGTCTTCGGTGGCCTCGATCCCGGCCCGAACGCCATGCGGCACGCTCGCCGCGTCTTCGCTGGCCAAAGTGTCCGAGGCCTTGCCGATGGTCACCGCGACTTTGCCCGAGAGCACGAAGATCAGGCGGTCGCGGGTTGCGTCCTGCAAGGTAACGGCGGTCCCTCTCGCCAGCCTGACCTCGCGCGCGGCGTAGTCGGGCAGCACTGCTGCGCGAACCAGGTAGCCTGCTGCGGAGGTTTCGACGGGATGGTCCCGGGCAAGCGACCAGAACCCCCCCGGATCGTTGTGGACGCCCGCGAACGGCAGCGCGAACTCCAGGTCGATCCCGCCGCCGCGGCGGATTTCCTCGCCCGAATGGAGCACGCCTTTCTGGTGCAGCGCGAAGTCGCCCGGTTCGGCGAGCACTGCCTTGTCATCTACGAACTGCACCCTGTGCGCCTGCCAGCTGTAGAGGATGGTGTCGGTCTGGTTGATGTGGCGGTGGGTGCGGACCCCGTTGGGGAACCGGATCGCGCGGATCTCGCCGCTGGGAAACGGATAGACCTTCACCTCCAACCGGGCCGCATCATAGGGGATTTCGGTGCTGCTGCCCGCCGGGGCGTTGATGAAATTGCCCCACCGCTCCCACGCGAAGACCTTGTAGAGCGGAACCTCGCCGGCGTGGATGAACAGGCGCGGGGCGGCGGCGTCGGGTGGTGCCGCCAGTGTCGCCGCGGACGCGCCCAGCGCGAGCGCCAGCGCCATCCCCCACGACCATCCGCGCATCTTATTTCAGCGTCTTGAGATAGGCGATCACGTTGTCGCGCATCGGTTTGCGGGGAAAGCCGATGAACGCCATCTTGGTCCCGGGGACGGTCTTGGCCGGATCGGTCAGCCAGCGATCGAGCGTCGCCTCGTTCCACACCAGCCCGGACTTCTTGAGCGTGGGCGAATAGGCGTATTTGGCGCGGCGGGTGCCGGCCTTGCTGCCGAAGACGCCGAACAGGTTGGGGCCGACCCCGTCCTTGCCGGCGGCTTCGGCGGTGTGGCAGATCCGGCACTGGCCAAACGTCTTGGCCCCCGCGACGGGATCGCCGGCAACGGGCGGAGCGGCAGCGGCCGGAGCGAGCGCGGCGGTCAGCAGGGCCGATCCGGCCAAGGCGGCGGCAATCAGGGCAGACTTCATCGTACGACCTCTTCGGTTTGCGGGTTCAGTCCAACTCGCGGACCACGCGGATGCCCGATGCGACCGGGCGGTTGACAGGTTCCTGGCCATCGCCGCGAGTCGCCGGGCGGGCCAGCCACACGCGGCTGTGAAAGGCACCGCCCTTGGTCAGGCGGTGTTCGCACTCGCCGCCGTTGGCCGCGGTCTGCGGGCTGCCGTCGGTGGGCAGTTTCGAGTGATCGGGCGCGGCGCAATCGGCGACCCATTCCCACAGGTTGCCCAGCGTATCGTAGATCCCCCACGGGTTCGCCTCATAGCTGGCGACGGGCTTGGTGTAGCTTTCGGGATCGGCGCAGAGCAATTCGCCGGTCCAGCTTTCGCCCTTGCTGATCGCCTCGAAGGTGCCGCTGGTCATGATCCGCGCCTTGTTGCAGATCGGGGTGACGCTGTCGCCCCAGGGCCGCGCCGTCGTCGTCCCGCCGCGCGCCGCGTATTCCCACTCGGCCTCGCTGGCGAGACGATACTTGTGCCCGGTGATCTTGGCCAGCCAGGCGGCATAGTCGGTCGCGTCCTGCCAGCTGATGCACGCGGCAGGATGGTCGTCGGTCTGTTCGAAGCCGGTGTTCTGCCAGTTGACCACTTTGCCCTCGGTGCCGCCCCAGGTGTCCTCGGCGGGGTTGTAGTCGAAGCACTTGACCGGGATCGGACGGTTGGTCGCCTTGACGAACCGCGCCCACTGGCCCCGAGTGGTTTCCGTGGTGGCGAAGGCGAAAGGTCTGGAGATGGTGATCTTGACCTGCGGACCCTCGTGACTGCCGAAGGTATCGGGCACACCTTCGCGCGCGCGCTCTTCGGGGCTGGAGCCCATGGTGAAGCTGCCCGCAGGCACGACCACCATCGTCTGGCATTCGGCGCAGTCCTGAAAGGTCTCGCCTGGTTTCTTGCCCGTCGCGGCATCGGCGGCGAAGGCGGGAGAGGACAGTGCAAGCGCGGCAGCGGCGAGCAGGATCGGGAAGCGAGAAGACATGGCGCAGGAACCTTTCATCCAAGCTTGCCGTCGAGCGACCGCGCGACGCGCAAGCCTACGGCGAACATGTGCAAGTCGGCGGCGATCGGCGCGCCGCGTACCGCCGACCGCGTCAGCCAGAACGGGGTGTGGAAGGCGCCACCCTTGAGATAGTGGCGCGCGCAGTCCCCGGTGGTTCGCGCCGAGCCGTCGGCATGCGCATCGCGGTTGTCCGGACTGTTGCAGTCGGCGGCAAACTCGAAGACGTTGCCCGCCATATCGTACAGCCCCCAAGGGTTCGGTGCGAAGGACGCGACCGGCATCGTGAAGCTGCGCTGGTTGGCACAGACGAAACGGTCGCCGATACTTTTGGGCCAGCCGATGGCGATGGCGGTGCCGGCCGAAAGCAGATTGGCCCGGGCGCAGCCGGGCTCGGGAGCCTCGCCCCAATACCAGGGCGTTTGGGTTCCGGCCCGGGCGGCGTATTCCCATTCAGCGTCGCTGGGCAGGCGGTAGGGCTTGCCGGTCTTCGCGCTCAGCCATTTGGTATAGTCGACAGCGTCGTCGTAGCTGATGCACACCGCGGGATGGTCGTCGGTCTGGGCGAACATCGGCTTGCGCCAGTTGAATCCCGGGCGCGGGTACCAGTTGTCGGTCTTGGCCTCGTGGGTTCCGCACGTCGCCGGATCGGGACGCTTGGTGGCCTCGACGAATTGCCGCCACTGGCCGCGGGTAATCTCGGTCCGGCCCAGCGCAAAGGGCTTGGCGAAGGTCACGCGATAGGTCGGCCCCTCGCGGTCGCCGAACAGCGGGACGATCCCGGCGCTCGCCCGTTCCGCCGCGTCCGATCCCAGGGTCGCCGATCCCGCGGGGATCACCACCATCGGCGGGCAATCGCGGCAATCGGCGAACACGTCCGCGGGGGAGGGCGCCGGGCTGGTCGCGGCGGCAACGGCAAGAAGGATCGAGACGATGGGCAAGCTGGTTGCATCCGTGGACGGGGCGGAACGGATATGTGGCCCGCACCGGTTGCCGCGCCAATTGGCAGCGCGCAATCTCCCGCTATTCGGTGAATTGGATCGGCGTGTGCGATGGGCGCGGCGTGCCGGGCTAGATCGCGAGCGTGAGCTCTGGACCAGTCATGCGCAAAGCCTTGAACGCCTTGGCCATTCTGCTCGCATTGGGCACGCCGGTGGCCGTGGCAATCGGCTCGCCCGGACCCGTTCACACCTTCCGCGACGGCGCGGGATTGCCGGCGATGGTGGTTGTTCCGCCCGGCTCCGTGCTGCTGGGATCAAGCGAGATCGAAACCACCCGCGAGGGCAGGGCGCCGGCGCTGGCGGCGTCCGAACACCCGCAGCGCACGGTCACATTCGAGCGTGGCTTCGCGATGTCGCAAGCCCACGTGACTCAGGCCGAATTCGCCCGCTTCGTCCGCGCCACGCGGCGCGACATGGCGGGGTGCGTTGTCGCGATCGCGGGCAAGTGGAGCGAGGGACGGCTAGCGGACTACGATTTCCGCAATCCCGGCTGGAGGCAGCGCGGCAACGAGCCAGCTGTCTGCGTCGATTGGGACGATGCGACTGCCTATGTCGCATGGCTCTCGGTGCGCACCGGTAAGCACTATCGTCTGCCGCACGAGGACGAGTGGGAATACGCGGCGCGCGGCGGACGGGAAACCGCGCGCTGGTGGAGCGATGGGATCTCCGCCATCTGTGCCCACGCGAACGGCGGCGACCGCGCCTATGCCGCGACCATGCCCGACGACAAGTCGGCCAACCTCGCATGCCGCGATGGGTACGCCCGCACCAATCCGGTAGACCGCTTCCCCGCCAACCCGTTCGGCCTGCATGACATGCTCGGCAACGCTTGGCAGTGGACCGCCGATTGTTTTACCCCAGTCGCCGGAAGGGCCGCGCCCGGCCGGTCGTGCCAGGCGCGCTCGATCCGGGGGGGATCGTGGCACAACGGCGTGGCCATCCTGCGCGCCGCGACCCGGTTCAGCCTGCCGCCGACGATGCGAAGTTCCAGCCTTGGCTTCCGCGTCGTCCGGGACATGCCCTAACCGCATATTGGGGAACCTGGACGCGAGCCGGGCGGCTCAATTGACCGCAATCTGGGTCCGCGTACTTTGGCGTAAACACCGTGAAAGGCCTCCCGCGATGCGTCTGCAATCGATTATTTTCCTCTTGGCGGGCAGCGCGCTGGCCGTTGCCGCCAAGCCTGGCGCTCCGGCCGCCAAGCCAGGCTGTACCGTCCAGACCCGCGCCTGCCTTGAAGCCGTCGCGCGCTCGTACATCGATGGCCTGGTGAGCCATGATGGTTCCAACATTCCACTGGCCGCGAATGTCCGTCGCACCGAGAATGCGCTGACCAATGCTCGCGGCGCGGCCGAAGTGCGCGAAAGCTTCGCCCGCACCATGATGGTCGAGGGTGCCAAGGAGGTGCGCCTCTTCACCGATGTCGCCAAGGGTCAGGTGATCGCGTTCTTCCTGCTCGACGTAGATCTCAAGGCGGACACCGGCGGTGGATCGAGTTCGACCAAGGCGGGCGACAGCGAATACAAGGTGGCGGTGACCAAGCCCGCAGGAACCTACACCGTCCACGAAGCCGAAAGATTCAGGATCGCCGCCGGCAAGATCGTCGAAATCGAGATCATCGCCCACGTCGAGGACGGCAAGGGGCAGGGCGGCGGCTGGCCGGTCGAGCGGGTCGAAGTCGTCGGCAAGGACGCCAAGCAGTGATTGCGCGGTCGCGTTGGGCTGCGGGCGCCGCCGGGCTCGCGCTGATCGTGCAACCGGTTCTGGCCGCCGCGCCCGTACCGCCCGCTCCGACCGCTCCTGGCAACGGAACGCCCCCCGGCGATCCTGCCGTGGCCTGCGCTGCGCTCAAGGACACCGATTTCTCGCTGATCAAGGACGCGCCATCGCTGATCGTCAGTGCCGTTGCCAAGCCCGCCACTGCCGAACTTCCCCCCATTGCCTGGTCAACGGTCGGATCGCGCCGACGATCGGCTATCGAATGTGGCTGCCGCTGGGCACCTGGAACGGCAAATTCGCCCAGACCGGTTGCGGCGGGCGCTGCGGAGACATTCTCGACGACGGATGTCAGATCGTGCTCGCGCGAGGTTATGCCTGCCTCGCCGCCGATCTTGGCCATAAAGGCACGTTTTACGACGACCTTTGGGCGATCGATAATGTCCCGGGCGAAATCGACTTCGGATTCCGCGCGACGCATGTATCGAACATCACCGGGCGAGCGGTGACCGAGGCGTTTTACGGGGCCAAGCCGCGCTATGCCTATTACTTCGGCGCCTCGACCGGAGGCCGCCAGGGGCTGATCGAAGCACAGCGTTTCCCCGCCGACTTCGACGGCATCGTTGCAGGCGAGCCGGCGATGGGCACGCCGGGAACACCCAGCCCCGAGACCGGCCCGGCGCTGCGCGACAGCGTCGCCGCGCTCAATCCCGGCGGCAAGCCGATCGTCACGCCCGACGAGGTCATGGCGATCCACGCCGCCGCGCTCGCGCGCTGCGATCTGGACGACAACGCGCGTGACGGGTTCATTTCCAATCCGCGGGCCTGTGCGTTCAAACCGGTGGACATGGCTTGCAAGGCAGCCAAGCAGCCGACCTGCCTTACCCCGGAACAGGTCGCGGCGGTGACCCGGGTCTACGCCAACGGCGCGATGTCGGGTTCGGAAAAGGGCTGGCTCGGTGCTTATGTCGGAGCAACCGAGGGAGAGCCGGGGCGCTATCTGTGGCGGCTCAAGAACCCCTACAAGTATCCCTATGCCTGGATTTTCAACGACGCCACCAACCCCGATCTGCGCGCGTTCAAGGCGCGGGGTGGAAAGCTGATCCTCTATCAGGGCTGGGCTGACGAGGCGACCTATCCTGGCAACCCACCCGCCTACTACGAGACGGTCGAACGCCTGATGGGCGGCCGCGCGGCGACGCAGGATTTCTTCCGCCTGTTCATGATCCCGGGGCAGAACCACATCCCCCAAGTCGGGGGCGGCGCCGAGACGGTCGACTACCTCAGCTACCTCGAGGCCTGGGTCGAGCGCGGCGAGGTGCCTGAGGTGCTGCTCGCTGGGAAATACCGCGAGCTCGCCCGGTTCGCCGGCCCTGTCACTTATGCGTCCTACCTTCGCCCGGACAATGTCGAATTCAGCCGCCCGGTGTATCCCTATCCGGTGCAAGCGCGGTATTCGGGCAAGGGCGACGTGAGGCAAGCAGGCAACTGGAAGCCTTTCGCACCGCGCTGAGCGGGTGCCGCCGTCCTCGATACGGCAGAACGAAAATGGGCCGCTCCCCACCCGGGAGCGGCCCATTCCGCGTGACTTGGGCAGGTTCGCTCAGAAGTGGACGCTGGCCCGGGCTCCGAACGTCCGGGGCTCTGCGTACGCGCCGAAGAAGCCGCTGTTCGAGGAGCGCACCCCACCAACCTTGTTGATGCCGAAATCGGGCGCAATGTTGCCAGCCGGATAGGTCCGGTTGTCGAAGAGGTTGGTGACGAACGCCTCGATCCGGAAAGTACCAGTCTTGGCGCCGGCGCGCAAATCGACGACGACGCGGCCCGGAATGTACGAGTAGTTGGCGATGTCGGCGTACTGCTTGCCGCGATAGACGGCCGCGATGTTACCGAACGGCGTCCACTCGTCAGAAGTCCGCTGCTCGTATGAGATCACCGCCGATCCGCTGTAAATCGGCGCGAGGTGCAGTTTCTTGCCGCTGAAGTCCGAGATGCCGAACTGGGCGATCGTCGCCGGCGACGGATCGAGGAAGACTTTCCGCTTGGTGTAGTTGTAGGCGCCGGTCACATCGAGCGAAAGGTCGGGCGTGAACCGGTAGTTGCCGGTGAATTCGACGCCGTAGATCTCGGTCTTGCCGGTGTTGGTGATGATGCTCAACGTTGTCGGCGGGGTCAGGGCGGTAATCACCTGGGCCTGGGTAACCTGCTGATTCTTGACGTTGCCGTAGTAGAGATTGAGATCGAAGTAGCCCTTGTTGTTGTCGAGATAGCCCTTGAAGCCGAGTTCGCCGATGGTCAGGCTTTCCTGCTTGAACGACGAATCGGTCACCCCGAACAACGACTGGATCTGAGACACCGTCGCGGCGAAGCAGCCGCACGTCGCGTAGCGCGAGTTGGCGGGATCGAGGAAGCTCAGCAGCGCCGAGTTGAAGCCACCCGGGCGCCCGCCCTTGGCGTACGAGGCATAGACCTTGCGGCCCCCGCCGACGTCGTAGTCGGCCGAAACGCGCGGGTAGAACGCCTTGAAGGTCTTGGCGAAAAGACCGGAGGTCGCGATCGTGGTGAGATCGGCCGGCCTCAGCGTCCGGGCGGTCCGCTTGTCGCTTTGGTACCGGCCCTCGGCGCTCAGCGTCAGCTTGTCGTCGAGCAGCTTGAGATAGCCGCCCGCGAAATAGCCGAACGTCTCGCCACGGTTGAAGCCGACGTTGAATGCGCCCGCAGCGCCGTTGAAGGTTTGCACAGGATTGGGGTTGGCCGCGGTCGGTTGGATGTTGCTGGTCGTGAGGTTGAACGCCTGGCTCAGCACCCGCGCATCGATATAGTTGGCTCCCACCGTCCAACTAAACGCGCGCTCGGGATCCGAGCTGAGCCGGATTTCCTGGCTCAAGTCCTTGAAGCGGCTGGTCAGCCCGAAGAACAAGATGCTGAACTGCGATTGCGGCGTGATGGGCTGTTGCGCGCCGTCGACGGCAACCAGCGTGGTGTTGTTGTGATAGCCGGTGATCGACTGGAACTTCAGGTAGTCGCTGATCTGAAAGTTGGCGACGAGATGGCTGTTGAACCCGTTGCGATGCGATCCGGCCGTCCGCTCGAAGCCCTCCGCCTTGATGAATGGATTCAGGTCGAACAGGACCGCCTGATATTCGGCCGGGATGTCGGTTCGAGAGTAGGCGAGGGCGCGCGAGCGGCCTGGTACCTTGCCGCAAATCGTCGCGCGAGCCAGCGTGGTGACGCCGTTGAGCGTCGCGTCGCGTCCCTTCAGGCAGTTGGTCACGGTGCCGAGGCTGACGAGCGCGCCCTGCAGGTTAGCGTTGCCACCGGCCGCCGCATATTGCGCATCGGGGAAGATGTTGACCGTCGCCGACGGGTTATCGTCGTCTTCGAAGTAGTTGACGTATGCCTTGAATTCCATCGTGTCGACGGGCTTGAAGTCCACGGTGCCCGAGATCGAACGGCGTTCGCGCGCACCCAGCTTCTTGCCGCTCGGCTTGTAGGCGTTGGTGATGTAACCGTCGTTGGTCTCATAGAGCCCGGTGACCCGTGCGCCCAAGGCGTCGCCGACGATGGGGCCCGCGACACTTGCTTCGAATTTGTAGGTTTCGCGCTCGGCCACGGTGGCGTTGGCGTCGACGGTGAACCGGTCCGGAATCGCCTTGGTGCGATACGATATCGCCCCGGTCATCGTGGCGCGGCCGAAATAGACGTTTTGCGGACCGCGCAGCACCTCGACCGCGCCGATGTCGAGGCTGCCCGGGATTTCGTTGCTGATCACCGCCGCACCGTCGAGGAAAAGCGATGCCGCCTGGGTGGTGCTGCCGCCGTTGTTCGCCAGGTTCAGGCCGCGGAAGATGATCGTCCGGTTGGCGCCGCGGTCGTTGCGCGAGTTGCCTTGGGTAAAGTCGCTGAACTCGAGGCTGGGTGTAAAGTTGGCGATGTCGCGCGTACTCTTGAGGTTGAGCCGGTCCATCTTCTCACTGCTGACCACGGTGATCGCCAGCGGCACATCGACGATCGATTCATCGCGGCGGCGTGCGGTGACGGTGATTACGTTCGACGGTTCCTCGGCAGCGGTGCTTTCGTCGGCGGCGGCTTGGGGCGAGGTATCCTGCGCAACCGCAGATTGCGGCAACGCAAATTTGGTGAGCGCGGTGGCGCAAAGAAGCGTCCGTGCTAGCGTCTTGGCCATTGATCGATACCCCTCGTGGTTGCTTCGCGTTTAAACTTCCGTCCCTCGCGACCGGCTCTCTCGGTACCGTTGCCGCGACACAACAGTGCGCCAGCCCGGCATCTGGCGACACAGGCGGAGGAAATTTCGACCAACAATCGGGTAAAAATTGCCCGGATTGTGCAATCCGTCCGCAGCCATGCGCCGTCCGCATGAGGACGCCAAAGTACCTTTCCCGGTCGCAGCCCGCTTGCCGGTTAAGCCGCTTTTTGCTCACCGCTCGACCCCACTTTGGCCTAGCTCCCACAATGGCGCGGCGTGGGAGCGAACATGCAATACAGGCGGCTGGGTAACTCCGAACTGCAGGTCTCGGCGGTCGGGCTGGGGTGCAACAACTTCGGTGGCAATCCCGTCAACGCGGCCAGCGGCACGGTTTACGGTGCGCTCGATTTCGACCGGGCACGCGCGGTGATCGATGCCGCGTTTGACGCCGGGATCACGCTGTTCGACACCGCCGACGTCTATGGCGAGGGTGGGTCGGAGGAGCAACTTGGGCGCGTACTTAAAGGCCGACGACAGCAAGTCGTGCTGGCGACGAAATGGGGCTCGGGGATCGATCCGGCCAGCGGCATCGCCTGGGGATCGCGCGATTATATCCGGCGGGCCTGCGAGGCGAGCCTGAGGCGGCTGGGGACGGATTTCATCGATCTCTATCAAATGCACTGGCCGTGCCCGCGCACCCCGATCGAGGAGACCTTGGCGGCACTCGACGAACTGGCCGACGAAGGCAAGGTCCGCTGCATCGGCCATTCGCACATGGCCGCTTGGCAGCTTGCCGATGCCGACTGGACCGCGCGCGCCAACGGCGTTCGCCGGTTCGTAGCCGCGCAGGATCATTACAGCCTGCTCGCGCGCGAGGCCGAGCGCGAGCTGCTTCCGGCCTGCGCTCGCTTCGGGGTTGGGCTGCTGCCCTATTTTCCGCTCGCCAACGGCTGGCTCACGGGCAAGTACCGCCGCGGCCAGCCGGCGCCCGAGGGCGCGCGGATGGCCGGGCGGGCGATCGATGAGCGGACCTACGACATCATCGAGTCGCTCATCGCCTTTGCCGATGCGCGCGGACTGTCGCTTGCCGATGTCGCGATTGGGGCCCTGCTCTCCCGCCGCGAAGTGGCCTGCGTGATCGCCGGGGCGACCCGCCCCGAACAGGCGCGCGCCAACGCCGCTGCCGCCGACTGGATCGCCAGCACAGCCGACATGACCGAACTCGAGACACTGCTCGCTCCTGGCGCGGTGGGCACCGCGCAGTGAGCGGCGATCGCCGCGCCGAGTTCCGACGCGCCTGGCCGGTGGTGGTCGCCGCTGCTTTCGGCGCGGGTTCCGGCGCGGTGCCGATCGCATTCTACAGCTTCGGTGCGCTGATCGATCCGCTGAGCCGCGCGTTCGGCTGGACCCGCGCCGAAATCACCGCCGCGCCGCTGTTCCTGACCGCGGGGGGCTTGTCGCCGGAGTGGCCGCGGGAGCGCTGGCCGACCGCTATCGCGCCCGCCGGGTGGTCCTCGTCTCGCAGGCGCTGCTGGTCCTGGCCTTCGCCGCGTTCGCGCTGCTGCCGCCGTCGCTGCCGTTGTTTTACATGGCGTATTTCATGCTGGCGGTGCTCGGCGCGGGGACGATGACGATGACCTGGAGCCGGGCGATCACCGGCTGGTTCGTCGCCGGACGGGGCTTGGCCCTTGGGCTTTCGCTGGTCGGCACCGGGCTGATCGGGGCGCTGCTGCCGAGCTACGTCGGCTGGCTGGTTTCGCACTACGGCTGGCAGGGCGCCTACCTTGGCCTGGCGGCGCTGCCGCTGGTGCTGGGTATGCCGCTGACCTTCCTATTCTTTCGCGAGCCGGAAGAGGCGGGGGTGGTCGGCAGTCAGGCGCCCGCGGTCGACGCGATCGGCCACTCGATCGCTCAGGCGCTGCGCACTCGGTGCTTCTGGCAGATGACCATCGCCTTTTCGGTGGTCGCGGTGGCGATCTCGGGGGTCAATGTTCACGCCGTGCCGTTGCTCACCGACCGCGGCGTCACCCCCGCCACCGCCGCCGCGCTGGCGGGATTGATCGGGCTGGCGGTGACCGCGGGGCGGCTGGTCAGCGGCTATCTGCTCGATCGCATCAGGGGTCCGCTGGTGGCGTTCGGCATGTTCGGACTGCCCGCGTTAGCCTGCGTCCTGCTCTCGGTGGCTGGCGCCAACGTCTGGCTGTGCGGGCTGGCGATCGCGGTGGTCGGACTGGCCGCGGGGGCCGAGCACGACATCGCAGCGTTCTTCTGTGCGCGCTATTTCGGACGTCATCACTACGGCAAGATCTATGGCCTGCTGTATACGCTATACGGGGTCGGAGCAGGTCTCGGCCCGCTTTTGGCAGGGTGGGCGGTGGAGCGCGCGGGCGACTATGCGCTCGCCCTCCATGCCGCCTCGGCAATGTTCGCGGTGGCTGCAGCGCTGATCTTGACGCTTCGGCCCCCGCCCCAACTAGAACGCCGCGAGGTGGCCGCGTAGCGTGGTGGTTTCATAAGTCGAACGCACCAGACCGCGTTTCTGCAGCAGCGGCACCAGCCCATCGAGGATTTCGGCGAGATACCGCCTGGTCAGAGGGCGGGCGTGCATCAGGAAGCCGTCGCCGCCGATCTCGGCGATCGCGGCCTCCATCTGGTCGGCGACCATCTCGGGCGTCCCAATCAGCTTGAGCGATGTCGTCTCCTGTTCGCTCAGCGCCTCGCGCAGGGTCTGGCCGCCCTTTGCCTTGGCCTTGATCGAGGCGACAAAGCCCTGAAAGCCCTCGACGCTTGCCGGGTCGATGTCCGGGAACGGCGCGTCGAGGTCGAACTTGGTCCAGTCGAGCCCGGTGTGGAGAGTTAGCCTGCCCAGCCGCTGGGCGAGGATCGTCGGGGTCATCCCGACGATCTCGTCATAGCGGTGCTGCGCCGCCGCGAGCGTATCGCCCAACACCGGCGAGATCAGGAACATCACTTTGGCCTCGTCGGGATCGCGGCCGTGCCTGACCATCCGTTCGCGAATATCGTCGCGAAACTCCTTGAGCGCGGGAACGCTGTTGCGGCCGAAAGTCGAGCACAGGATCACGTCCGAATGCTTGGCCGCGAAGTCGCGCCCGGCTGGAGACGATCCCGCCTGGCAGATTGCGGGACGTCCCTGCGGCGAGCGAGTGACGTTGAGCGGCCCGAGCGAGCGGTGATACTTGCCCTCGAACTCGAACTCGCGGAACTTTGTCGGATCGACATAGCGCCCGGTTTCGGCGCTCATCTCGAACGGGTCTTCCTCCCACGCGTCCCATAACTGCTTGATCAGGTCGAGCATCTCGTCGGCGATGGCATAGCGTTCATCGTGCGGTGGCTGCTTGTCGCGGCCGAACGCGCGCGCGGCCCAGTCCTCGCTCGATGTCACAACATTCCACCCGGCGCGCCCGCGCGAAACGTGGTCTACCGAGGCGATCTGCCGAGCGAGCAGGAACGGGGGATAGAACGAGCTGGAGAAAGTGCCGATCAAGCCGAGCCGTCGGGTCACTTGGCTCAGTACCGACATCACGATCATCGGATCGATCCGCGGTTCAAGGTTCTGCTTGTCGTTGGTCAGGACGACGTGGTCCTCGATCATGATGAAGTCGAAGCAGGCGCTTTCCAGCTGGCGCGCCATGTCCTTGAGGAAATCGAGCGTTTGCCAGCGTTCCGGCAGGATGTCGTTGCCCGCCCAGCGATCCGCACCGTTGGCAGTCCAGCCATGGGCGCGGGGGTTGGTGAACCAGGCGAGGTGGAACATCGTTTGACTCCGAGCGATTAGGCGTCCCGCTGATTTGCCAAACGCCCTTGATCCGGCGCCGTCTAAACATGTCGGTTAGAGCGTTCCAAGCGGAGCGCTGGGCATCCCGCTATGCGGTGAAGTCATGGCAATGACCGTTGCATAAACCGGATAGCGGTCGGAGGCTTGCCGCCGATTGGCAAACCGTTCGGCAATTGCAAAGCTGATGTGCATAGTCCGAGTACCGACCGATGACAGCCAACAGCCAAACCGCCGGACTCACCAGGGGCCTCCGCGCGCTCGAAAAGTTTGGCGCACTCGCCCCCATCCATCCCCTCGCGTTCGCGCAGTCAATCGGGGTTGGGCCGGTCGAGGCGACGGAGTTGCTCGAAACTTTCGAGGCGCACGGCTACGCTCGGCGGGTCCCCGGTGGCGGTTTCTTCGTCCTCACCCGGCCGGCGCTTCGCATCTTGAAGTCTCCGAATCCCGCCGGGTGGCTGGTTAGCCACGCGATCGAGCCGATTGTCGCCGCTGGCAACCGCCTTGGCCAAGTGGTTGCACTCAGCATCCCGCGGGGCCGGGGTCTGATGTGCTGCGCGGTCTCGCGGTGCTGCACCGTCACCGGGATGTCGCCCGGACTCCGGCGCCCCTGGCCGGACCCCGCCAAGCCCGCCGAAGCGCGCGAGATTGCTGTGTCGCTGTTCGTCGACGGGAAGCGGGCCGGGTGCCTTTCCATCCATTTCGCCACGCCGTTCGTGCGCGGCGAGGAAGAGGGATTTCGCCGCGAGCTCGATCGGCTGGCCGAGCAGATCGCTCGCGACATCGCGGAATGCCCGGCCCGCACGATCGAATTCGCCTGGCCTGAAAAGGCGCAAGCGGCAGTTCCCTCGGCGATGCTGCATTGAGCGCGGCGGCCGCGGAAGAACGCCGGTCACCCGGCTGGCGCGGCCGCATCGGGATCGTCCAGCCATCGCCGGGGGTGATGCTCGAATACGAATGGCCGCGCTGGCTGCCTGACGACGTCCTGTTTCCAGTCGCGCGGGTCGCCATGCGCGATGCCACCGCCGTAGGCTACCGTGGCGTGGTGGAGCAAGCTCCCGCGGCGGCGCACGAGCTGGCCAAGGCGGGTGCGGGAGTTGTCGCCTTCGCCTGCACCATCGGGAGCGTGTTCGAAGGCGCCGGGCCAGAGGCCGAGCTGGTCGAGCGCATGACAGCGGCATCGGGCCTGCCCGCGCTAAGCCTGGGTTCGACATCGCTGGCGGCGCTGCACGCGGTCGGTGCCTCGCGAATAGCGGTGCTCACGCCATATTCGGACGCGGTCAACGGCTGGGTCGGAGGGTATCTGACCGAATGCGGGTTCGCGGTCGAAGGCTTTATCTCGACGCCGGTGGATATAGTCACGGTCGGCAATCTGCCCTCGGCGGAGATCGCCGAAATCGCAGTTCAGGGCTTGGCGCGGCTGACCGGCGCCGATGCGCTTTGGATCCCGTGCACCGCCATCCGCACTCTCGATGCGATCGAGGCGATCGAAGGCCGCAGCGGCCTGCCAGCGATCAGCGCGAGTCAGGCGTTGCTGTGGCGCTCACTCGCCTTCCTCGACTTGGCGGGTGCGGGCAGGCCCTGCGGGCGCCTGTTTCAGACCACATGAGGCCCCCGCGAAAATGCCGGAGCGGCGACGAATGGCGGGAAGCCCATTTCGACATCGCAGTCCAGTTCCTCGCGCGCTTCGCTCGCCTTGCCGATGCGGTCAGCCAGAAGGCGAAGATGCGGCACGTATTTCTCGATCACCGTAAAGCTGGTCATCGCCTGGGTCATGTAGATCATCAGCAGGCTGGCAACATAACGGCCACCGCTGAAGATGGGGAACGCGACGCTCTGTTCGGGATGATTGCGCGGCGGCGGCTGGAACGCAAAGCCGTTCTCGATCACAGGTTGGAGCAGCATATCGAGCGCATCGTCGTCGCCGATGCGGTCGCGGTTTTCGGCCTCGGCGGATTGCGCGAGCAGCACGCGCATCGCTGCCTGTTCGGCGGGCAGCGAAAAGGCATAGGCAATCAGGCCGCTCGACGAGCCGAGCAGCGGCGTCTGCGCACCGACCCTACGGCGGCTGAGCCACAGCGAAGTCGCCGGATCGCTGGTGGTGCGCAAGGTCATCATGTCGCCCGAAGGCGTGGCGATCGCGAGTGGCCAGCCGATCTGTTCGGTCAGCCGGAACAACAGCGGCGTGGCGGTCTGGACCACCCGGCAATCTTCCGAAAAACCGCCCGAAAGCGTGCACACCCGCGAACTGAGGCGATACCGCTTGTCGTCGGGAACGCGGTGGACATAGCCTTCGGCCAGCAGCGTGAGAAGGATCCGTTCCGCGGTCGTGCGCGGCAACTTAAGATAGCGCGCAAGCTCGGTGATCGACACGTTCTCCACCTGGTTGAGCAGCGCGAGCACTTTCAGTCCCCGCTTGAGCGACCGCAGTTCCTGATTGGAGTTCATGGTTGTCGTCCTTCGCGATTCGGCGATTGGGTTCCTCCCGCAAGCTATCACCGCATTGCGGTGAGACAACTGATCCGCAATAGAATGCGGGCTAGTATGCGTTTGGCGCATAGCTCGCGAAGCCGGCCATGAGCCGCCGCTGGCTGCTCGTTGGGGCACTGCTGCTCGCCTACGCGGTGTCGTTTCTGGACCGCCAGATCGTCAATCTGCTGGTCGCCGACATAAAGGCCGACCTGGCTCTGAGCGACGCCCAGATCGGCCTGCTTCAGGGACCTGCCTTCGGAGTCTTCTACGCCCTGCTTGGGCTCCCGCTTGGATGGCTGGCGGACAAGGTGCATCGCCTGCGCCTGATCGCGGCCGGGATGGTGTTGTGGACGACCATGACCGTGCTCGGCGGTTTCGCCGAAAGCTTTGCGCTGCTGTTCGTTTCGCGGGTCGGGGTCGGGATCGGCGAAGCCGCGCTGGTGCCCGCGGCGGTCTCGCTGCTCGCCGACAGCTTCGCGCCGCGCGACCGGGCGCTGCCCCTGGCGCTGTTCACCTCGGGCGTCTCGCTTGGCGCGGGGCTGGCGCTGGCAGCGGGGGGCGCGCTGATCGGGTGGGTCGAAACAGGGGGCGCAACCGTTCTGGCGGAGCGTCAGCCGTGGCAGGCGGTGCTGATCCTGGCCGGGATGGCCGGCCTGCCGCTGGCCGGCTTCCTGCCGTTCCTTGGCGAGCCAGAACGGCGCGAGCCTGCCGCCGCCGCGGCCGGCGGGCTAGGCAGGCACCTTCGCGCGCATTCCGGCCTGTTTGCTGCGCTGCTGGCCGGGTCGGCGCCGCTCTATGTGTTCAGCAACGCCTTGGCGGCGTGGCTGCCCTCGCTGTTTCAGCGCGGTTTCGGGTGGACCGCAGGGTTCAGCGGGACGCGCTTGGGGCTGTTGATCCTGGTGAGCGCGCTGGCCGGTAACCTGCTGAGCGGATTGGCCGGGCGCTGGCGCGAGCGGGCGGGCCGCCGCGACGGGGCGTTGCAAGTAATGGCGGTGGGCGCGGTGACTCTGGTTCCACTGGCGGCGCTGACCCCGCTCGCAGCCTCGGCGACGCTGGCGCAGGCCGGAACCGCGCTCAGCTATTTCGCGATCGCGCTGTGTTTCGGCGTGGCAACGACGGCCTTCGCCGCGGTTACCCCGGCGGAGCTGCGAGGACGGATGACCGCGCTGTATCTGATGATCGGCAACCTCGTCGGCCTCGGTCTTGGTCCGCCGGCGGTCGGCCTCATCCTCGATCGCGGGGTGGGCGACCCGACCCCCGTCGGCGTCGCGCTGGCGCTGGTCGGGGCGGCGACGGTGCTGCCGGGCGCGATGCTCTTGTTGTGCGCGCTGCGCTGGCATCGCCAGGTGGCCGAGCTAATCGAGGAATGACATGGGACTGAAAAAGTTCGCAGCCGCTCTGACCGTGGTGGGATCGGCGTTGAGCCTGAGCGCCTGTGCGACACCCCGGGCGAGCGTGTCGAGCGCGGCAGTACCCGCGATGATCCGCGTTCCCGCCGGGCACTTCGTCGCGGGAAGCGAGCCGGCCGAAACCGACGCCGTGCACTATCCGGCCGAAAACGCTCGCCGCGAACAGCCCGCCCGCGCGGTTGCGATCGAGCGAGGCTTCGCGATCGGGCGTACTGAAGTCACGCGCGGCCAATTTGCGCGGTTCGCTGCTGAAACCGGGTGGAAGCCCGACGGCCCGTGCAGCTTCCTGCCCGACGGCATCGGCGGCAGATGGACCGCCGATGCCGCGCACGACTGGCGGCACCCCGGCTTCGCCCAGACGGACGACCACCCGGTGGTCTGCGTCAATCTGGCCGATGCGACCGCCTATGCCGCATGGCTGAGTCGCCGCACAGGGCGGAGTTTCCGGCTCCCTTCCAACACCGAGTGGGAATACGCGGCCCGCGCCGGAATCCGGGCCGCGGCTCCGTGGGAAGCGAGCGCCGCAAATCCGTGCGCCTTCGGGAACTTGTCCGACCGCAGCCGGGCCTTCGCCCACAACCGCGGCGCGATCGACCCGGCGCTGTACTTCGCCTGCGACGCCGGCTTCGTTGGAACCGCGCCGGTGGCCTCGTTTCAGCCCAACGCCTGGGGTCTGCACGACGTGCTCGGCAACGTCTGGGAATGGACGCTCGACTGCCTGAATGCCGATCAGTCCGGCGCGCCGCAAACATCCGCGCCGCGCACTACCGGCGATTGCCGGTCGCACATCGATCGCGGCTCGTCGTGGGTAAATTCGCCGAAGTATGTGCGGTTTGCCGCGCAGCATCCCGATCTGGTCGAGGCGCGGACTTCGGTGCTCGGGTTCAGGCTGGTCGAGGACCTGCCATAAGCTCGCAGGCGCGCTCCTCGCTGATCACTTCGGCATACTTGGCCTGAAGATCGAACAGGTTGGCCTCGTGCGGACCTTCGGCACGGTCGCCGCAGGCGTCGCGAACGACGAACGGTGCGAAACCGTGCTGAAGCGCATCGAGCGCACTGGCGCGGACGCAGCCGCTGGTTGAGAATCCGGTGATCAGCAGGCAGTCGATCCCCATCGCGGTGAGCATCGCGGCAAGCGCGGTGCCGAAGAATGCGGAAGGATACTGCTTGGTGATGACGACTTCGCCGCGTTCTGGCCCGAACCCGGCGGGAAAATCGCCGAGAGGATTGCCGTCGAGATAGGCGGCGAGCGCGGGAACCTTGCGGTAGAAAAGCCCGCCGTCGAGTCCGCCTGCGCTGTAGGCGACGCGGGTGAAGACGGCGGGCACGTTGGCCGCGCGCGCCGCCGCCAGCAGCCGAAGGTTGCTGGCGAGCGCGCTTTCAACCCCGGCGTAGAGCGGCGAGGCGGGATCGAGGTAAGCGTTGCAGACATCGACCATCAGCAGCGCAGGCCGCTTGCCGAAGTCGAGCCGCCCGTCGAACCCCGCGGCGGCGTAGTCCGCTTCGAGTTCGCTCATTCGGCGGCTTCGGCCAGTTCCGGGGCGGGTTGCGGCGCAGCGCGGCCCTTCCACACCGGCGGCTTGGGCGCGGGCAGGCCGGTTTCGGCGAGCGAATTCCTGCGCAAGTCATCGATCGATGGGCCGTAGCTGAACGTGGGCAGATCGCCCTGGCGTCCGGCGCGCAAGTCATCTCTCAGTTGCGCGGTTGCTGCTGCATCGACCGCGCCGTCCTGCAGTACCACGCCATAGGCGCGCGCGCCTTTCACGCTCACCAGTCCCTGGACCACCTCCTTGGCGACCAGCGCCGGATCGCGTTCCAACGGATCGCCCCAGCCGGCGCCGCCCCAGGTGATGAAGTCGAGTTCGTCGCCGGCCGAGACGACGATGTCTTCCTGCTTGTTGCCGACGATCTCTTGGCTGCCATCGGCTTTGCGCAGGATCTTGGTCGCCCGTGCGCCAGGTTCGCCGCCGTTGACCCCCCACGGCGGCACGAACCAGCGGTCGTCGTGGATCGCGATTTCCCCGTCCTCGAGGAACCGGTAGGTCATCAATATGCCGTTGCCACCGCGGTGCAGCCCGGCGCCGCCGCTGTCGGGCACGGTTTCGTAACGCTCGATCCGCAGCGGGAAGTAGCGTTCGAGGAACTCGTTGGGGACGTTGGTGAAGTTGGGCCACAGGCTATGCCCGTCGGGCCCGTCGCCCATCGGGCGGCCCGGGATACCGCCGAAGCCGATCTGGAACAGCTGAAACCATTCGCCGTCCGGCTTGGCGCCCGAATAGAACAAGTGCGGGCTGGAACTGAACCCGGCGGCGCAGAGGAATTCGGGTGTCTTCTGGCCGAGCAGCCCGGCGAGGATGTCGAACAGGCGGCCCAGCGCATGCGTCCGGCCCGAGAGCGCGGCGGGGAACTTCGGCTTGAGCAGCGATCCTTCAGGGATGCGGACGTCGATCAGGTCGTAATAGCCGTCGTTGAACAGGATCTGCGGATCGAACACCATGATCATGTAGATGCCGAAGAACATCCGCATCATGTTCTCGTTGAGCAGGAAGTTGATGCTGCCGCGGCTCTGCGGGTCGGTGCCGGCGAAGTCGAGAACGACACGGCCGTTCTCGCGCCACATCGTGCACTTGATCTTGTAGGGACCGAAGCCGAGCCCGTCGTCGCAGATGTAGTCCTCGAAGCTGACCGGCTCCTCGCCGATCGCCTGTTCGATCAGGCTCTTCATCGCGCGGTGGTTGCGTGCCAGCAGGTTTTCGCAGGCCGAGACAAACACGTCGTCGCCGAACCGCTCGGCCATCTCGATCACCCGGCGCGAGGCGACGCGGCAGGCGGCGATCAGCGCGTTGAGATCGGCGCGGCACCATTCGGGGGTGCGGGTCTGGTGCATGACCAGCGCGATCAGGTCCTCGTTGTAGACGCCCTGCTTCCAGATCTTGACCGGAGGTATGCGGACGCCTTCCTGGAAGATGCTGGTCGCATCGATCGGCATCGAGCCGGCGACCTTGCCGCCGATATCCGACTGGTGCCCGAACATGGACGTGTAGGCGATCAGGCGCCCGTCCTTGAACACTGGCAGCAGCACCAGCCAGTCGTTGGAGTGGCTGATCGCGCCCTGGACCGAGTAGGGATCGGACAGGAAGATCATGTCGCCGTCCTCGACCGTCCCCGCATAGCCGTCGAGGAACGGGCCGATGTAGCTGCCGAACTGGCCGACGATCATCCGTCCCTTGTGGTCGGCGATCAGCGGGAAAGCGTCACCCTGCTCGCGGATGCCGGGCGACATCGCGGTGCGCACCAACGTGGTGTCCATCTCGACGCGCGCGTTGCGCAGCGCGTTCTCGATGATGTCGAGCGTGACCGGGTCGATCGCGACCTGGGCGAAGGGGGTGGTGTTGGCTTGGATGATCGTGGCTGGCATTGCTCTCGCCTCAAACCGGAGTGATCATGATGTTGCCGAACGCATCGACGGTGCCGATGTGGCGGGTCTCGATCAGCGTGGTCGAATCCATCTCGGTAACCACCGCCGGGCCGGGGATCACGTCGCCCTGGCGCAGCAGCGCGCGGTCGTAGACCGCGGCCGCCTGGACCGCCCCGTCCATCCACACCTCGTGGTCGCGCAATTTGGCGGCGGCGGCGCTGCCGTCGCCCTTCGGCAGCTCGTGGCTGGGTAGATCGAGCGCCCGGCCCAGCGCGACCGCGCGCAAGTTCACCAGCTCGTGCTCGGCGTCCATGTTGAAGGTGAACAGGCGGCGGTGCTCCTCGTCGAAGCGGTCGGCGAGGTGCTGCAGGCCGCCGGACTCCAGATCGGCGAGGTCGATCGTCATCGGCACTTCGAACGCCTGCCCGGAATAACGCAAGTCGACCTCGAAGCTGGTCTCGATCTCGCTTGGCGGAATGCCGTCGCCGATCAGCTCGGCGCGGACTTGCGCGTCCATCTCTCGCAGCAGCCCGGCGACCTCGGCGGTGCTGGTGGCCGAGCGGCGCTTCGACAGGGACCGCGCGGTCTCGGTGCGCATCCGGGTGGTCGCATCTCCCAGCGCGCACAGCACCCCGGGCGAAACCGGCGAGACCGCGGGATAACTGCCCATCAGCCGCGCCACCGCGTTGACGTGGAGCGGACCCGCGCCGCCGAAGCCCATCAGCGCGAAATCGCGTGGGTCGTAGCCCTGTTGAACGCTGATCATCCGCAGCGCGCCGAACATGTTCTCGTTGACGATGTCGATGATCCCGCGCGCGGCGGCCATCAGCTCGATCCCTAGCTTGTCGGCGATCGTCTGGACCGCCTTCTTGGCGCCCTCGCGATCGAGCTTGAAGGTTCCGCCCAGCAGGTTCTCGGGCAAGTAACCCAGCACCACGTTGGCGTCGGTCACGGTCGGTTCGGTCCCGCCCTTGCCGTAGGCGACCGGCCCGGGCACCGCGCCCGCTGATTGCGGCCCTACCCGCAAGGCGCCAGTCAGCTCGGGCACGTAGGCGATTGACCCGCCGCCCGCGCCAACGGTCTTGACGTCCAATGACGAGGCGCGGACCGAGAGGTGCCCGACTTCGGTGGTCCGCACCCGCCGCGGCTCGCCATGCTCGATCAGCGCGACGTCGGTCGAAGTGCCTCCGACATCGAGCGTCAGGATGTTCTTGAGCCCGGCGTTCTTGGCCACCCACAGCGCGCCAGTCACGCCCCCTGCGGGACCCGACATCAGCAGCGCGACCGGATGCTCCTCGCTCTTCTGCGAGCTCATCAGCCCGCCATCGGAGCGCAACAGCGACAGCCTCCCATTCATCTCGACCTTCTCGAGCTTGTCGCGGAGCGAGCGGACATAACGCCCGACCACCGGACGCACCGCGGCGTTGGCGACGGTGGTCAAAGTGCGCTCGTATTCCTGCATCTCGGGCAGGACGACGTGGCTGAGCGAGACTGGAATGTTGGGCAGGATCTCGGCGGCCAACTCGGCGACACGCAACTCGTGCGCGCCGTTGAGGTAGGCGTTCATCAGGCTGACCGTCAGCGCCTCGATCCCCTGGCCCTTGAGCCGCACCAGCGCGGCGCGGATGTCGTCGTCGTCGATCGGGCGGACTTCGAGGCCGAACGCGTCCATCCGGCCCTTGATCTCGACCGTGTCCTCCAGCTTGGCCAACGGCTCGGGCTTGGGCCAGACGATCCATCCCGCCAGCCCGCCGGGCACGAAGCTGCGCGCGATCTGCATGATCTGGCGATAGCCTTGCGTGGTCACCAACCCGACCCGCGCGCCCTTGCCCTCGAGCACCGCATTGGTCGCCACGGTGGTGCCGTGAAGGAACACCTCGATCTCGCCCGGAGTGACCCCGGCGATCTTGCAGACTTCTTCTACCCCGTTGAGGATCCCTTCCGAACTGTCATGCGGGGTCGACGGCGTCTTGGTCCGCCAGGAACTGCCGCTGTCGTCGTCGAACAGCAACAAGTCGGTGAACGTTCCGCCGACATCTACCCCCAGCCGATAACCCATGCTCAGTCCTTTACAGCGCCGACCAACGTAATCGGCGGCAGTTGTCCCTTGAGATACACCGGCTCGCGCTCGCCGCGGAAATAGCTTTCCTCGGCGAACCCGGCCTCGACCAGCGCCGCCTTGTAATCGAGCATCCGAAACTGGGCCGAGAACGGCTCATTGGCATTGTTGCCGAACCAACTGGTCATATGGCTTTCGAAGGGGTCGTGCGCAGGGGTGCCACCATCGTGCAACGTTATGCCCCCGCGCGCAAGTAGGCGGTGGGCCTCCTTGAACAGACCCTTGATCACTGGGACCGGGCACTCATGGGTCACCAGCATCGACGTCACCAGATCGAAATGGCCGTCGGGGAAGTCCGTCGCGGTCCCATCCTGCTGACTGAAATGAACCCCGACGCCCAGGCTCTCGGCGCGACCGTGGGCGTAGCGTACTTGCGGGCCGCCCACGTCGATGCCGTGGACTTCGGCATCGGGAAACGCCTGCTTCCACGGCACCGTGGTAAAGCCCGGGCCACAGCCGACGTCGAGAATGCGGTGGGGTTTGAAATCGGGGTAGTTCTCGCGCACCCAGGCCGCCATCGCGACGCCAAGCGCTTCGTTCTGGTCGCCGAGTCCGCCGAACGCGAACACGTGCACCCCGCGGTCGTAGAGTGCCCCCGCGAAGACGTCGTCCTCGCCAAGTTCGGTATGGAAATTGCCCGGCATCACGTGAATGTCGACCGCGTCGATATAGCGCGGGATCGGCAAGTCCGGATTGGACCGCACCGTGCCCAGCGCGCCGGGCTTGGGCTTGGCGCGCTCGACCAGCTCGGGCAACTGACGCTCGACGCTCTCGCCGACGGTATCCCAAACCAGTTCCTGCGCCGCTCGGCCGACGGCGTTCATGCCGCGATAGTAGAAGCTGGATTGCAGCAGTTGCGCAGCTTCCTTGGCGTTCTTGGGCTTGCGGCCGTGCTTGGCTTCGAACGCGGGCAGTAGCGCCTTGCTGTAAAGCGTGCGGGTGCCGGGAAATAGGTCCGTGGTGAACTTCTTACGCAGGCTCGCGCAGAAATCGGCGCGGGCGGCCTCGTCGTGGTTCATCGACGGGAGCATGGCGTGAGGGGTCTGGAACATGGGTTTTGCTCGCTTCGTTCGAAAGTCAGGGCAGGGCAGTAAGGCCGGCAGCTTCGACCGCTTGGCGGATAAGCGTGTCGTCGACTTCGGGCATTCCGCCGGATATCGCCGCGGCACCGACGGTCACGCCATCGTGTTGGATAACCACGCCGCCGCCCAACGGCAAGAACGCGCCGCCGGTCGCGCCGTTCAGCGAGGCGACCCCGCAGGGATCTACGAATGTCTTGCTCAACAGCCACGAACTGCGGTTGAAGCCCAGCGCGGTGCGCGCCTTGCCCAGCGCGGTGTCGACCCCGAAGATGCCCTGCGCATCGCTGCGCATCGCGAGGCGGACATGACCGCCGGGGTCGGTGACGACCACGCTCATCACCATCAACCCCTGCTTCTCACCCTCGGCAAACGCCACGCGGGCGATTTCCTGCGCGGTGCCAAGCTTCACGCTCATGCTTCGTCTCCCGCCGTGGCATCGCGCTCTTCGGTGATTGGGCGGAGCACGCGGGCGAGCATCGCCTGGCGGTTGGATTCGCGAGCCAGATGGCGTTCGGGCGTCAATTCATAGGCTTCGATCGCCGCGCTGGTCGGCTGGCCCCCAAGTTCGACGACGGCTTCGGCGGTGTCGAGCCGGTCGCGCAAGGCCGAAACTTCCGACAGCAGGTTGACCAGCATCAGCATCACCTTGTCGATGTCGTCCGGCTGGAGATAGCGCGGGCGCGCCTGGCCCTTGGCGGTTCGCCGTCGCGGCTGAAAGCGGGTGGTGGTTTCGGCTTGCATGACGCCACTTCTAGAAGGTTGCAGGGTCGCGGAAACGCCGCAATCGGCAAAACCCCGCTATCCGGTTTTGCTCTCGAAGCTCACGGCGCAAAAGTGCTTTCAGGGAAAGGTCTGCGCAAGCCAATGCGCGGTATCGCTAGCCACGCGGTCCTTGTTCTCGCGCAGGCCGTGGGTGCCATCGGCATAGCGCACTTGCGCCAGCGGGCCACGGTAGGCCTTTGCGAAAGCGGCGACGAACGCCTCGTCCATCAGCGGGTCCTTCGCGCCGGTGATCATGAAGCCAGGCAGGACGAACTCGCGCACCCGCTGCGTGTGCATCGTACGCGCACCAGGAGCGTTGTTGTCGATGAAGGCGTGGGTGGTGAGCAGCCCGATCGTGTCCTCCATCCCGCGCCCGGCCTTGACCGACTTTTTGGCGAAGGCGACATCCGCGGCATAGGAGGCCGGCGACTGCTGCCGCGCGGCATACGTCGGGCTGTCGCGGGTGGGAGCGTAGTAGATCGTGCCCACCACGCGCGGGTCGTGGGTCAGCGAGAGGTAGTTCGACAGCCAGACACCGCCATTGGAATGGCCGCCGAGCACCACCCGCTTGAGCCCCATCTTCTCGGCCCAATCCATCCAGTGGCCAAGATCTTCGGCCACTTCGGCGATTGACGAACTCTCGAACCCCGCCGCGCCGCCGATCCGCAGGCTCGGCGCGATCACCGTGTAGCCCTGCTGGGCCAGCCGCCAGCCCATCCAATGGGTCGAGGATTGCAGCGCGTCGGTCGAGCGCCCGAACAGCAGCATGATCGCCGGGCGCCCAGGGATTGCGCCAGCCGCTGGCGTGTAGAGCACCCCCGGCAAGACGCGGCCACCGCCGGTCGGCGTATCGATCGCGCGGGTGATGACCGCGGGCCGGGGGGCGAGATCGTGCCCGGCCAGGAATTGTGCGATCCGCGCTGCGGTCGCGTCGGCACCGTCGCTGCTTCCGTTGGCAGCGGTGAATTCCAGCGGACCCTTGGTCGCGAAGTCGCGCGAGGTCGACGCAACGCTGGGATCGACAAGTGCAAGTGTCGGCAGCGCGATGTTCGCCAGCAGCGCCGCGTTGCGTTCCGCCGCCTTGGGGCCCCAATAATCGAGGAAGGCCTGGGCAGGGGCGACGTAGGGTCCCGCGGCGACCCACGGGTCGGTCGCCGCGCTTCCCCCTGGCCGGGTTCGAGGTTTTCGGGGATCAGCCCGCGGCCGCTGGCGACCGAGGCTTCGGCGCGGGCGACCTTGGCGTCATACCCGCCGCCATCGAGCATCGCGCGGGGATACTTCCGCAAGTTGGTCAGCGGGTTGTAGAGGATCAGCGCGCGGACCCGCTTTTGCCCGCCGTTGTCGAGCAAGGTGTCGGGGTGCGTGGCCAGGTACTGCGCCGCCGCCAGCGCGCCATAGCCCTGTCCGGCGAGCGCGAAGTCCTCGTATCCGGCGTTCTCCAGCCAGGTCAGCGCGGTATCGATCGGCCAGATCGTGTCGGCGAACGGGATCAGCGGGAAGCTGCGCTCCTGATAGCCGTAGAGGCTGAGCACGGTGTAGCCCTGCGCCGCGAGCCGTTCGGCGGCGAAGCGGGTGATCTGATCGTGGCCGAGCGTGTGCTCGCCCGGGCCGCCGTCGAGCATGACGATCGCCGGGCCGTGCGGGTTGCCCCCGCCGGCGGGTGTATAGAGTACGCCCGGCGCCAGAATGCGTCCGCCGCCGGGGGCCTCGCGGACGTGTCCCGGCGGATCACCGGTGAGCTGGATCACCTCCATTCGAATGTCCTGGGCCGAAACCGGCGCCGCGATCAGCACCGCGGCCAGCGCCAGGCAGCGCAGCAGCAAGTTCTTCATGATGTCGCTCCCAGGCCGATGGCCGAGCTGGTCGCCTTGAGCCGCGCTTCGGTCAAATTGTAGAACAGCAGGCCGACGATCCCGAGCGTGCTGATCGTGGCGGGCAGGATGCCCATGATCAGATAGATCGCCTGGATTGCGCTTTCGGGCTGCGCCGTGTCTCCGCCTCGCCCGGCGACATAGCCCGAGGCCGAGAGCATCGCCCCGACGAACGCTACCCCGATCGCCCCGGCGAGCTTCTCGACAGTGGTGTAGATGCCCGAGAAAATGCCCTCGCGGCGCAGCCCGGTGCGGCGATAGTCGTATTCCATCGTATCGGGCAGCAGCGACTGACCCATGAGGATCGCTCCCCCGCCGGAAATGCCGATGATCACCGCCCGCAGGTACATCAGCACTGCCGGATCGCCCGGGGCGGCGGCGAACCAGCTCAGGAAAGCCGGGATGCCGACCGCCAGCGCGATCATGTAAACTTGCTTCTTGTCGCCCGTCCGCCGCAGCAGCCACAGCCACAGCGGCTGCGATGCGATCAGCGCCAGCGAGGAGAACAGGAAATACGTCCCCAGCGCGCTGTCCGAAAGCTTCAGGACATGGGCGAAGAAGAACGCGAACACGGCCTGCACCCCCAGCGACATAAGGGTCAGGAATTTGACCATAATCAGGACCAGGAATGGCCGGTTGGCGGCGACCGAGCGCACCAGGACGGCGAACGGATAGTGGACGTGCGCGGCCGGCTCGGTGAACGGCGCGTCGCGGGTGGCGGCGAAGGCGATCCAGGCCGAGCCCAGAATGATCGGCACGAACACCATCGCCATCCAGAAGTATGCGCCTTCGCCTCCGCCCAGCGTGCCCAGCAGCATCGGCCCGAGTACCGAGGCGACGATCTGCGAAAGCCCGACCGCATAGACTCGCCAGCTCATCAGCCGCGAGCGTTCATGATAGCTGTCGGTCATCTCGGCGGGCATCGACAGGTAGGGGATCGTGAACAGGCTGTAGGCGACCGCATAGAACAGCAGGATCGCGCCGACGTAGATCACCCGCAACTGCACGTCGGCGAAATCGGGCACCGAGAAGATCGCGATCACCGCGACCGAGAGCAGGGCGCTGCCCAGGATAAGATAGGGGCGGCGGCGGCCCCAGCGGCTCTTCGTCCGGTCGCTGAGCGCGCCCAACGCGGGGTCGATGAATGCGTCGAAGACCTTGGAAAAGGCGATCAGCGAGGCGCCGACCGCGGCGGCGATCCCGACGTAGTCGGTGAGGTAGCGCAGCAGGACGACATTGGTCGCGGTCAGCACCGTCACCGGGCCGAGCGTGCCCAGGCCCCAGCCGATGCAGACTTTCGTCGGCAGAGGGGCCGCTTGCCCGGTGATGGCCATCAAACTTCCCCCAGCACGCGCCATTCGGCTTGCGGGAACAGGTCCCGTGCGCGCTGTCCGTAGGCGGTCGCGAGGGGATTGGCAGAGCCATCGACGAAGGTCACCGCTATCCGGAGCGTGGCGAGCCGCGCGGCGCTATCGGCGTCGAGGGCGGCAGCGACCGCCGCGGCCCAGCCATTGGGCTGGCGCAGCGTCTCGCAGGTCCGCCGGTGCAGCGCGTCCGCACCGAACTCGGCGGGCGCCCGACGCAGCGCGGCGCGGGTCGGGGTGAACCACGGCCACCACACGCCCATGTCGCGGATCATCTGCCAGGTGCGGAACCAGTGAGACCCGTCGGGCTCGACAGCGACCGATGGGGCGTAGGACCCGGCCAACGCCTGGCGCTCGTCGGGATCGGGCAGCAGCAGCCCGTCGAGCAGGAGCGAGACCGCCCGCTCCGGCGCGCGCGCCGCCATTTCCACCGCGAGCGAACTGCCGAAGCCGATGCCCGCCAGCGTCACCCGTGACAGGCCGAGCTCGGTCAGGCCGTCCCACAGGCGATCGGCGACATCGCCCAGCGCGGTCCGATCGAGCGGCGTGCTTTCGCCGCAGCCGGGCAGATCGAAGGCCACGACGAACTGGTCGCGGGCAAGCTCGCGCATCCGCCGCTCGGACTGCCCGCCCGCGCCGGGAAGGTCGTGGATCAGCAGCAGCGGCGGCAGCTCACGGTCGCCCAGACTGCGCACCAGCAGTTGCCCGCCACCGACATCGACGAACTGGCGCACGACACGGTCGGAACTCGCCATCGCCGCCCTAAGCACGGGCGCCGCTCCGCTGCCGCGAAATGCGTCCAACGTCTTCGCGGTCAGCGCGCGGCGGGCCGGGACGGAATCGCCGACCAGGACGATCCGCTGGTTCTCGCCCGACGGTTTCACCCGGTCGAGGTGCGGGTAGAGCATGTCGGATTCGATCGCGGTGAGCACGATGGGAACGGTCAGATGGCGCAACGCCTCGGGACCGTCGCGATAGCCGATCGCCGCGCGATAGGCCGGGACGTAGGTGTCCCGGGCGTCGAAGAACATCGTGACCCAGCGGTTGGTCGCAGCGGGCGACGTCAGGTCGCTTTCGTTGACATGCGCGGGGTCGCGGGCGAACCACGGAAACCAGATCGACTGGTCGCGGAACCGCGTCCAGATCGCCGAGAAGTGCCCGCCCAGCGGGTCGAGCGGAAGCTTGGTGAAATACCCCGCCTCGAGCGCGGCGGCCTCCTCCGCGGTGAAGCAACTCAGCGCATCGAGCATCAGCCCGGTGACGCGATCGGGGTGGCGCACACCCAGCTCTAGCGCGATGGCGGCGCCGGTGTGGCAGCCGAACACCGGGCATGGCGGCATGGCGATCGCCGCCAGAGTATCCGCCAGTGCATCCGCAAGATCGGCAACGGTCAGCGTTTCCCCGGGAAGCGGATCGGAGAGCCCGAACCCGGGGGTATCGAAGGCGAAGCAGGTAAAGCGGTCGGCCACCGCGGCCATTTCGGGCAGGACAAACGACGAGTTGGCCGGCGAGGAGTGGAGAAACAACGCGGGCGGACCTGCCCCCATGATCCGCCCGTGGAGGCGCCGCCCGCCGACATCGACGAAGCGGCGCGTTACCGGATAGGCATCCAGCACTGCAGTGGGGTTGCTGGCTTTCACTGCAACGCTGGAACCCGTCATCAGAACTTCGCGGTGGCGGTCACACCATACTGGCGTCCCACGGGCAAGTAGCCGTCGATGTCTCCACCAAAGTCGCTGAGCCGCGCGTTGACCGAGATGATCTCGGGCGTGTGGTCGTCCGTGAGGTTGTTGACATAGGCGGCGATCGAGAAGGTGTCGTTTTCGATCCCGGCCTTCAGGTTGAGGATCGTGCGCGGACCGTACCAACTGATGTTGTTGTTGAAGCCAAAGTACTTGTCTTCCAGACGGATGTTGCCGTTGGCGCTCCAGCGCCAGCCGCTGCTACCCAGATCGCCGTCGAGATCGATGCCACCGGTGATCTGCATCTTCGATTGACGCGGAAGGCTGTTGCCGTCGAGCGAGAGAGCAGCCTTGTCGAAGTTGGTGGTGTTGTATTTCGAGTTTTTCGGCAGAATCACCACGTCCTTCGCACACTGCGGGATGATCGGCGTGATGAGGCCCGTGGTCAGGTTGACGGAAGCGCAAGCGCCGGCAGCGCCGAAATCGAAGGCGTCCTTGCCGAACTTCGGATTGGCATATCCGATTCCCATGTTGACCTTCACACCGCGCGCGACCTTGGCAGCGATCTCGATCTCGAAACCGTCGGTGTGGACGCTGCCGAAATTCTTGGTCACCAGTCCGGGATTGCTCGCCACCGACGATGGACCCGAAATCTGGATGTCCTTGGTATCGATGTGGAACGCGGCGACGTTCACGAACACGCGGTTGCCCAAGAAGCTGTTCTTTATTCCGGCTTCGTAGGTGATGTTGGTTTCGGGATTGAACTGCTTGTCCGGGAACGAGCCGTCGGGCGCCGCGACCGACCGCTGGTTGAAACCGCCCGCCTTGGTGCCGTTGGCGATGCTGGCATAGACATTGGTCGATGGCGTGACCTGGTATTTCAGCGTCCCGCGATAGTTGTCGTAGTCGAACGTTCCCGAAACCGGGTTGGGTCCGTTGGGGAACAGGAAGGGCGTCGCCGCAGCGCCGTTGCAGGTGGCGGTTGGCGCGGCCAGGTTGCCGGGGCAACCCGTATTGCGGATGACCAGGATGTCCTTCTTCTGATGCGTCGTGCGGTATTCCCCCGAGGCGGTCAGCCCTTCGAGCAGGTCGTACTCCAGCCCGACGAAGCCCGAATACTGCTTGTCGTGCTGAAGCGTCTCGCCCTTCAGGATGTCGCTGATCACGCCGTTGACGGTCACCGAGTTGCGCGGGAAACCGGCCAGAAGCTGCTGGCCCGCGGGGATCGGGCTACCGTCGAGCGACAGGATCGTGCGGCTGGAGTTGCGGCCCTTGTAATAGAACCCGCCAAGTTGCCAGCGGAAGCGCTTGTCGCCGGGCGATTGCAGCCGCAACTCCTCGCTGAAGTCACGGGTGTTGGTGTTCGACCCGAAATATTCGAGCAGGTTCACCGTCCCGGGTCCCGGCGTAAGGATATAGGGCGCGCCGTTGCGGCGGCCGATGAAGTCGGTGAAGCGCTGCTGAGTAACCTTGGTGTAGCCGGTCAGCGACGAAAGCGTGGCAAAGCCCAGGTCGTAGCTCGTGTTGAGGCGGCCGAGCTGGACCTTGCGGTCGTTGCCCGCCGCGCCGGTCAGCTTTGAGATCACCGGAACCTCAACCGGGTGGGCGTCGGGCTTGAACTTGCCGCAGAACTGGGTGAACCCGGTGCCGCTGGGGTCCTGGACCGACGCGGGCACGTTGCGGAAGCCGCAGTTGTTATTGTTGTACGCGATCGCCGACGGGCCGAAGGTGTCTTCGCCGTAGTAGTACGACGCGGCGACGCGGAAACGGTCGTCCGGGGTGAACAGCAGCGAAACCTGACCGTCCTTCTTCTCGAACCCGCCCGCGCGCTCTCCGTTGACCTTGTCCTTGTAGCTGCCGCCGAAATGCTCGTAGCCGGCCGCGACCGAGGCGGCGAGCACGCCGGGAACCAACGGATAGCTGAGCATGCCCGACACGCTGTACGACTTGTCGTTGCCGCCGAAGGCGGTGATCCGGCCGTGCGCGTCGTTGAGGTCGGGCTGCTTGGAGACGTAGTTGATCGCGCCGGCAAACGCGTTGCGACCGTAGAGCGCGCTGACCGGGCCCTTGACCACCTCGATCCGCTCGATGTCGATCAGGCCCACGTTGATCGCGGTGTTGTTGACGATGTAGACCCCGTCGATGAACACCGCGACGTTGGGATCGCCCTGGCCGCCGTTGAGGTTGGTCTGGCCGCGGATGATCGGGTTGACCCCGAACTCCGAACCACCGCTGGTGATTACCAGGCCGGGGGTGAGATAGGCGACATCGCGCAAGTTGCGGACGTTGGCGTTGTCCAGCGCCTCGGTGGACAGCGCGGTGATCGAAAGCGGCACGTCCTGCAGCTTCTCCTGGCGGTTGCGCGCGGTGACGACGATCACGTTGGGATCGACTGCGGTATCGTCGGCGGTCTGCGGAGCGGCTTCGGGCGCTGGCGCGACCGCGTCCTGGGCCCAGGCGGGGCCCGCGAGACCGAGCGCCAGCGGCGCGGCAGTGAAGAGGTAGGCCAGCTTTGGCGATGACTTTGGATTCGTTGGCATGATGGGACTCCCTGTCCAAATGTCTGTTTTTTATAATATTATTTTGATTGTCAGGGCTTTTCCGCCTTGTAGGCGAGCGACAGCGCGACGTAGCCGCACGGCCCGGAGCTGCCCGAACGGCCGGGCGTTCCGAGGTCCTCGGACATCAGCATCGATCCCGGGCCGAGCTTGACGACCTGGCCGTTCGCGGCGTGGACCACCGAACTTCCGCTGAGGATGATGAAGGTCTCTTTGTAGGGCACCGGATGGAGGGGGATTTCCATGTTCGGTGCTCCGTAGACGAACGACGCGCCGCTCGGATCGCCGAGGTCGAACACGGTGACGGTGACCTTGCCGCCGTAATAGATCCCTTTTTGCCGGGGATGGCGGTCTTCTCGATGTGGCTGAGCCCGTCCGCGCCCTTGAACGCGCGCCACGCCTCGACGACCTCGACCCCGCGCGCGATATCCACGCTACCCCCGGTGCAGCGCGGCGCCGGCTTGGCGAGCGCAGGCGCGATCGGGGCCTGAAGCACGGCGATGGCGATGGATGCGGCGGTGAGTAAGGCACGGGCCTGAGGCATGCTGAACGTCCTCTCGATGTGACGCGATTTCGACAATCCAACCGGCCAATTCACAAACGAACGGGAACGCGACAACCGACATCCGGGTGTTGCGCAGAATTTTGAGCCGAATCCGCCAGCAACTCGCCCTTTTGCGCATAGTGCGAGCGGCGGCGTTGCATTGCCTGGGCCGCGATTTCATCCTTGGCGCGATGACAAATTCGCAAGAAATGATCGAAAGCGAAAACCGCGCCTGGCTGGGCCGCGTGACCTGCGGCTGGAAGAAGCGCGAGCTCGATCTCGAAGACGTGCTGTGCTATTGGCGGGACGTTCACAGCCCCTCGATCGCGCGTCGCCCGGGGATCTGGGAGTACCGCCACTTCCAGTTCGAGGCGGTGCGCCCCGGCCTGCTCTCGCCCGACGCCGGCATCGAATTCGCCTGCCCGGCCGGCGAGCAACTGATGTGGACTTCGGACGTGCGCTACGCCAGCCAGGCGGCACTCGACGCATTCGGCGCGGCGCCCGATCCGGAAACGCGCGGGCATCTGCTGGGCGACATCGAACTGATCGTCGACCAGAGCACCACGTATCGGGTGCTCGAGGATCTTGGCCGCACGTACGTTGATCGCAGCGGCCAGGCCGCTCCGCAAGGCGCGCCGGCGCGGCCGACGTTTTCGCTGTTCCTGCGCCGCCGTGGCGACGAGGCGGCGTTTCGCGCGCTGCTGGGCGAGGTGGCGGCGCGCTGGGCGGCCGATCCCGACGTGATCCGCCTGCGCCTGAGCCTGTTCGAAGCCCCCGACATGGAGGTCGAGCGGGCCTCGGGCTATCCGATCAAGACCCATCCGCCCGAGCGCCAGTACCAGGGGTGGATCGACCTCATCGTGACGAGCGAGGCAGCGCTCGCGCGGCTCGTGCGCGAGGCCGGGCTGAGCCGCGAGGTGTCCGTTCTCCACGCCTATCCGGTTCGCGCGATCTACACGTCGAATCGCCACGGGCGCCCGACGTTCGTCGGCTTGCGCGGCTTCCCCGCCTATGCGGCGCTGACCGCGCTGGGCGGCTACAACCAGGCGCACCCATCGATCCTGCGCTGGATGTACGGTGAGGTCGCCGAAGGGGTCGAGCTGGAAGCCGCGGCGTGAGCGCAACCGTGGCAGAACGGCTTGCCGCGTTCCTGGCCGATCGCGACCAGGTCACCGACGCCATCCGCCACGAGGGCAAGCGCTTGCTGTTAAACCAGCTCAAGGCGTCGGTCGGCGCGACCGCGCATCCCGCGATCCGCATCCTTCACGACTGGGCGGTTGCCGAGAACGGCGGCAGCGGCGCACACGTCCACTGGCTGGGGACCGAGACCAGCCCGCAGGCCGCGGCGATGGTCAACGGCGCGCTCTACGAAGTGCTCGATTTCCACGACACCTACATCCCGTGCTTCATGCACGCGGTTTCCGCAGTGCTGCCCGCGCTGGTCGCGCTGGCCGAAGTGCGCGGGAGCAGTGGGCGCGATTTCCTCGACGCGCTTGCGCTGGGTGTCGAGGCCGAGCTGGCGGTGGCGACGATCCTGATGCCCACGGCCTATTATCGCGGCGCGGTGCCGGCCGGCCTGACGGGCGGGATCGGCGCCGCGGCGGGGTGCAGCGTGCTCGCCGGGCTCGACCGCTCCACCACCGTCAACTCGCTAGGGGTCGCGATGTGCAGCGCCTTCGGGCTCTACGCCTCGGTCGGCAGCATGACGCTGTCGTACATCACGGGAGCGACCGCGCGGTCGGGGCTGTCGGCGTTCCAGTTGGCAGAGCGCGGCTTCACCGCTCCCGCCACTGCGTTTGAAGGCGACCGCGGCATGTTCCAGGCGCACTGCGACGAGAACCGCGCGAAGATCGACACGGTGCTGGACGGAATAGGCAGCGGCGAATGGCGCCTGTTCGGCCAAACCTACAAAGTCGTGCCGACCGAGACGATCACCCACGGCCCGGTCGAATGCGTGCTGGCGCTGCTGCCGCGCGCGAATGGCCGAACGGTCGAGCGCATGACCTTCCGGGTCAACCCGCTGGTCCGCGACATCGCCGACGAACGCCGCGCACGCTTCGGCGCGCCGAGCAGCGAGAGCGAGGCGACCTTCGACTTGCGCCACTGCGCCGCCGCCGCCTGGCTGCGCGGCCGCTTCACCACCGCCGAGACCACGCCGGACTGCTACACCGACCCCGCGGTGCTCGCCCTGCGCGACCGCATCGACCTGATCGCCGACGAGGCGCGGCCGACCTTCGAAGGCTGCTCGCTGGAGATCGCGTTCAACGACGGCAGCTGCGAGGCGCACAACGTCGACAACTTCCTCGGCACGCCCGGTGCTCGGGTGCCCGACGCGAAGCTTGCTGATTTGCTAAGCCAGTACGCTCAAGGGGTGCTCCCTAATGGCCGCGCCGCGCAGATCGCAGACGCGGTGTGGGCTCTGGATGCTGCGCCGGATCTGTCCGGGCTGATCAGCTTGTTGAGGACCGACGCATGACCACCGTCAAACTGCCCGGCGGCGAAACCATCTGGTACAAGACCACGGGGACCGGTGCGCCGTTCCTTCAGATCCACGGCTCCGCCTTCGGCCACAAGAACTTCGCGGCGATGACTCCGCTGATGGCCGAACACTTCGAAGTGATCGATTTCGATCTGCCGGGTTATGGACAAAGCGTCGGCGCGGATGTCCGCCCTGGTGGAATGGCCGGGCTGGCCGAGCTGGTGTTCGAGTTTCTTGCCGCGGTAGGCTACGAACGGGTCAATCTCCACGGCACCTCGTTTGGCGCGATGATCGGGCTGTCGCTCGCCGCCGCACATCCCGAGGTCATCGACAAGCTGGTGCTCAGTTGCTTCCTCGCGCGCTACGATCTCGCCGCGCGGATGATGCGCAAGACCTGGAAGCGCGCCGCGCTGGACAGCGGGATGGATGCGGTGACCGACCTCACTTCGGTGGCCGGCTTCGCCCGCGGCTATTACGAACGGGCGGAGGCCCAGGCACAATTCGATGAGATGTATCTCGCCTTCGCCGCGACCAAGCCCGAGGCGTTCGTGGCGGGGACGCAGATCATCGAGGGCACCGACCTCGAACCGTTGCTGCCGAACGTGAAGGCGCCGACGCTGCTGCTGGCGGGCAAGGAAGACAACATGACCCCGTTCAACCCCGCGCCCAGCGGCTGCGGTTTCGCCACCATCGCCCAGGTTATCCCCGGCGCGGAGTTGCACGTTCTCGACGATTGCGGGCACTATCTGGTGCTCGAACAACCCGAGGAAGCAACCCGGCTGATCGTCGATTTCGTCAATCGATAGGCGGGCGCAGCGGACCGCCCATCGCCCGCTCCCAGCGCTCCGCCACTTGCAGCAGCGCAGCTTCCTCCCCGCACCGCGCCACCAGTTGCAACGACAGTGGCAGGCCCTCGCTCGATAGCCCGGCCATCATCGCCAAGGCCGGGTGGCCGGTGACGTTGAAGGGCGTGCGCGCCTGGCTGAGGTAAGTCGATCCGATCGCTGCGTCGTCATCGATCCGGCAGGGCGGGGTCATGCTGCTCGCGGTGAGCAGTACGTCGAACTCGGCGAAACGCGCCTCGACCGAGGCGGTCAATGTCGCCTGCAAGCGGCGAGCTGTGAGATAGTCTGTGGACGATACGAACTCGCCGGGCAGTAGTGCATCGCGGGTGCGTCGAGCGAACCTCTCGGGGCGGTTTCGCAGGTCGTGGGCGTGATAGGCGTAGCCTTCGGCCTGGAGGATGACCCGGTTGACCAGCGAGAACTCGCCAAGTGGCGGTAGCTCGGCTTCTCTCGCACTCAGTGCCTGAGCGGCCCGGTCGAGCGCGACGGCGACCTCCGGCTCGGCGGGCAGATCGACGGTGTGGAAATGGCGGACATAGCCGATCCGAAGCTGGGTAGTCGCGCCGAGTGAACCGGGTGCAAGAGCCTCCAGCGCGATCCGCACATCGTCTGCGCTGCGGCCCAGGATGCCGACGTGATCGAGCGACCACGACAGAGGGACCACCCCAACGGTCGACAGCAACCCCCGTGTCGGCTTGAGCCCGACGATCCCGCAGGCGCTCGCCGGGTTGCGCACCGAGCCGGCGGTGTCGGTGCCGATGGCAAGCGGGATCAGCCCGGCGGCGACCGCCGCTCCCGCGCCCGACGATGAGCCGCCGGGATGGTGTGCGGGGTTCCAAGGATTGCGCGCCGGGGGAAAGGGCAGGTCGAACGAGGGGCCACCGATCGCGAACTCGTGCGTCGCGAGCTTGCCGACGATGATCGCCCCGGCTTCGCGTAATGCGGCGACGACGGGCGCGTCTTGCACCGCGTTATGGCCGATCCGCAGCCGCGAATGGCAGGTCGTCGGCATGCCGGCGACGTCGACGACGTCCTTGATCCCGACCGGGACGCCGAACAGAGACCCGCGCGGCAGCCCCGGATCGCGTGCCGCCGCGCGCGCCTTCGGCATCGAGATGGACGAAGGCGTTGAGCTGGGGGTCGAGCCGCGCGATGCGTTCGAGTAGCGCCTCGATCAGCGAAGCGGGGGTCGCCACGCCGCTGCGATAGGCCGCGGCGATCCCGGCCACGCTCCACCACCCAGGCTCGCCGGTGGGCGGCGCAACGATAGTGGGAGATGGTGGCGGTGTCGCACACGCGGCCCGGGTTGAAGCCGACAACGCGGCCGGCGCTTGGCCGCGCGGAACGGCCAGTTCGCGCAGCGCCGCGCTTTGCGTTTGCGCCAGGGTGGCCGCCGCCGCTCGTTCCGCCGTCAGGTCCATCGCCGGGATGTCGAGCATCGCCCGCCGCGCGGCAAGGACTATGCGTCGATTGCAAGCCGCGTTGCCCTAGCGGTACTTTCGCGCAAGGCACTTGCAGGGTAGGCGGGCGACATGAACGATGGCGAGACATATTCCGAAATCCGCGAATCGGTGCGGCGGCTGTGCGCCGACTTCCCAGGGACCTATTGGCAGGCCAAGGACCGCGACCGCGCCTATCCGACCGAATTCGTGCGCACCCTGACTGAGGCCGGGTTTCTCTCGGTGCTGATTCCCGAGGAGTATGGCGGTTCGGGCTTGGGTCTGGGCGCGGCGACCGCGATCCTCGAGGAAATCCATCGCAGCGGATGCAACGGCGGCGCGTGTCACGCCCAGATGTACGTGATGGGCACCGTGCTCAAGCACGGCAGCGACGCACAGAAGGCGCAGTATCTGCCCGCGGTCGCCACGGGCGAGCTGCGACTCCAGGCGTTCGGGGTGACCGAGCCGACCAGCGGCACCGACACCACCCGCATTCGCACTTTCGCGCGCAAGGATGGCGACGACTATGTTGTCTCCGGCCAGAAGATCTGGATCAGCCGCGCCGAGCATTCCGATCTGATGGTCCTGCTGGTGCGCACCACCCCGCGCGAGGACTGCGCGAAATCCTCCGATGGGATGAGCGTGCTGCTGGTGGACATGCGCCAGGCGGTCGGCAACGGGCTAACGATCCGGCCGATTCGCACGATGCTCAACCACGCCACCACTGAGCTGTTCTTTGACGATCTGCGCGTCCCCGCCGCCAACCTGATCGGCGAGGAGGGCAAGGGCTTCCGCTACATCCTGTCAGGCATGAACGCTGAGCGCATCCTTATCGCCAGTGAGTGCATCGGGGACGGGCGGTTCTTCATCGACAAGGCCAGCGCCTATGCCAGCGAGCGCCATGTGTTCGGCCGCCCGATCGGCGAGAACCAGGGCATCCAGTTCCCGATCGCACGCGCTCACGTGCAACTAACCGCAGCCTCGCTCATGGTCGACAAGGCGGCCGCCATGTTCGATGCCGGGGAACCATGCGGGACCGAGGCCAACATGGCCAAGATGCTCGCGTCGGAGGCGAGCTGGTACGCGGCCGACCAATGCATCCAGACCCACGGCGGATTCGGCTTCGCAGAGGAATACGACATCGAGCGCAAGTTCCGCGAGACCCGGCTTTACCAGGTGGCGCCGATCAGCACGAACCTGATCCTCAGCCATGTCGCCACCCACGCGCTGAAGATGCCCAAGTCCTTCTGATGCCAAATACGTCCAACGCGCTGGACGGAGTGCTGGTGATCGCGCTGGAGCAGGCGGTCGCCGCGCCGCTATGCACCGCACGCTTGGCCGAGGGTGGGGCCCGGGTGATCAAGATCGAGCGCGCAGAGGGCGATTTCGCGCGCGGCTACGATCACGTGGTCAATGGCGACAGCGCCTATTTCGTGTGGCTCAACCGCGGCAAGGAGTCGCTGGTCCTCGACATCAAGCAGGCCGCGGACGCGGCGCTGCTGGCCAGGCTGCTCGCGCGCGCCGACGTGTTTGTCCAGAACCTCGCGCCTGGCGCGGCGGCGCGATCGGGCTTCGGCGCCGCCGAGCTGCGCGCGCGGCACCCGCGGCTGATCACTTGCGATATTTCGGGCTACGGCTCGGCCGGTCCGGCGCGCGAGATGAAAGCCTACGACCTGCTGATTCAGTGTGAAAGCGGGCTCGCCTCGGTCACCGGCAGCGCGGATTCGCCGGGGCGGGTCGGAGTCTCCGCCGCCGATATCGCCTGCGGGATGAACGCTCATGCGGCGATTCTCGAAGCGTTGATCGCACGCGAACGCAGCGGCGAGGGCGCGGCGATCGAGGTCTCGCTGTTCGATTCGATCGCCGACTGGATGACGGTTCCGCTGCTCCATCACGACTATGCGGGCACGGCGCCCCGCCGGGTCGGACTCAAGCACCCCTCGATCGCGCCCTATGGCGCATTTGCGTGTAGGGACGGGCGCGAGATCGTGATCGCCGTGCAGAACGAGCGCGAATGGCGGCGGCTATGCGAAACGGTCCTCGGCGACGAATCGATCGCTGGTGATCCGCGGTTCGCCGGGAACGCCGCGCGCGTCGCCAATCGTCCCCAGGTGGATGCGATCGTCGCCGCGGCGTTGGCCGGATTCGGCCACGACGAGGCGGTCGCGCGGCTGCAAGTTGCGGACATCGCTTACGGCTCGGTCAACGGAGTCGGCGATCTGTCCCGCCACAGCCAGTTGCGGCGGATCGAAGTCAAGTCTCCCGGAGGCAGTGTCGCAATGCCCGCTCCTCCGGCGATTTTCGATGCGATCCGGCGTGGGGTAGGCGCCGTCCCGGGGCTCGGCGAGCATAGCGCAGCCCTCCGCAGCGAGTTTGGAGGCGCCATCGAATAGCGCATAGAGTTGACAAAATGTAATAACAATGGCGCTCTGATTGCGGATAACTCTGCACTCGGGAGGCGTCGAACTATGGAAATTCAACAATTGAGGCACCTGATGGCTGCGGTTGAGCATCGCAACCTGCTCAAGGCGGCGGATAAGACCTTCATTTCGCAGTCGGGGCTGAGCCGCAGCATAAAGAGCCTCGAGCATAGGCTCGGGGTGCCCTTGCTGATCCGAGGGCCCAAAGGGGTCGAGCCGACGGTCTATGGCCAAAGCGTGCTGCGCCGCGCGAAGGTGATACTCAACGAAGTCGCCAAGTCGATCCAGGAGGTCCGCGCGATCGAACAGGCGCGGGTTGGCGAAGTGACTTTCGGGATCACGCCGAACTATGCGACTTACTTGGTCCCGCAATTGCTCGCCGCGCTTCACCGCGACCGGCCCGGGCTGCGCGTCACGGTGATCACCGACGGCTTCGTCGAGCTGATCGAGCGGGTGAAGTCCGAATCGATCGATTTCGCGTTTGGCCTGATCGGCCAGGTCCGGCGCAGCGACGGGATCGTCATCGAGACGATCCGCGCCCATCGCGCCCGGGTCATGGCTGCAGCCGACCATCCCCTCGCTCGCGCCGGGGTGTGCACCAGCGAGGACCTAGCGCGCGCCGAATGGGCGATGCTTAACGGCGAGGGCGTCCAGCGTAGCTTCGGGCTGTTCTTTGAGAACCGCGGCCTGCCGGTTCCGGCGCAAGTCATGCGCTCCAACTCGATTTCGCTGGTTCGCCAGATGGTCAAGGATTCCAATGTGCTGTCGATCTTGCCGGAGGAAGTGGTCCATGCCGACATCGAAGCGGGCGAGATCGTCGCGCTGGAGTGCGAGACCCCGGTGGAGCAGACGCGGGTTGGACTGTTTTTCCGCGAGGGCGGGTTGCTAACGCCGCAGGCCGAGCTGGTGATAGACCGCTTCCGCCGCGCGGCTAGCCCGATTGAGGAGGCGGTCGCGGCATGACTTTCGACAGTTTCGACGTCTATCGCCGAACGCTGGCTTCGCGTGACGAAACGACTAGCGCCTGGTGGTATCTCGGGACCACCACCGTCGCGGTCGATGGCCATCCCGAGATCGTCGTCAGCCATGTCGAAACCGTCATGATCTACGGTTCTCAGTCTTTGAGCGACGACAGCTTTCGCGTGCCGTGGTGGGAAATAGGCGTATTCCGCGATGCGATCACCGGCGAGGTGCCGACAGGCTGGGTCAACCCGATCACCGGTGTCGTCATCGAGCCGGCGCAAAAGTTCGAGGAAGGCCCCTCAGGCTTCAGCATCCGCCGCAGCACTGGTGGGGCCATCGAGATGTTCGACGCGGTGCAGGCGTTCGCCTCGCTCGAATCGGGCGAGATCACCGTCGCGGAGATCGGCGAGCGGGTCTGCGTGACTCAGGTCGAGCGCAAGACCCGCTCGTTTCCCGGCAAGGATGGGATTCCCGACCTGTCGGCGGGCGAGGGCTCGCGCAGCAAGACCGTGCTGCAATGGTTTGCCGATGCGGCAGAACTTGCGGGTGACGCACCGTCAGTTCATGCGACTGGGATGTACAGCCTCGAAATCGCGACCCCCGCCTGGCTTGGCTTCGGCGACCTGCCGAGCCGGTTCATGGTCAAGGGTCTGATGGTCAAGGCGCCGCTGGAACCGCCGCTCAATCCGCGGGGATGGGCCGATCTGCAACGGCTCTATCCGCAGTATTTCGCTAACGGACGGATCCAGCCGCGCTGGGGATGAGCGCGGCGAGCGCCACGGCCTCGCATTCGAGCGCCGCGCCGGCGAGTTCGGGCAATTCGATCAGGCGGACGCGGGGGATCAGCCCGGCGGCGATCCGCGATGCTTCGGCAAGATGGCCCGCAGGATTGAGAACTGTCACGCTCTGGGTCAGCCGGGCGAGGCTTTCCTCGAGGTCGTAGGCAAACAGTGCTCTGTGAGCGCGCGCGCCGTCCGGCCAGGCCTTGAGTTCATCGACGAAGTTCTCGAACCCGCGCCGCAGCGAGAGTCCTTGGGGGCGATCGGAAACCAGGTATGCCCAGCGCTCAGCGAACTGATCGAGTGAAGGTTCGAGCAGATGGGCGGTGCACAGTCTTGCCTTCCACTGCTCGAAATTGAGTGCACGAAAATGGGGGATGCCCATGAACGTCAGTTGCCCGACACGGCGTGGCAGGAGCAGCGCCAGTTCGGCGGCGATCGCCACCCCGGTGTGATAACCGAACAGGTCGACCCGCGGGGTCTCGATCGCCTCTCCGATCATCCGCGCATAGCAGGAAATATTGGGCGTGACGGCGGGCGGATCGGAATCGCCATAGCCGGGCAGGTCGATCGCCAGCACGTGGCGATTGTCCCCGAACGCCCGCATCAGCGGATCGAATTGGCGCGACGAGTAGGCGGTGGCGTGGAGGCAGACGAGCGGTGTGCCGCCCGCGTTCCAGCCCGATTCGCGCGCGTGGATCTGGCGCTGTCCGGCAGCGAGATAGCGTTTGCGGATCATGGCCTCGGCCTTGCGCAATGCCATCAGCCGTCGAGGAAGTCGGCGATGATCTTCCACATTCGGTGGCGCGCGTTCTGGAGGTGGCCATAATCACCGCCGTCGGGAACGACGACAAGCGCCTTGTCGCGTGTCGGTAGCTTCTCGAAGAAATCGGCGCGGCCCGATCCGCCCTGCATGTAGTTCTGCATCCCCGCGGCAAAGCCGTAGAGCATCAGCGTGGCATTGGGCACCTTGGCGGGGTCGACCGCGATGCTGCCGTTCTCGTTCTCGACGCGGATCCCGTTGGGACTATGCGGTTCGTCGCGCTCGGCTTGGGTCGCCAGTTCTTCGTGCGCTTCGGGCTCCATGAACTCGAGCTCGAGCCGGTCGCGGAAATAGGCGGCGGCGTTGTGCCACCAATCGTCCTTCTCCGGGAACGGGACCTTGTTGCCGCCGCCGATCGCCGGATCGACCATGATCAGGCGGTCGATCCGCTCGCCGCGCGTCTCGGCATACCGGCCCGCGATCCTGCCGCCCCACGACCAGCCAAGCAAATGCGGCTTGGGGAACCCTTGCGCGACTACCCAGTCGATCACCGCGGCGGTGTCCTCGATCGCCTGTTCGGTCTGGACGCTGTGGGGATGCCCCGCCAGTTCCGAATCGCGATAGCCGCGGATCGAAAAGGTCACCGCGCCGAAGCCACGCGCGACCAACGCCTCCATCATCGAATAATCGTCGCGGCCGGCGAAGGCGAAGTCGTAGCCGAGCTGGCCCGATAGGTTGGCGCCCTGGACCAGGATCACAACCTTGGCCGGCCGCGCCTCCAGCCCCTTGGTGCGGACCGAGAGCTTGCCCGCCGGGCCGGGAATGAACAGATCGGTAGCTTGGACCATCTCAGGTTTCCTCGAGGTGCGGAATGACGACCTGACGCACCGCGTCGCCGCGCGCCAGGATGTCGAACAGGGTGTTGATCTTGGCCAGCGGGCTGACCGACGACAGCAGCCGCTCGACCGGCATCCGCCCCGAACGCCACAAAGCGATATAGCGCGGAATGTCGCGCGCCGGGATCGAGGCGCCGAGGTAGCTGCCGATGATCGTCTTGTTGTCGCCGACCAACCCAGTTGGTGAAATCGCGAACCGTTCCATCGGGTTGGGCAGGCCGACGGTGACCACGCGGCCGCCGCGGCGGGTCAGGGCGTAGGCCTGCTCGAGCACGCTGGCCTTGCCGACGGTCTCGATCACGATGTCGGGCTTGCCGCCGAGCAGCGTTTCGATCTGACTCTCCGCGCCATCGGGAGCGAACGTCCCCGCAGCGCCGAGTTCGAGCCCCAGGGCACGCTTTTGCGGCGAGGGGTCGATTGCCACCACCGGCGTCGCACCGCCCGCCAGCGAGCCGATCAGCGCGGCGAGGCCCACCCCGCCAAGCCCGTAGATCGCGACGCCCTCGCCCGGGCGCAGCGCAGCGCTGTTGAACACCGCGCCCGCGCCGGTGAGTACCGCGCAGCCGAACAGCGCGGCGATCTCGACCGGGATGTCGGCGTCGATCTTCACCGCCGAGCGGCGATCGATCACCGCGTGATCGGCGAAGGCGGAGACTCCCAAGTGGTGGTGCACCGCATCGCCATCGCGATGCAGGCGGCGCCCGCCGCGCAGCAGTTCGCCCGCACCGTTCGCGGCGGCGGCGCGCGCGCAGAGATAAGCTTCGCCCGAGGCGCACGGCACGCATTCGCCGCACGCCGGGAGGAAGGTCAGCACCACCCGATCGCCTACGGCGAACAGCGTGTCCTGCCTATCACCCGTGGAGACCACCGTCGCCACCGCCTCATGCCCCAGCGCCATCGGCATCGGGCGGACGCGGTTTCCGTTGATCACCGAGAGGTCAGAATGGCACAATCCCGCGGCCTCGATCCGCACTAGCAACTCGCCCGGCCCGGGTGGGTCGAGCTCTAGGGTCGTCAGGGTCAGCGGCAAAGTCGTTGCGAAGGGACCGTCGTTGCCCGACCGTTCGAGAACCGCGGCGCGTATCTGCATCGAACTCATTCCTGTCATCTGAACCTTCCGGGCTATGAGAGCCATTCCCGGTTTCGCAACGAAACATGCGTTCGACTCAACGGCTGTCCGATCGGCGACCAGCCGTGATAAGGGGGCGCCGATGGACAGCGATCAGGAACTCAAGTCGCTCAAGCGCGGCCTCAAGGCGGTCACGCTGATCAATCTCAAGGGTTCGCTGACGATTTCCGAGCTGAGCAAGGCGCTCGACGTGCCGCGCACGACCGCCGAACGCGTGCTTGGCACTTTGCTGGCCGAAGGCTTCGTCGATCGCGACCCGCAGACCAAGCGCTTCTTTTTGACTGCGCGGGTGCGCGCGCTGAGCCATGGCTTCGGCGACGAAAGTTGGATCGCGCATGTCGCGGCGCCGATACTGTTCGAGACCACGCGGGCGATCGGCTGGCCGCTGTGCATTGCCACTCCGGTGGGCGAGTGCATGAGTCTGCGGATCACATCCGACCCCGCGACTTCATTGCGCCTCCATCGCCGCCACATCGGATCGGAAATTGCAATGTCGGTGGTCAGCAGCGGGATCGTCCACCTCGCTTTTCTCGAACCCGAGCAGCGACGCATCCTACTGGAGGTTCTCGCCGAATCGACCGATCCCTTGCAAATCTATGCGCGGGAACCCGATCGTGTGTTGTTCGCGATAGAGCAGGCACGGCTCAACGGCTACAGCTTCGGACTCGATCACGGGCGCGAACGCAGCGTATCGGTGCCAATTTTCGCGCGCGGCCACATCACCGCGGTATTGCTTATGGTGTTCATGGCCGCCGGACTCAGCAACGAGCGCGTCGCCGCCGAGTTCGTGCCGCGGCTCAAGGACATGGCGCGCGAGATCGAGCGGCTGGCGTTTGCCGCGGAGCGCGGCACGGCCGCAACATGACAATGGGCGGGGCGAGCACCCGCACTTCGGTCGGCTTCGGAGGCGCGGCTGGCGACTTATTACGGCTTCGGCATGGGATGCGCGATGCCCGGCGATAATCTTCCTATCGAACCTTCGCGTGAAACGCTGGCTTTTCTCGATAGCGAGCATCGCTTGCTGATCGATGGCGAGTGGGTGTGGGGCGAAGGGCGGACGATCGCCGTCGAAAACCCAGCGCGCGAGACTCCCTTGGCCGAAGTGCGCGCGGCCTCGCTCGGCCAGCTCGACGAAGCCGTGGCCGCGGCCCGCCGCGCCTTGCGTGGGCGCTGGAGCCGCACCGGCGGTCGCGAGCGCGGCGAAGTGCTCAACCGCTTCGCGGATGCGATCGAGCGCAAGCTGGAAACGATCGCAGAAGTGATGACGCTGGACAACGGCTCACCGCTGGCGTCGTCGCGGATGGTCACGCGATTCCTCGCAGTTGATACGATCCGCTATTACGCGGGATGGGCGACCAAGATCGCAGGGGAAAGCTTCACGCCCAATCTAGGCCCGCGGCCCGATACCGATTTTCTGGTGGCGACGATGCGTGAGCCGATCGGCGTGGTCGGCTCGATCGTCCCGTGGAACGCTCCACCCGGCATGATCGCGATGAAGCTTGCGCCAGCGCTTGCGGCAGGTTGCACGATGGTGCTCAAGACTGCGGAACTGGCCCCGCTCACCGGGCAATTGTTCGCCGAAGCCTGGGTCGAGGCGGGCGGTCCGCCGGGGGTCTTCGCGATGCTCCACGGTCACGGCGAAGACATTGGCGCGGCGATGGCGGCGCATCCGGGGATCGATAAGATCGCGTTCACCGGATCGACCGAAGTTGGTCGCAAGATCGTGATCGCCGCGACAGGCAACCTCAAGAAGGTCAGCCTGGAACTGGGCGGCAAATCGCCGGTGGTGATCTTTCCCGATGCTGATGTCACCGCCGCCATCCCCGCCGCGTCGATGGCCTGTTATCTCTCGACCGGGCAGCAGTGCATGGCTGGATCGCGGCTGTTCGTCCACGAGGCGGTGCATGACGAAGTCGTCGAAGGCATCGCCGCGCACGCCGCCGCGCTAACCGTCGGCGACGGGATGGCGCCCAGCACAGTGCTTGGCCCGATGATCTCGGCGCGGCAGAAGGCGCGGGTCGAAAGCTACATCGCCATCGCCAAGGGTGATGGCGCCGAGGTTGCTTTGGAGAGCGCCGCGATCGACGGCCCAGGCCACTTCCTCGGCCCGGTGCTGTTCAGCGGGGTCCGCGCGGGAATGCGGATCGAGCAGGAAGAGGTGTTCGGTCCCGTGCTCAGCGTCATCCGCTTCTCCGGAGAGGCCGAACTAACCGCGGCGATCAATGGGACCCGCTACGGTCTGTCTGGATCGGTGTGGACGAGCAACGTCCAGACGGCACTGCGCGTCGCCCGGCAGATAGATTCGGGCCAGGTCGGGATCAACGTCCACGGCGCGATGAGTCCGGAAACGCCCTTTGGCGGCAACCGCCAGTCGGGCTGGGGCCGCGAACTTGGGCGCGAGGGGCTCGACGCCTTTCTCAAGACCAAAGCGGTAAGCATCAATATCGGGCCGCTTCCGTGAAGCTGCTCATCGTCGGCGCAGGATTGGGAGGACTGACCGCGGCTCTTGCGTTGCGTCGCGCGGGCTTCGATGTCGAGGTCCACGAGGCGGCGAACGAACTGGGCGAAGTCGGCGCCGGGTTGACGTTGAGCCGCGGCGCCCAGGCGGTTTTTCGCGATCTCGGCCTCCAGGATCGGATTGCCGCCCACGCCTGCCGCAGTATGGCGCTGCCCTTCGTGCACTACCGGACGGGGCGGATACTTGCCGGCGAGACCGACGGCGCCACCGGCCAACCCGACGATGGGACCGCCGACGTCGCTCGCCAGATTCACCGCGCGGACCTTCACCGCATCTTGGTTGAGGGCTTCGGCGAGATTGGACCGCCGGTTCAAACCGGCCACCGCTTGGTCGGGCTGGAGCAAGGAGTGAGCGCTGTCGAAGTACGCTTCGCCAATGGCGCGCGCGCGCGTGGCGATGCCTTGGTTGCCGCGGACGGCGTGCGGTCGGCGGTTCGCGAACTGCTGCTGGGCGACGACGCCCCGCGCTTCACCGGCCAGGTCGCCTACCGGTTCCTGGTGCCGAGCGAGCGAGCGCGGCCGTTCCTGAACCTGGGTCGAGCCGCGGTGTTCGTCGGGCCGCGCCGGACGTTCAACCGCTATACCCTGCGCGGCGGGGCGGTCCTCAACTGCGTCGGCATCGCGGCGACTGACGAGTGGGTGGGTGAGGGCTGGTCGACCCCGGCGACCACCGCTGAAATGCTCGACGCCTTCGCCGGCTGGCATGGCGACGTGACCGGATTGGTCGAGCGCGCCGAGTCCGCGATCAAGTGGGGCCTGTTCGATCGTGCGCCGCTGGGCCGTTGGGCGCATGGCCGGGTGACGCTGCTGGGCGACGCCGCGCACGCAATGCTGCCGTTCCTGGGGATGGGGGCGGCGATGGCGATCGAGGATGGAATGATTCTCGCCCGCGCATTTGCGACCGAGCGCGAGGTGGGGCCGGCCTTTGCCCGCTACGAAGCCGCCCGCCGTCCGCGCACCGCGCTGCTCCACGCCAAGTCGGTCGAGCAGGGCGTGCTGACCCAGGCACGCGATCCCGACGCCTACGACCACCACGCCGCCCCCGCCGCCGACCCGGAGATCCTAGGCTACGATCCAGTTGCTGCGGCGATATGAGATGGGTGCGATGACCGTCCGGGGCTCGTGCCACTGCGGCGCTGTCCATTTCGAGGTGGCGCGCCTGCCCGATCGTATCGTCGAATGCGGGTGCTCGATCTGCGCCAAACTCGGCGTGCAGTGGGCCTATTATGCGCCTTCGGACGTCCATTTGGGGGGCGCTACCGACACATATGTTTGCAACAATCGGGTGATCGCGTTCCATCGCTGCAGGACGTGCGGTTGCCTCAGCCACTGGGCGACGCTGGGGACCGACTACGGGCGGATGGGGGTCAATGCGCGGCTGTTCGACGGGGTCGATCTTTCGCGGATCGAGGTGCGGGTGATCGCCGGGCCCGGGTCGGAAGCGTTCGAGTGACTAACGCGCCCAGGCCTTCTCGAACTCCCAGACTTCCTGGAAGCCGATCATCCCGCAGAATTCCTTGAAGTTGAACAATGGAATATCGTCGGGTTCGCCATCGCCGTCGTCCTTCAAGCGATGCAGCGCCGTTTCCATGGCAGCTGCCGCGACCAGCCCGGTCAGCGCCGGGTAGATCGCGAAAGCATACCCGATGTCGGCAAGCTGGTCGGCTTTGAGGATCGGAGTCAGCCCACCGTTGGCCATGTTGGCCATCATCGGACGATCGATCGCGTCGCAAGCCTGGCGCATCTCGTCGGTTTCGAGCAAAGCTTCGCAAAAGACTATGTCCGCGCCGGCTTCAGCATAGGCCTTTCCGCGTGCGATCGAGCCTTCCAGTCCCTCGGACTGACGTGCATCGGTGCGAGCAATGATCAGCATGTCCTTGCGCGCAGCGGCGGCAACGCGGATCTTTTCAATCATGTCATCGACCGGGATCAGACGCTTGAACGGTGTATGCCCGCACTTCTTTGGGAATTCCTGATCCTCGATCTGGATCGCGCTGATCCCGGCCTCTTCGTAACCGCGGACGGTGTGGTGAACGTTGAGCAGTCCCCCGAATCCGGTGTCGGCATCGGCGATCACTGCCGCCTTGGTGGTTCGGACCAGCGTCGCCATGCGGTCGAGCATCTGAGTGTAGCTGACGATCCCGGCGTCGGGCAGGCCATAAGCCGAGGCGGTGGTCCAATAGCCGCTGCCGTAGACCACGTCGAACCCGACTTTGTCGGCGATCACCGCGGCGATCATGTCGTGAATGCCGGGGACGACAAAGAATTCGCCCTTGGCGATTTTGGTGCGGAGGCGCGGATCATTCATGCGGAAGGTCCTTTTCCCAAAGCCAGGGTGCCGCGGCGCGCTGGCGGGCTTCGAATTCCGCCGTGGCCGTCCCATAGCGTACCCGGATTCCATCGATCTCGTCCCAGCCGTTGAGCAGCGCGACGCGCTCCTGATCGGACAGCGCAAAGGCGATCGAGGTCTCGTCGTGCAAACCGATTTGCTGTGAAGCAAGGTCGATGGCGACGCAGTCTCCAGCCTTGGCGGCCGCAAGCACCCGGCGCCATTCGCTGTCACCGAGCGTGATCGGCAGCAACCCGTTGCGCAGCGCGTTGGCACGGAAGATCTCGCCGAAGCTGGGCGCGACAATGGCGCGGATGCCAAGATCGGCTAGCGCCCAGGCGGCATGCTCGCGGCTCGATCCACAGCCGAAGTTCGCCCCCGCGACTAGGATTTGCGCGCCCTCGTACTGCGGTTCGTCGAGGACGAAGTTTCCCTCCAAGCGCCATTCGGCGAAAGCGTGGCGGCCCAGTCCTTGCTTCGAAGTGATCGTCAGAAATCGTGCCGGGACGATTATGTCGGTGTCGATGTTGGCTCCCGGCAGGGGCGCGGCGAGGGCCCTGAGGCTGGTGAAAGGCTCCATCAACCGACCCACTCGCGCACGTCGACGATGCGGCCCGCCAGCGCCGCGGCGGTGGCCATCATCGGACTCATCAGGTGCGTGCGCGCGCCGATCCCCTGGCGGCCTTCGAAGTTACGATTGGAGGTCGAGGCGCAGCGCTGGCCGGGAGCCAGCCGATCGTCGTTCATCGCCACGCATAGCGAGCAGCCGGGCTCGCGCCACTCAAACCCCGCGGCGAGAAAGCGGCGGTCAAGTCCTTCGGCTTCGGCCTGACGTTTGACGAGGCCCGACCCCGGAACCACGATCGCTTCAACCCCTGCCGCAACACGATGATTGCCAATCACGCCCGCAGCCGCTCGCAAGTCCTCGATTCGGCCGTTGGTGCAACTGCCCACGAAGACCCGGTCCACCGCCAGTCCCTCCAGCCGCTGGCCGCGTTCGAGCCCCATGTAGGCAAGGGGACGCGCATCGGCGTCGCTCGGGACAGCGCCGGTAACCGGCGCGACTTGGTCCGGGCTGGTGCCCCACGTGACCATCGGCGCGATTAGCGTGGCGTCGAGTGTCACCTCGCGGTCGAACCGCGCATCGTCATCGCTGGCGAGCGCGCGCCACGCGGTGCGCGGCAACGGAACCGGGCTGCGCGGACGGCCATCGAGATAAGTGAACGTCGTCTCGTCGGGAGCGACGAGACCGATCCTGGCCCCCGCCTCGATGGTCATGTTGCACAGGGTCATCCGCGCTTCCATGCTCATCGCCCGGACCGCCGAACCGGCATATTCGATCGCACAGCCGACCGCACCCGACGCGCCGATCTCACCGATCAGCGCCAGTATCGTGTCCTTGGCCGACACCGCAGGCGAGAGCACCCCGTCGATCGTCACCCGCAGAGTCCGCGCCCGTTTCTGGCGCAGGACTTGCGTCGCCAAAACGCACTCGATCTCGCTGGTACCGATGCCGAATGCCAGCGCGCCGAACGCTCCGTGAGTGGCCGAATGGCTGTCGCCGCAGACCAGCGTGGTGCCGGGCAGAGTGAAGCCCTGCTCTGGGCCAATGACGTGGACGATGCCTTGGCGCGGATCGTCGATACCGAGAAATTCGATGCCTGTCGCTGCGCAGTTCGCGGCCAGCAACGCGATTTGCTCGCGCGCCCGTGGATCGGCGATGTTCGCCCGGTTGCGCGTCGGTACAGCGTGGTCCGCGACCGCGAGATGGGTGGCTGGACGATGCGGCCTCAAACCTCGTTCCGCGAGGCCCGCGAACGCCTGCGGGCTGCTAACCTCGTGTATCAGCATCCGATCGATATACAGCAGCGCGACGCCATCTCCCTCGTCGGCGACGACATGCGCCTGCCAAAGTTTGTCGTAGAGCGTCATGGCCATCCGTGAGGCCATCGAAGAGGCCTTGCGGCATGACAACGAGCCCTATGCCTCCTATCCGAAATGCGGTTATCGCAGCGCATTCGAAGAGCACAGGCATACCCGAAATGCGGGTGGCGGCGCATTGTTCGCTGTCGCCTCCGCGGCAATTTCGCGCATGGTGCAGCCATGACCTACACCACCTTGCGCTATGAGAAGACCGACAGGATCGCGCTAGTCACGTTTTCAACCCCCACCAACCTTAACGGGATCACCGAAGCCCGGCTCGACGAACTCGAAGCGGTGCTCGACGATTGCGCCGCGGACGAAGACATCGGCGCATTGATTCTGACCGGCGAGGGCAAGGCGTTCTGCGTCGGGCTCGATCTCGACCTGCTGGACAAGGCGTTTGGCGATCTCGATTATTTCGACGTCGTGGTGGCGCGCGTTAATGGGATCATCACCCGCCTGGAAAACCTCGACATCCCCACGATCGCCGCCAACAACGGCTTCACCCGCGCCGGCGGGTTCGAGATTTCACTGGGGTGCGATTTTATGATCGTGGCGGACGAGGCCAAGATCGGCGACGTCCACACCGATGCCGGAGTGGTCCCCGCTGCGGTAACGCTGCGCCTGCGCCGCCGCGTTGGCGATCAGCGCGCAAAGGAAATCCTGTGGACCGCCAAGTGGTACAAGGGGCAGGAAGCGGTCGATGCCGGGTTGGCGCTCAAGTCCGTGCCGCTGGCGAACCTGGTGGACGAGGCCAAGGCGCTTGCCCGCTCGATGGCCGACAAGCCGCGCCCGACGATCGCTGCGCTCAAGCGCATAATGCGCGACGGATTGAACCTGAGCGTCGCCGACGGCGCGGCGCTCGAACTCAAGACGTTCGCCCACTACAACCGCACCCAGCCCTATGGGCGCGAGGGCTACACCGCGTTCCGCGAGAAGCGCGTCCCATCGTGGAAGGCCAAGGCTTGATCCGCGCGCTGTTCCTTGCAGTGGCGCTGCTCCTCGCGCCCGGCCATGCCTGGGCGCAAGCGGCCCCACCGAGTGCCAAGGAACGGTGCGAGGCGCTGGCCGGCGGTCGCTTCGAGAAGCTGGAAGGCGCGCCGACCTATATTGTCAGTGCCAAATTGCGCCCTGCCGGCGGCGTCCAACCCGAGGCTTGCCTGGTCGAGGGCTACGTCAATCCCACGGTCAATTTTGCGATCCTGCTGCCGTCCACGACCTGGAACGGGCGCTACATGGTGCGCGGCTGCGGGGGAAGTTGCGGCGCGGTGGTGATCGACCTCGCCTGCGCGCGCCATGTTCGCGATGGTTACGCCTGCCTGCACACCGACATGGGTCATCGCTCGACGCTGATCGACAACACCTGGGTGCCGAACAACCTGCAAGGGCTGGTCGATTTCGGCTATCGCGCGACGCATGTGACAACCGTCGCAGGCCGCGCAATCATCAAGGCGTTCTACGCCGCCGACCCGGCCAAATCGTATTTCTTCGCCTGTTCGACAGGCGGGCGGCAGGGGCTGATCGAGGCGCAGCGGTTCCCCGACGATTTCGACGGCATCGTCGCAATGGCCCCGGCGAGCATGGCCCCGTTCGGAAACCGCAAGCCGGCGACCATCTCCGACGTCAACGGTTTCAACACTGGGCAGGACGGGCGCCCGATCTTCCCCAACCGAAAGACGCTGTTGCTTCACGCCGCGGTGATCAAGGCCTGCGACAAGCGCGACGGGCTGGTCGACGGGCTGATTTCCGCGCCGCTTGCCTGTCCGTTCAAGCCCGCTCAGTTGCTGTGCAAGGGCAGCGATACCCGCGATTGCCTGACCGCGCCGCAAGTCGCGGTGGCGGAAAAGATGTACGCCTGGCGCGGCACCGCACCGGGCAGCGAACTGCGCTGGATCGGTACGCTGATCCCCAACGCACCACTGCCGGGCGAGGCCTGGGCGCCGATTCCCGATCTCGGTGCCGACCGCGGCGATCCCACGACAATCGAGACGATGGTCGCGCCCAACAACCCCGATCTGCGCCCGTTTCGCGATCGCGGCGGCAAGCTGATCCTGGTCCAGGGCTGGTCCGACGCGATCGTCGCTCCAGCGCCGACGCTGGACTATTATCAAACAGTGCAGCGGACGATGGGCGGCGCGGCGGAAACCGCCAAATTTGCTCGGCTATTCATGGTCCCGGGCATGGAGCATTGCTCGGGCGGTGATGGCGCGTGGGCCATCGATCACGTCGCGGCGCTGACCGCCTGGGTCGAGCGTGGCGAGGCGCCCGAAGCCTTGCGCGGCGTCCACCCCGATCCCGCCGCCAAGCTCGATTACTTCGCCACCGGTCTGCCCGAGATGGACCCCAAGTATGTGGCGTTCGCGCGCGATCATCGCGCTTGGCCAGGGTCAAGCGTGGCCGTGAAGGGGCTGCCAGTGGTTCCAAGCCGCAACCCGCTGAGGCCGCTTGCCCAAGCGCTGGGCGATGCCGCCGAGGCCGCCGTACGCAGCGGCACCGCCTCGGGCTATGCCCGGCGCAGCACGCTCAATCTCACGCTGACAGAGATGTGGCAGGTGCTCGCCGCGTGCGACGGCCCTGTGGAAGAGCAACGCGCTGCGCTGACGAGCCTCGCCGCCTCAGCACGCGATCCGCTAGTCGCCGAGGCCGCGCGGCGTCTCCAAGCCGAACTTCTTCTCGATTAGGGACATTCCAGCTTGAGCAGCTTCATCGACATCGTCTGCAACATCTACACGCCCGAGGCCGTCGAAAACGGCTGGACCGGGCTCGACGACGATTTCAAACGCCAGGTCCGGATGCCACCGGAAATGTTCGGCGGGGTCTCGACCGATGAATACTTGCGCAAGATGGACCGCGCGGGGATCGAACGCTCGCTGTTGATCGCGGTGCGCGCGGGCGATTTGAACGTCAAGGGCTCGTGGGAAATCCCCTACAAAGTCATCGCCCGCATGTGCCGCGAGCATCCCGATCGCTTCTCGGGCCTGGCCGGGATCGACCAGACTCGCGGCATGCAGGGGCTCCGCGACCTGACCCAGGCGGTCGAGGAATACGGCTTCGTCGGCGCGCACTGGTATCCGCACTGGTTCGGGAGCCCTCCGGACTGCGCCCAGATCTACCCCTACTACGCCAAGTGCTGCGAACTCGATATTCCGATCATGCTGCAGGTCGGCCAGAACCTGGTCTATTCCAAGGAACGGCGGTTGCCCTCGGTCGCCCGACCTATCCTGCTCGACCAGGTGGCGATCGATTTTCCTGAGCTTGCGATCATCGGCATCCACATCGGGGTGCCGTGGACAGACGAGATGATCGCGATGTGCTGGAAGCACGCGAACGTCTACACCGCGGGCGACGCCTACGCTCCCAAGCACTGGCCGCCGCAATACGTCCGCTATGCCGACAGCTATGGCAGCCACAAGGTGCTGTTCGGAACAGACTGGCCCGTGATCGATCCCGAGCGCGCGGTGGCTGAAATCGCCGCGCTGGGGCTGCGGCCCGCCAGCCACGCGAAGATGATGCGCGAGAATGCGCTCAAGGTCTTCACCAAGCTGCCGCGATGACTGGCAGTGCGGCCTGGCAGTCGCTCACGTTCCGCGCGCGCTGCGCGCGGCGGCGGGGCGCGAGCCGGGCAAAGTCGCGATGGTGCAGGGCAAGAAAACCCGCGCCTTCGGCGCGCTGGCGGAGCGGGTCGAGGCGCTGCGCAACGCGGCGATCACCGCGCTCGGGGTGCGCAAGGGCGACAATGTCGGGATCATCGCGCGAAACTGTTTCGAGTTCATCGAGGTCGTCGCCGCGTTGCCCGACGCGGGCGCGGCGGTGGCCATGGTCAACCCGCGCGGTGCTCCGCCTGAAATGGCCGCGACGCTCGAAGACTGCGGCGCGACGCTGGTGTTCGCCGATGCCCAATCGGCCGCATTCGCGCGCACGACCGGGCGGCAAGTGATTGTCTTCGGCGAGGAATACGAGGTGCTGCTCGCCAACGCCGCGGCGCCACCCAACCTCCCGCAAATCGATGAGTGGGACGCGTGGACCATCCCCTATACGTCGGGCACCACGGGCAAGCCCAAGGGCGTGGTTCTGTCGCATCGCTCGCGGATGCTGGTTGCGATGATCTGCGCGTCGGAGTTCGGCGGCTTCGGTCCCGACGACCGCTTTTTGGCGATGAGCCCGATGAACCACGGCGGTGGGCTGGGGTTCCCGGTCTCGATCCTTTCGCTGGGCGGATCGATCGAGATCCTCGACAAGTTTGATCCCGAAGCTACGCTCGAGCGGCTCAAGTTCGGCGGGATCACCGGGCTGTTCATGGTGCCCACGCACTTCCAGATGATCTTCGCCTTGCCGCCTGCAACGCTGGCCAGATACGCGCGGCCGGAAACGCTCAAGTCGATCCTCGCCAACGCCGCGCCGCTGCCGCAGGCGCTCAAGCCGCGCATCCTCGAATACTTCGGCGAGACCGTTCTGAACGAGCTCTACGCCGCGACCGAGACCGGGCTGGTCTGCAACCTGCGGCCCAGGGACCAGTTGCGCAAAGCGAGCTGCGTTGGGACGCCGTTCGCTCACGTTGAAGTCGAAGTCCGCCGCGAGGACGGCTCGATCTGCCATGCGGACGAAGTCGGCGAACTGTGGTCGCGCGGCCCGGTGATGTTCAACGGCTATTGGAACCGGCCTGAAGAAACCGCCCGGGCGATTAACGATGGCTGGGTCTCGGTCGGCGACATGGCCCGGCGCGATGCCGAGGGATTTCTCTACATCGTCGACCGGCTCAAGGATCTGGTCATCTCGGGCGGGGTCAACATCTATCCGCGCGAGATCGAGGAAGTGCTGTTCACTCACCCGGCGATCGCCGACGTGGCGGTGGTCGGCGTGCCCGATGAGACTTGGGGCGAGCGCTTGAAGATCTTCGCGGTGCTGCGCGAGCCACTGACGGCCGAGGACGTCGGCGTGTTCTGCACCGGCAAGATCGCGCCCTACAAAATCCCGAAAGAGTTGGAGGAGATGTCCGAATTGCCCCGCAACGCCAATGGGAAGGTCCTCAAGACCGCACTCAGGGCGAGAGCGGCATGACCGGGCCGCTCGACCGGATCGGCATGACCACACCGATCTTCGGTTTCTCGCACTGCCGCGATGTAGTCGCCGCGGTGAGCAGGGCAGGCGGGGTCGGGGTTTACGGTGCCGGCCTCCATTCTGACGAGCAGATCGCGATCGATCTCAAGTGGATCGAGGAGCAGGTCGGCGATCTTCCCTATGGCATCGATCTGCTGATGCCGAGCAAGTACGTCGGGAGCGACATCGGAGGGCTTTCCGGCGCCCAGGCCAAGGCGGCGATCCCCGCCGAGGTTACGGCCTTCCTCGACGACATGATGGTCCGCTACGACGTTCCCGAAACTACGGACGAGCCCGACGACGAGTTCACCGCGCTCGGTGGACAGCGTTACAGCGCGGCGCAGGCGCAGGGCATCCTCGAGCTTGCGTTCGCTTCGAAGGCGAGGCTGTTGGTCAGCGCTCTCGGCACCCCACCATCCGAGGTCATCGAGCAGGCGCACGCGCGCGGTATGGTCGTCGCCGCGCTGGCAGGCGCGGTCAAGCATGCACTGCGCCATGTCGCGGCGGGCGTGGATATCGTGATCGCCCAATCCTATGAGGCGGGCGGTCACACGGGTGAAATCGGGGGCATGGTTCTGACCCCGCTGATCGTTGACGCGGTTGCGCCCGTGCCGGTGCTCGCCGCGGGCGGGATCGCTGACGGACGCCAGATGGCCGCCGCCCTGGCGCTGGGAGCCAAGGGCGTGTGGTGCGGCTCGGTGTGGCTGACCACCGCGGAATCCGACCTGCTGCCAGTCGTCAAGCGTCGCCTGGTCGGCGCGGCGGCGGAGGATACCAAGCGCACCAGGGCGATGACCGGCAAGCCCTCGCGCCTGCTGCGCACCGCCTGGGTCGAAGAATGGGAGCGCCCCGATACCCCCGACCCGCTGCCCAACCCGCTCCACGCAGTCGCGATCGGGCCTTACGTCGCGCGGATCGAGAAGGCGGCGGCTGCGCCCAACGCGACATCGGAGCACGGCCCTGGCGCGCTGGCGCCGACGGCGGCCGGGCAAGTCGTCGGTTTGATCCGCGAAGAGACCAGCTGCCGCCTGGTGATGATGGAAATGATGACCGACTGCGTCGATGCCGTCGGCGCGGTGCAGGAGATGCTCGAAGCATAGGTTGCAGGATCGAGGGAGCGAAGCGATGGCCGGGACACGACTGGAAGCGAGCCGCAAGGGTCCGCTGCTCTATGGGACATTCGCGCAGGAGCGTGGCGTCCATTCGTTCAGCCTGGACTTGCTCGATGACATCGACCGGTTTCTCGACCTGATCGACGACGAACGGGACATTCGTGCCGCGATCGTCACCGCGCGCGGCAAGGTGTTCAATCTCGGTACCGACAAGACCCAGATCGAGAGCGGTTTGCGCGACTTCGTCCAGTTCCGCCGCTACCTCGACCGTTTCAACGACACGATGGACCGGCTCGAACGCGCGCCGGTGCCGACGATCGCGGCGGTCAACGGTCTCACTCGCGCCGGCGGGATTGAAATCGTCCTCGCCTGCGATGTGACGGTGATCGCCAAGAGCGCGCGGATCGGGGACGTTCATTCGGCGCAGTTCGCGATCCCCGCAGGCGGATCGACCCAGCGCCTACCGCGCCGCATCGGCCTGCCGCGGGCCAAGGACCTGATCTGGAGCGGGCGCTTCCTGGACGCGGCAGAGGCGGTCGAGTGGGGCCTATGCCACGCGCTCGCCGACGACGATGCGCTGCTCCAAACCGCCGAAGCCTTGGCCGCGACCTATATCGACAAGCCCCGCCAGTGCCTGTTCGAATCGAAATCGCTGATCAACCGCAGCGTGACGATGGCTCCGGCCGACGGCATCGAGCTGGAGAAGCAGCAGTTCCTCCACTACGTCCAGAACTACCCCTACGTGCGCGATGCGTTCGAGGCTTTCCAGGCTTCCCGAAAGCCAGCGGAGGCAAGGGCGTGATCGCCGCGGCGACGGCGGTTCCCCTCGAAGGCGAGGTTTCCCCAGGCCAGGTCAATTCGCGCTACGGCGTCTACGTCGTCTCCGTCCTGATCCTCGCCTACACTTTTTCGTACGTCGACCGCACGATCCTGACACTGATGGTCGATCCGATCCGCGCCACTCTCCAGATCAGCGACGTCCAGCTCAGCCTGCTCCACGGCCTCGCCTTTGCGGTATTCTACACGCTGATGGGGGTGCCGATCGGGCAGTTGGTGGATCGCCGCAAGCGGACGGCGATCATCGCCGGCGGGGTCGCGGTGTGGAGCGTGATGACCGCGCTGTGCGGCCTGTCCCGCAGCTTCACCCAGATGTTCCTGGCCCGGATCGGGGTGGGGGTGGGCGAGGCGGCGCTGTCGCCAGGCGCCTATTCGCTGCTTGCCGACTGGTTCGAGGGCAAGTCGCTGGTCCGCGCGCTGAGCTGCTATCAGTGCGCGATCTATGTCGGCGGCGGTCTGGCGACGATGATCGGCGGGACGATGATCGCGCTGGTCCCCCCGGTGACCACCACGCTGACCGGCGCGCTCGAGCCGTGGCAGGTGGTGTTCGTGATCGTCGGGTTGCCGGGGCTGCTCGTTGCGCTGCTGGTGCTCAGCCTGCGCGAACCCGCGCGGCGTGGGGTGATCGCCGGGCAAGCGCATCCCGGCTTCGGCGAAGTGCTGGCCTACATGCGTCAAAATTGGCGGGCCTATGCCGGGCTGATCCTGGGGCTGTGCTTCGCCAGCCTGATGTGGAACGGGGTGGCGGCGTGGATTCCAACGCATTTCATCCGCATCTATGGATGGACCCCGGCCGAGGTCGGTTTGCGCTATGGCTTCGTCCTGCTGGTGTTCGGCACCGCGGGCATCCTTTCCGGAGGGTGGATCGCCGGACGGCTGCGCGAGCGCGGGATGCGCGATGCGAACGTCGTCATCTGCCTGATTTCCGCGGTGACGGCATTGCCGTTGGGCGTGGCGGCTCCTTTGATGCCGGGCGCATGGCCCTCACTGGCGATGTTCGCGCTCTACCTTTTCGCTGGCGCCATGCCCTATGGCGGAGCAGCGGCGGCCTTTCAGGAGATAACCCCCAACCGCATGCGCGGGCAGGTTTCGGCGATCTACCTTTTCTGGCTCAACCTCGCCGGGATCGGGCTTGGCCCCACGTTCGTCGCCTGGATGGCACAGACGTGGTTTGGCGGCGACTTGGGCATCAGCCGTGGGATCGCCGCCAACGTCGCCATCGCCGCGCCGCTCAGCGCGGTGCTGTTCGTATTGACCCGCAGACCGTACCGCCTGGCGATGGTGGCCTAGCTGTGGAGCCTCAACAGGTTGTTCACCGGCTGACCCAGTCGGCTGATGGGCGGGTTGGATTGTAGACTACCGTGAGGTCGATGCCAGTTGTAGTTGTGGAGCCAGGGTTCAAGCGCCTGTTTTCGGTGTTCCGAGGTAGGATAGGCTCTGGCGTAGGCCCATTCGCGCAAGCTGGTTTGGATGAAGCGTTCGGCCTTGCCATTGGTCTTGGGGGTGTAGGGTCTGGTTCGGATGTGCTTGAGGCCAAGTGCCTTGCAGGCATCGCGGAATGCGTAACTTCGGTAGCACCCACCGTTGTCGGTCATGACGCGGGTGACGGTGACTCCGAGGCTGCGATAGTATTCGATTGCCGCGTAGAGGAAGGCGACGGCGCTTTGCTTCTTCTCGTCGCGGTGGATCTGGCTGAAGGCGATGCGTGAGGCATCGTCGATACAGACGTGGACGAACTCCCAACCGGCACCATATCTCTCGCCAGCGCGATAGCCACGGGTGTTGCTCTGTCGGGTCCGGTCGCCGGTGATACGGTGTCCGATGCTCTCGAAGCGGCCGAGCTTCTTGATATCGATGTGGATCAGCTCACCGGGATGGGCCCGCTCATAGCGGTGTACCGGTACTGGCGGATCGAGGTCGCGCATGCGGCTGAGACGGACTTTGCGTAACACCCGGCTGACGGTAGCAGGCGAGACCGCAAGCATTCTGGCAATCTGCTTGCCGGTGATGCGCAGCCGGCGCTGCGCGATGATCTCGTCGATGATATTGGCCGGCGTGGCGCCGGGAAACCGGCGCGGACGCGAGCTGCGATCGGCTAGACCGGCCTCGCCTTCAGCCCTGTAGCGCGCCAGCCACTTGGCGACGGTTCGCTCCGAGACCCCCAGGGCGGTTGCAACCGCCCTGGGGGTCTCGCGCAGCACCATTATGCGCCGCACGATCTCGGCTCGACTGAAAGGCGTGGTTCGGGCATTCTTGTGGATGTTCATCCGGTCATTCCTTCAGTGCTGACGTGTTGCAACATCAGTCTGACCGGATCACACCGGATGAACAACCTCCTGAAAGCTCACACCTAGAGCCTGATGCCGTCAGGCTCTAGAACTTCGCCCCCACCTCGACCCCGACCAGGCGCCGCGCGCCGGGCGAGATGAACGATCCGCCGAACTCGATCGCCGGAATCGCCTCGGCGACGTACCTGCGGTCGAGCATGTTGTTGGCAAACGCGGTGATCGTGAACTGGCCGAAATCCAGTCCCGCGCGAAGATCCAGCACTCCGAACGCGCCGCGCCGGGCGACGTCGAAGCGGCCGTTGCCCACGAACCCCGGCAGCGCCAGCGCCGAGATCGGCAGCAACCCGCTGAACAGGGTCGGCCGTTCCTGGTCCTGGACCGTGTGGAACCATGTCGGGCCGGTGATCCGGTAATCGGCGCGCACGATCAGGTCGATGCTGTCGGTCAGCGGGGCGTTCATCTCGCTGCCCAGGTTGATCGTGTAATCGGCGGTGTAGGGCGACTTGTTGCCCACGGTATAGGGCCGCGAGCGGTTCTTCTTGATCTCGCTGTCGGTCACGTTGACCGCGCCGAACACCTTCCAGCCATCGACGATCTTCGCGCTCATGTTGAGCTCGGCGCCTTTGACCTCCACCTTGTCGATGTTCGAGACCACGCGCAGCAAGCCAAAGCTGCCGACGAAGAATTCGAAGAACTGCATGTCGTGGATGCGGGTGTAATAGCCGGCCAGATCGAAGGTCACCCGGTTATCGAGCAGCGATCCCTTGACCCCCACTTCGAAGGCGCTGGAGCGTTCCTTGCGGTACTGGTCGTTGATCGTGACACCGGCGCCGATGAACTGGTTGAAGTTCTGGTCGATGATCGTCGAGGCGCCCTGGTTGTTGAACCCGCCCGATTTGAAGCCGATCCCCCAGTTGCCATAGATGTTGAGGTCGGGGGTCGGTTCCCAGCTCAGCGTCACTTTGGGCTGGAGCTGCTTGAAGGTCGCGCTCTTGGGCGTGATCGGCCCAAACGCCTGGCCGGGATTGATCGGCCCGCCGGTGAAAGGGTCGGTCGCGGTCGGCACCAGGCTGCGGGTCTTGCGATCCTCGACATCGTAGCGCAGCGCCAGGCCCGCGGTGAACTGCTCGCTGGGTTTGTACTCGGTCGAGGCGAACGCGGCGTAGACCTGGGTCTTGAACTTGTCGGCGAGCAGCAGCGAGGTGGGATTGGCGCTGCTGGGCGGATTGTAGAGCTGCTTGATCGTACCCGCCCCGGTGTCCGCGCCCAGGCTGACCCCGACCTTGCGATCGATGTTGAGATAGTATGCGCCAAGCTGCCACGAGACCGGGCCGTCCCCATCCGAGACCAGCCGCACTTCCGCGCTGAAATCGCGCTGCTTGCGTTCCTGATACTGGGTGCCGTCGCAGGTCGTCGGGCTGTAGGGGCCGAAGGTCGATCCGGTGGCAGGCGCGAAGATGAACGGCACCGGGATCGCGCCGATGAAGCCCGGCTGGTTGACCGGGAACCCGGTCAACGCCGCGGTCGAGGCGAAGCACTTGCTTACGGAACTGGCCACCGCCGGGTTCGCCGCGCTGACATAGCGTGCGAAATCGGCCGAGGTGCCGTCGGCCACGAGGTTCTGGTCGACATCTGAATACAGCGCCCAGGCGATCAGCTTCATCGCATCGAAGCTGTGCTCGAGCTTGATCGAGGCGTCGTAGCTGTCCTGATCGTTGGTGGGGCGGATGTTTGAATAATAGCGGAACCGATGGTCATCGACGTCCTCGTAGAACTTGGGATTGACCGCGGCGAAGTTGGGCAGGTGGAACGCGGCGTTGAAGTTGATCGAGGCGCCGCGGAAGCGGGCATAGCGTGCCTTGGCGTCGATCTGGGTGTCCGGTCCCGCCTGGAACACCAGTCGTCCGTCGAAAGCGAGATCTTCGGCATCGTCGACGGTCTTCTTGCCGGTCAGCAGGTTGCGATAATGGCCGTCAGTGGTGCGATAATAGCCGGACAGGACGAAACCGGCGCCGCTGCCGAGCGGCCCGGCGATGTGGGCGGAGGCCTCGACCGTGTTCTCCTCGGCGTAGGAAACCTTGGCCGCGCCTTCGAACGCGTCGCCGGGCTTGAGCGTGGTCAGGACCAGCGCGCCCGCGGCGGCGTTGCGACCATACAGCGCGCCTTGCGGGCCCTTGAGGATTTCAACCTGGCGCAGCGTGCCCTGAACCTGGTTCAGTTGCGCGGTGTTGGTCTTGAGGATGCCGTCGACCACGAGCGCGACTGAGCTTTCCGCGTCGCGCGCCCCGTTGATCCCGCGGATGTTGACCTGGGTATCACCCGCCTCGGCGGTGCCAGTCACGATCGTGACCCCGGGGGTGAGCTGGGCGAAATCGGCGGCGTTGGTCGCGCCAGTGCGTTCGAGCGTGGTCGCGGTCAGCACAGCGACCGAGGCCGGCACGTCCTGGAGGCGTTCCTCCTGACGCCGCGCGGTGACAATGATCGCGTTATCGTCCTCGGCCGCGGTGGTTTCCGCGCTCTGGGCAAACGCGGGCTGGGCCGCTGCAAGCATGGCGAACAGTGAGACAGCAGATGCCAAACGGATGGTGTTCATCGTCGAAACCCCTCTTTCGTGATGGACGGATCAGCAGGTTTTCCCGCTTGATCCGCTAAAAATCCTCCAAATTCAAACCAGCGGATTCTGCCCGCTCATATAGACGTAGACTTCCTGGAACTTGCCGTCTCGCACGCGCCAGAAGTTGGTGTTGTTGAGCCGGGTGACGGAGCCGTCGTGGCCGGTCAGCACGGCTTCGAAGCTGGCCGCGATGCGCCCGTTCTTGTCATCGACGGTGCAGGTGAAGTCCTTGTGGACGATGGTCTGGTAGCCGGCGAAGAAGTCTTCGAACATGCGGCGGATCTCGGCCTTGCCGCTGTGGCGGGTAAACGCGGTCTGGACGCAGAACAGCGCCTCGTCGTGGAAGCAGGCGAGGGCGGCCTCCATGTCCTTGGCGTCGACGCTGGCGAAGTACTTGCGCGTCGCCAGGTCGATCAGCTCGGCGCGCGAGAGGCCCGGTTCGTACTGCATCAGGCGTCTCCCGGCTGGAGCAGGTTGTCGCCGCTCATGTAGACGTAGACGCGGTGGAACAGGCGGTCCTTCAGGTAGAACCGGTTGCAGTTCTCATAGCGCAGCTCGTCGCCGCCATGCGGGGTGATCAGCACGGTGAACTGCGAGCACACGGTGTTGCTGTCGGGGTCCGCGGTGTGGACGAAGTTGCCGTGCCAGATGTCGGAAAAGTCGGCGAACAGCTTCTCGAACATCCTGGCGATGCCTTCGTCGCGCCCGGTGTGGACGGTGCCCGAGGTGACCTCGGTCAGCACCGCGTCCTCGCTGAAGCAGTTCAGCACCTGGGCCAGGTTCTTGTTGTCGACCCCGTCGAAGTACCGCTTGGTGACGATGTCGATATAGAACGGATAGGCCAGCGCCTTCTGCCCGGCCCCACCTTCGCTCCACTGGCTCATGCCCAGCCCTTCCGGATGTCCGCGTCCTTGCCCACCTCGGGCGAGGGAAACGCCTTCTTCGAATGCGAAAGGCCAAGCCCGATCAGCAGCTCGAGCTGCTTGTAGGCGACCTGTCCGGGGTTCAGCACCGGGACCGGCAGGTTCGCGGCGAGGTATTGCGCCGACTGGTGCATCGTCGTCGAGCCCAGCACGATCACGTCGGCGCCGTCCTGGGCGATCGCCTTCTCGGCCTCGGCCTTGAGCTTGGCGAAGATCACCTCCTCCTTGCCCGCGAGCAGTTCGGTGACGTCGGGCCGGGTGTCGATCGAGCGCAGCGAGGCGCAGCGGCTCCACCAGCCGTACTCGGTCAGGGTCTTCTCGTAGAGCGGGAACCACTGCGGCCACATCGTCAGCACGGTGAACTTCTTGCCCAGCATCATCGCGGTGGCGAACGCGGCCTCGCCAGGCCCCACCACCGGGATGCTCAGGCGCGAGCGCAGCGCGCGCAACCCCGAATCGCTCACCGTGTCGATCAGGACCCCGGCATAGCCCTCGTCCTCGGCATCAATCCCGGCCTGGAACACGGTCCAGTCCATCAGCAGCATATCGTGATAGCTGTCGCCCAGCGCGGCGCCCCACCGAACCGCGGCAAACTCAGGCCGAAACCCGCCAGCGACGAAATCGTCCGGAAGCTGCAGCGCCCGATTGGCAACACCCGCCGAATCCATCGGAATCGGAACAACCACCTTGATGCGTTTGACGCCCGTACGGTGAGTGCCGACAGGTTCGCCCAAAACACATCTCCGCGTGTCGGACAAATTGTCCGGTTGTGTTGCGCCCTGTGTATTGTATACAAAGGAGCGCCGTCAACCCTCGATAGGCCTTATCATGTCGAAAGCTTCCGAACGCGCCTATTGCCAGATCCGGGCGATGATCCTGTCGGGCGCGCTGCCCGCCGGGGCGCAACTTGGCGAAGAGGCTTTGGCAGAACGCTGCGGGGTCTCGCGCACCCCGATCCGCGACGCGCTGCGCCGGCTCGAGAGCGAGCTGCTGGTCAAGCGGAGCGGCACCCAGCGGACTTTCGTCGCGGACTGGTCGCTCGACGACGTAGCGGATGCTTTCGAACTGCGCGCCATGCTGGAAGGTCACGCCGCGCGCCGCGCTGCTGAGCGCATGAGCGAAGCGCTTGCTCACGCGTCTGCGCGAAGCAAACCGCAAGCTCGGCGCGGCAGTGCGGGCCACGACACCCGACGTCGAGCAATTTCTCGAGGGCAACCGCGAGTTCCACGCGATCGTCCTCCAGGCGGCCGCGTCGCCGCGGCTGGCGGCGCTGCTCGGCACATTGATCGAGCAGCCGGTGATTCCAGCGTACCGCGCACCACTATGGCCGAGAGGCGCTGTTGCGCTCATTTGGCGAGCACGACGAATTGCTCGCCGCGTTCGCCCGCCGCGATGGCGCCTGGGCCGAGGCGGTGATGGCCGCGCACATCCGCCGCGCCTATCATGCCTATGCCGACGCCCACACCGGGCTGACCGCGATCGACCGGCAGGTGTCCCATGGCTGAACCAAACAGCTCGTATGATTTGTGTACAAATTCCGTCGAGATGGTCGAAGTCGGCCCGCGTGACGGTCTCCAGAACGAGGCGCTGGCCGTTTCGACCGCGGACAAGCTAGAGCTGATCCGCCGCTCGCTGGCGGCGGGCGTTCGGCGGATTGAGGCGGCCAGCTTCGTCAATCCACGCGCGGTCCCGCAGATGGCGGACGCGGAGGCGGTTTGCGCCGGGCTGCCCGAGCGCGGCGACGTGACCTACATTGGCCTCGTCCTCAACCGCCGCGGTGCCGAGCGCGCCATCGCCACGGGCCGGATCGACCAGCTCGGTGCGGTCGCAGTCGCCACCGATGGCTTCGCGATGGCCAACCAGGGTCAGACCAGCGACGGTTCGGTCGAAGTATCGCAGGAAATCGTCGCGCTCGCCCGCGCGGCGGGTCTGACCGGGCAGGCAACGATCTCCGCCGCGTTCGGTTGCCCGTTCGAGGGCGAGGTCGGCGAAGATCGCGTGCTGGCGATGGCGCTTGCCCTAGCCAAGGCGGACCCGCTCGAGATCGCACTTGCCGACACCATCGGCGTCGGCGATCCGGGCCGGGTCCAGCGCCTGGTCACCAGTGTGCGCGAGGCGATCGCGCCGATCCCGGTGCGGGTCCACTTCCATAACACGCGTGGCACCGGCCTGGCCAACGTCTGGGCGGCGGTGCAGGCCGGAGCGAGGGTCGTCGATGCATCGTTGGGCGGGCTGGGCGGCTGCCCCTTCGCCCCTGGCGCCGCGGGCAACGTCGCGACCGAGGACGTCGTCTACATGCTCGAGCGCGCGGGGATCGCCACAGGTCTCGATCTGGCCGCGCTGGTCGAGACCAACCGCTGGTTCGCCGGGGTTATGGGCAAAGAACTTCCCGCGATGGTTGCCAAGGCGCGCGCGTTTCCGCCCGCCTCCGCGAAGTAAGACGAGGTCGAATGATGATGAACACCGCGACGAATACCGGTGCCCTGTCCGACATCCGCGTGATCGAGATGGGCCAATTGCTGGCCGGACCCTTCTGCGGCCAGTTGCTGGGCGACATGGGCGCGGACGTGGTCAAGCTCGAGCCGCCGGGCGCGGGCGATCCGATGCGGCTTTGGGGGCTCGGCGAGGAAAAGGTCCAGTGGGAGGTCATCGCCCGCAACAAGAAGTCGGTTTCGCTAAACTTGCGCGTGCCCGAAGGCCAGGCGCTGGCGCGGCGGCTGATCGCCACTGCCGATGTGCTGGTCGAGAACTTCAAGCCTGGCACGCTGGAGAAGTGGGGCCTCGCCCCGGCGACGCTGCAAGCGGAAAACCCCGGGCTGATCGTCGCGCGGATGAGCGGCTACGGCCAGACCGGACCCTATTCCGACCGTGCGGGGTTCGGCGGGATCGGCGAGGCGATGGGCGGGTGGCGCTACATTGTTGGCGAGCCTGATCGCCCGCCGAGCCGGATGGGGGTCTCGATCGGCGATACCCTGACCGCGACCTACGGCTGTATGGGCGTGCTGGCCGCGCTCCATGTCCGCGCCCGGACGGGCAAGGGGCAGGTGGTCGATGCCGCGCTTTATGAAAGCGTCCTTCAGGTCATGGAGGGGCTGGTTCCCGAGTTCGACCACGGCGGGGTGATTCGCGAACGCTCCGGCTCGATCCTGCCCGGCATCGCCCCGTCAAACGTCTACACGTGCAGCGACGGCGAATATATGATCGGGGCCAACAAGGACGAGATTTGGCGCCGCCTGGCAGAAGCAATGGGGCGCCCCGAACTGGCCGACGACCCCCGCTATGCCACCCATATCGCGCGCGGGAAGAACCAGGCCGAACTCGATTCGCTAATCGACGCGTGGACACGGACGCTGACGGTCGACGAACTCGACCGGCTGATGATCACCTGCTCGATCCCCGCGGGGCGGGTCTATCGCGCGCCCGAGATGCTCGCCGATCCGCATTTCGCGGCGCGCGGAGCGATCGTCGAGGTGGAGACCGAGCGGTTCGGCCCATTGCGGATGCAAGGCGCGTTTCCGCATTTGTCGCAAACCCCGTCGGGCGTGCGCAGCCCCGCGCCGTCGCGGGTCGGCCAGCACAATCGGGAGGTGTATGGCGATCTCTTGGGGATCGGGGGCGATGAGTTGGCCACGCTGACCGCTGCCGGAGTGATCTGAGGCCCGGAATCAGACGTGCAATCGATCACGATGTGAACCCTTGACAATCATAAGCATCGTTATTAATTGCAGGCCTATGGAAAATCTCGGAGCAATGCTGGCCGACACCTCGCGCCTGCTGCGGCGTTCGTTCGACGTGCGCGCGCGCGGCATCGGAGTGACCCGCTCCCAGTGGCAGGTGCTGACCACGTTGCTGCGTCACGAAGGCGTGAATCAGGGCGGCCTTGCCGAATTGCTCGATGTCGAGCCCATCACAGTCTGCCGGATGGTCGATCGGCTCCAGGACGCAGGACTTGTCGAGCGTCGCGCCGATCCCGCGGATCGGCGGTCGTGGCGTCTGTTCCTGACATCGCGGGCGCATGACCTGCTAGCGGAACTGCGTCCACTTGCGGACGCGCTGATCGAAGAGGCATTGACGGGAATCGACGAGCGCGAGCGCGAGCGGTTGCGCGATATGCTTGACCGGATTCGCGACAACTTGTCGCGCCGGCCACTCGAGGCACTGGTGTCCCATGGCTGACCGCGACCCGCAGATCGACGTCGAGACAGCAACCCCGGTGGAAAGCCCGCTCGCTGCCCAAGCCGCCGAGAGCACCTCACCCGGCGTGGCCGAAGCGGAGCCGGCGAAGGCACCCAACCGCCTGAGCCGGATCGCCCTGATGGGCATTGTGCCGCTGCTGGTTATCGGCGGCGGGCTGTTTTACTGGGAAAGCCTGCAAGGCAAAGTCTCGACCGACAACGCCTATGTCCAGCAGGATAAAGTCGCGGTGAGCGCTGAGGTCGGAGGTCAGATCGTCTCGGTTGCCGTGCGCGAAGGCGGGCAGGTCAAGGCTGGCGACCTTCTGTTCACCGTCGATCCCGAGCCCTACCGGATCCAGATCGCGCAGGCCGATGCGGCGATTGCCAGCGCACAGGCCAATGCCACCGCGCTGGCGAATTCGTCCGAACTGTCGGGAGCGGACGTTGCCGCGGCGCGCGAGGATATCGGCTTCACGCAGGCCTCGTTCGAGCGTCAGCGCGCGCTTTGGCAACGCGGGTTTACCACCAAGGCCGCCTACGATGCGGCTCAGCACCAGGTCGCCCAGGCGCGCGAGGAGTTGCGGCTGGCCGAAGCGAAGAGCGCCGAGGCCCGCGCCAAGCTGTCGACCGGCGCGCAGGTGCCGGGCGTCCTCCCCGCGATCGCCGCAGCGCAGGCGCAGCGTCGCGCCGCCCAACTCAACCTCGCGCGCACCGAAGTGCGCGCGCCGATGAGCGGCCGGATCACCCAGGCCGATCGCCTGCTCAAGGGCCAGCAAATCGTCTCGGGACTTCCCGTGGTCACGATCGTCGCGAACGGACAGAGTTACGTCGAGGCTAATTTCAAGGAGACCGAACTGGCCGATATGCAGATCGGTGAACCCGCGCAGATCACCTTCGACGCCTATCCCGGCGTCAAGCTCAAGGGGCACGTCGCCTCGATCGGCGCCGGTACCGGTAGCGAGTTCTCGGTGCTGCCGGCGCAGAACGCGACCGGCAACTGGGTCAAGGTGACGCAGCGGGTGCCGGTGCGGATCGCCATCGACCAGGCCAGCCCGCGCCAGCTCATCGCCGGCATCTCCAGCCACGTGACCGTGTACACCGACGGCCGCCAGCACTAGCCGACCATGGCCAGCGTGGCTTCATCAGGCTCAGCCCCGGTGCCGGTCGCTGTAAGCCCGCCGCAGCTCGCCGATGTCGCGGCGCTACCGGTACGCAACACGATGTTCGTGGTCGTCGGGATCATGACCGCTTCGCTGCTGCAGATCCTCGACACCACGATTGCAAACGTCGCAATTCCGCACATGCAGGCCGCGCTCGGCGCCACTCCCGACGAGATCAGCTGGGTTCTGACCAGCTATATCGTCGCAAGCGCGGTGGCGATGCCGATGACCGGCTGGCTGGCCGACCGGGTTGGCTCGCGGCGCTTGTTCATTCTTTCTACCGCAGGATTCGTCATCGCCTCGATGTTGTGCGGGATGGCCCAGAACATCACCGAGATGGTCTTGTTCCGGGCGCTGCAGGGCGCTTCGGGGGCGTTCATCTCCCCGCTGAGCCAGGCGGCGATGCTCGACATCAACAAGCCGTCGCGCCAGCCGCAGATGATGGCGGTGTGGGGAATGGGGGTGATGATCGGGCCGATCCTGGGGCCGATCATCGGGGGGACTCTCACCGAGAACTGGAACTGGCGCTGGTGCTTCTATGTCAACGTTCCGCTGGGCGCGCTGGCGTTGTTCATCCTCATCGCGCGGCTGCCATCACGCCCGATCGAGAAAAAGCGGTTCGACATGTTCGGCTTCGCGATGATCGCGATCGCCATCGGCGCGCTGCAGTTGCTGCTCGATCGCGGCAACCAGATCGACTGGTTCGATTCGCTTGAGGCCTGGATATACGTGGCGGCAATCGTCAGTGCGGTGTGGATCGGCGCGATCCACTTCACCACGACCAAGCAGCCGACGCTGTTTAATCCGGCGCTGTTCGCCAACTCCAATTTCCTGGTCGCACTGATGTTCATGATCGCGCTGGGCGTGGTGATGTTCGCGACGATGGCGCTGTTGCCGCCGATGTTGCAGCGCCTGTTCGGCTATTCGGTGATCGATACCGGCTGGGTGCTGATGCCGCGCGGCGTGGGAACGTTGATCAGCATGCAGATTTCCGGGCTCCTCGTCCGCCGCGGGGTGGATGCGCGTGTGCTGGTCGTGACGGGCTTCGTGCTGGCGACGCTGTCGTTCTGGCAAATGTCCGCGTTCTCGCTGGGTACAGACCAGTATCACATCGTCCTTTCAGGGCTGATCCAGGGTTTGGGAATGGGGCTGGTGTTCATCCCGCTCAACACCGTGGCGTTCGCTACGCTCGAGCCGTACCTGCGCACCGAGGGATCGAGCTTGCTCAACCTGTTCCGCTCGCTGGGGGCCTCTGTCGGCATCTCCATCACCACCGCGCTGCTGGCGCGCAATCTCCAGCAAAGCCACTCCGACCTGGCGTCGCACGTGACCGCTTCGGTTACCGACCTGATCGATTTTTCAACGGTCGACCGGTTCCAGCAGTTGGGCACGACCGCCATGAGCATGGTCGATGCCGAGGTGAACCGCCAGGCGGCGATGATCGCCTACATCGACAATTTTCACTTGATGATGTGGCTTAGCGTTATGGCGATGCCGCTTGCGCTGCTCCTGCGCGCCTCACGCGGCGCCCCGAGCGCGAGCCAGGCCGATATTCCGCACTAGCTAGCGCGTAGGCCGGGTGGCGAGCGCGGCATCGGCGCCCACTGCGCGGTAGATGTCGGCGCGGTTGGTGGCGCGCACGAATTGCCCGGCGACCAACGCCCGGCGTGTCGAATAGAGCGCTTGCTGCGCGGTCAGCGATGTCAGGTAGCTGTCAATCCCGCCCCGAAAGCGCAATTCGGCGAGGTGCGCGTTGTCCGCCGCCGCCGTCTGGTTGGCGGCGAGCGCCGCGATTTGCGCGTCGATTGTGCCGCGCCGGGCGAGCGCATCGGCGACATCGCGAAATGCAGTCTGGATCGCCTTGCGGTAGGTCGCAAGCAGCGCATCGCGCTGGGCTTCGCTGAGCGCGACGTTGGCTTTGCCCGCGCCCGCGCGAAAAATCGGATAGGCGAGGTCGGCGGCGCCCGACCAGTTGAAAGCGCCCCCGGTGAACAGCGCACCCAGCGCGTCCGAGGCGAAGCCGAACAGGCCCGTCAACGAAATCCTAGGGAACAGATCGGCCCGCGCCGCGCCGATGTCGCCGTTGGCGGCGCGCAAGTTGTACTCGGCTTCGACCACGTCGGGACGGCGCAACAGGACGGTCGAATCTAGTCCGGCGGGAATGTCTGCGAGGCGGGCGGAGGCGTCGGAAATCGAAGCGGCGAGTAGCGCCGGGTCGATCGGCGCGCCGACCAGCAGTTGCAACGCGTTGACGTCCTGCGCGATCGCGGTGGTCTGGACGGCGACATCGGCCTCGGCGGTGTGGAGCGTGAGTTCGGCCTGGCGCAGATCGGTGCGCGGGGCGATCCCGCCGTCAAGCCGCTTGCGGGTGAGCTCGACCACTTTGCCCTGGGTGGCGACGGTATCCTTCGCTACGCCGAGCAGGCTCTGGTCGGCGGCGTGGTTGAGCCAGGCGTCGGCAACGTCGGCGACCAGCGCGAGGCGCACCGCTTGCGCGGCGGAATCGCTGGCGAGATAGCGATCGCGCGCCGCATCGGTGAGCGAACGGGCGCGACCGAACAGGTCGATCTCGTAGCCGGTGACCGCCAGATCGGCGGTGAAGGAACTCCGCGCGCTTCCTCCACTCGGGTTTCCGGTGCCCGCGTTGCCGGGCGAAGATCCTCCGTCCGACCGCCGCGCGCCCAGGCTGGCGTCGAGCTGGGGCAACCGATCAGCGCGCTGGATCCGGTACCGGGCACGGGCGGCGGCAATGTTGGCGACTGCGTGAGCGACATCTTGGTTGTTGGCCAGCGCTTCCTCGATGAGCGTCAGCAGCCGCGGATCGGCGAAGACCTGGCGGTAGTCGTAGCGCGGCAGCGGGGCGAGGCTTTGCGCGAGGTAGGCGTCGCCCGACGGCCAGCCCAGCGGAACCGGCAGCGCGGTCTGCCGATAGGGCGGGGCGAGCGAGCAGCCCGCAAGCGCTGCGGCCGAGAGCGCCATTCCCAACCCGCGGATCATTCGGCCGGCTCCGGCTGCGGCTCGCTCGCGCCACCCCGGCGGCGCATCAGCTTGCGGAATGTGTCGCGGGTGGTCGTGCGCACCAGCACGAAGAAGAACGGGATGTAGAAGATCGCGAGCAGCGTTGCGGTCAGCATCCCGCCGATCACCGCGGTGCCGATCGCGATTCTGCTGTTGGCGCCGGCGCCGCTCGCCAACGCCAGCGGCATCACCCCGAAGATGAACGCGCAGCTCGTCATCAGGATCGGACGCAGACGGATGCGCGCGGCATCGAGCGCGGCTTCGTAGGGGGATCTTCCCGCCTTCTCGGCCTGCTCCGCGAACTCGATCATCAGGATCGCATTCTTGGCCGCCAGCCCCATCGTCGTCAGCAGCCCGATCTGGAGGAACACGTCGTTCTCCAGCCCGCGCAACGTCACCGCCAGGATCGCGCCGACCAGGCCCAGCGGGATCACCAGCAGCACCGCCAGGGGGATCGACCAACTTTCGTAGAGCGCGGCAAGGCACAGGAAAACCACCAGCAGCGAAATCGCGTAGAGATAGGGCGCCTGACCCGACGACAGCCGTTCCTGATGCGAAGCGCCCGACCACGCCACCGACACCCCGGGGTGCGATTCGATGATCCGCTGGATCGTGTCCATCGCGGTGCCCGAACTGGTGCCAGGAGCTGCTTGACCGCTGAGACTTTCATTGCGGACGCCGCCGAAGCGACTCAGGCTCGGCGGTGCGGCACTCCACCCGTTCTGCGCGATCGCCGAGAATGGCACCATCGCGCCGGTACTGCCGCGGACATACCACTGGGCGATATCCTCGGGGGCCGAGCGGTAGGGCGCGTCGCCCTGGACGTAGACCCGCTTGACCCGGCCGTTGTCGACGAAATCGTTGACGTAGCGTCCCCCCACGCGGTCGAGAGTGTGGTGTTGACGTCGGCCTGGCTGAGGCCGAGCACGGCGAGCCGCTGCGGATCGGTATCGACCTTGAGCGTCGGCTGGTCGGGCAGCGAGCTCAGGCGGACGTTGGCCAGGCTGCCGTCGGCGCGCGCTTCGGCGAGGATCGCGTCGCGGGTCGCCGCGAAATCCTGCTGGCTGAGGCGTCCGCTGTTGAGCAGTTCGGCGCTGAACCCGCTCGACTGGCCGAGGCCGCGCACCGCCGGGGGCACCGTCGCATAGAATTCCACATCGCGCAGCGGACCCATCGCCTGGGTCAACTGGCGGGTGACCGCCTCGGCCGAATGCTCGGAGCCCTTGCGCTCGGACCAGTCCTTGAGCGCGAGGAACCCGCGGCCCGAGTTTTGGCCGCCGCCACCGCCACCGCCACCGCCGCCGCCACCGCCGGCGATGACCATCGCTTGAGCGACGTCGGGCTGCCTGAGTACATACTTCTCGATCTTGAGCGCGGCATCGCGGGTCTGCTCCAACGTCGCACCGGCGGGCAGATTGAACTGCATCGCCGCATACCCCTGGTCCTCGCTGGGGATGAACCCGGTCGGCAGGCGCAGGAACAGGAACGCCAGCAGCGCGGCTACGACCAGATAAATCACAGCAAACCGCTTGCGTCGCGCCAGTACGGTCCGGGCACGGTCGCGGTACCACCCCGAAAGGCGCCCGAAACGATCCTCGAACCAGTGGTGCATCCTGGCGCTCCATCGCGCGACGCGACCAGTCCCGGCTTCCTCGACCTCGCGGCGGCGAAGCAGAGTCGAGGTCAGCGCCGGGCTCAGGATCAGCGCGACGAACACCGACAGGACCATCGCAGAGACGATCGTCAGCGAAAACTGGCGGTAGATCACCCCGGTCGATCCGCCGAAGAACGCCATCGGCAGGAACACCGCCGAGAGCACCATCGCGATCGCGACCAGCGCCACCTGGATTTCCTTCATCGAGGCGATGGTCGCCTCGCGCGGGGACATGCCGGGGTTCTCTTGCATCAGCCGCTCGACGTTCTCGACCACCACGATCGCGTCGTCGACCAGCAGCCCGATCGCGAGGACCATCCCGAACAGCGTCAGAGTGTTGATAGTGAACCCGGCGACCGCAAATACTCCCAGAGTGCCGAGCAACACCACCGGCACCGCGATCGCCGGGATGAGCGTGGCCCGCCAGCTCTGGAGGAAGAAGAAGATCACCAGCACAACGAGGACCACCGCTTCCGCCAGCGTGGTGACGACGTCCTCGACCGACTTCTTGATGAAGATCGTCGAATCGTTGGGGTAGGAATACCTCCAGCCCTCCGGGAAATCCCTGGCCCGTGCGGCGATCTCGGCCTTGACCAGCTCGGCGGTCTTGAGCGCGTCGGCGCCCGGCGCGAGGCTGACCGAAATGCCGACGCCGGGATGGCCGTTGACGCGGATCGCGGTGCCGTAATTCTCCGCCCCCAGTTCGATCCGCGCGACGTCGGCGAGCCTCACGGTCGATGCGTCGGGCCGGGTCTTGACCACGATCTGGGCGAACTGTTCGGGTGTGGTCAGCCGCGATTGCGCGGTGAGCGTGGCGTCGAGCCGCTGGCCCGGCGCGTTGGGGGTGCCGCCGACCTCGCCGCCCGCAACCTCGGCGTTCTGCGCGGTGATCGCGGCGATCACGTCGCCGGGCATCAGCTGATAGCCCGCAAGCCGCGCGGGATCGAGCCACACCCGCATCGCGTGCTGCGATCCGAACACGTTGGTTTCGCCAACGCCGGGAACGCGCCCGATCGGCTCCTGCAGATTGGACACCAGGTAGTCGGCGATGTCGACGCTCTGGGAGCGGTCGGTGGTGTCGCTGATCGCCGCGATCAGTAGGAAGTCGGGGCTCGACTTGGTCACCGTCAGGCCCTGTTGCTGGACCTGCTGGGGTAAGCGGCTGAGCGACTGCTGGACCTTGTTCTGGACCTGGACCTGGGCAATGTCCGGGTCGGTCCCCTTCTCGAACGTGGCGCTTATCGAGACCGCGCCGCGCGACGAGGAGTTCGAGCTGAAATAGAGCAGCCCGTCGATTCCGGTGAGCTGCTGCTCGATCACCTGGGTGACGCTGTTCTCCAGCGTCGCGGCCGAGGCGCCGGGGTAGTTCGCGCGAATGTTGACCTGCGGCGGGGCGATGTCGGGAAACTGCTCGACCGGCAGCGTACGCAATGCGGCGAGCCCTGCGAGCATGACGATGATCGCGATCACCCAGGCGAAGATCGGCCGGTTGATGAAGATCCGCGACATCGCGGCCCGTCAGTTCTTGGTCTGCTTGGCCGGGCGTCTGCCCGGGGTCTGCGGCGCGCTTTCGGGCACCGGCTTGACCGGCTGGCCCTGCTTGACCTTGCCCAGCCCCTGGGTCAGCACCCGCTCGCCCGGCTTGAGCCCCGCGGTGACCACCCAGTTCGCGCCGACGGTCCGCGTCGCGGTGACCGCGCGCTGCATCGCCCTGTTGCCCGCGCCTAGCACATAGACCCGCGCGTTCCCCGACGGATCGCGGCTGAGCGCGGTCTGCGGGACAAGGTAGGCGTCGCTCAGCACCGTCTGGGCGAACTTCGCGCGCACGAACATACCCGGCAGCAGCAAGCCCTGCGGGTTGGGGAACTCGGCGCGCAAGGTGACCGATCCGGTCGCGGGATCGACCGTGATCTCGGAAAAGCGCAGCTTGCCCGCAAATCCGTACTCGCTGCCGTCGTCGAGCAGCAAGCGGACCTCGGCAGTCATCGGCGCGGCGCCGTTGCCGCCCATCCGGCGACGCAGCGCGACGAGATCGGCAGCGCTTTCCTGGATGTCGACATAGACCGGATCGAGCACCGCGATCGTGGCCAGAGGATCGCTTTGCGCCGACGTCACCAGCGCGCCCTCGGTGAACGCCGAGCGCCCGATCCGGCCCGAAATCGGCGCGGGGACGGTGGTGAAGCGCAAGTTGATTCGCGCGGTGTTGAGCGCCGCCCGGTTCTGCGCGACCACCGCGCGGCCGACGCGCGCCGAGGCTGCGACATCGGTGTATTCCTGCTGCGAGACGGCTTGCTCGGACGCTAGTGGAGCGTAGCGCGCGGCCTTGGTCTGCGCCGCGCTCGCGCTGGCCTGGGCACTGGCAAGGTTGGCCTCGGCCTGCGCGGTCGCGGCGCGGTAGAGACTCGGATCGATCTGGAACAGCGGCTGGCCCTGGCGGACGTAGGAGCCCTCCGCGAACAATCGCCGCTGGATCACCCCGGTCACCTGCGGCCGCACCTCGGCGCTGCGCGAGGCGGCGACCCGTCCGGCCAGCTCGGTCTCGAGCGGCACCGCGGCGGGCTGGACCACGCGATAGCCCACCTGCAGCGGGCCTTTGTCGCCACGTTTCCCATCCTGCGCGGGGGCGCTGCACGCGGCGAGCACCGCGAGGGGGAAGATCAACGTCAAGACCCGCTTGGGCGAAGGCCGTCCGTGGCGGGGTAGGGAGGACGTGAGAGCCAGCATTGCTTTTGCCCCTGCCGGGCCGCCCGGATTTTTCAAGTAACCAATTGTCGCGATGCGGCAAACCGGATCGGCGGGATCGGATGGGAGAGGCTGGCTGGGGCGGCAGGAGCCTTAGCCAGAAATCCGCGCCCCAGCAATTCGGCCATTCCTAGCCTTTCAAGCGGCGCCGCTCGAGGTTTCTCTGTAGCAGTCGGCTGGTGCAACCCGTCAATGGTCATTCGTGAGCCGCGTCGCCCTTTCGATGCGGGGTCCACCGTCGCGATCAGAAGAGTGGATTGAGCAGTCTCGGCTCACTGGCTTTCAACCGGTCGAGCATCGTGTTGACGTAGAACATGTCAGGGTTGGCGACCGCGGGTAGAACGACGACGGCGTAGTCGGGCAGTTCGCGGTCGAGAGTGAAGACAACCAGGCCGACCCCGTGGATGCTGCACAGCGACGTCAGCCGATTCATGTCGCCGCTGGTCGTCGTGCGGGGCACGACGATGTAGCTTTTGTGGCTGAACAGGCAATAGGCGACCGCCTGGCCGAAGGCGACCACGGGCTGCGCAGGCGTCGCCTTGATCTCTGCGGTGACGATCTGGGGCTCAAACTTGAAGATGTCCTGCGCGCGCGGGCGTAGTACGCCGATCACGTCGGGTGTGCCCCACTTGCCGCCCAGGCTGCTGCCGCCGAGCGCGCTGGCGACGGTCACTTCGTCATTCTCCTCCAGCCATTCGGCAAAGCTGGCATAGAAATCCTGCTCGGTCAGCATGCCTGCGCTTGGTCTCTCTGCATCGGCAGCCTCACTGGTCACGTCTTCCGCAGCGGTACGAGCCTCGGTGTCTTCGGTGGAGACATCGGCTTCGGCAAAGCGGGCAAGCTGATAGGTACCGCGGGCGATCTTCACGATGCCGTCGCCACGCTGGAATAGGTGGTGCGTTGCACCGCGGATTGGGTTGAGCGGCGTCTCGGGATGCTCGGCGGCTACCGCCTTCAGCACCTCGGCCTAACGCCTCGGGTCGCATCCTCGATCTGCTTGCCGTTCAGTTTCGCCATGGTTGTGCCCCCTTGTTCATCCACCCGCGCCCGTGCCGAAGGAATTGTTCAGCATCGCGGGAAGCAGCGCCTTCACCGCTGCTAGGCTATCACGCCGAGCTTCTAGGACGGTGTTGCGACGATGGAGCAAGGCGCGGATAAATGCTTGATCTTTGGGTGAGGGGATCGGCATTTTTAACTCAAGAAATCGGCTGGGCTGGATGCGACGGCGACGCATGTTCGTGCCCGAACTCGCAGAGCGGAGCATCGGCAACACCCGCGGGTCGCGGAAAAATGTGTCAACTACAGCTGGCTGTACGACATCGGCATCGATCTCGAAGACCGGAAACTCTGGTGACACCACCAATCCGTTGCATTCCGGCGAAACAATGCCGAGCGCACCTTCCCACGCCATCAGCTTCGGATAGATGAAGTCGTCAGTTTTGATGCGCGTTAGGGTGGGATAGCTGAAGGTCGAGCCAGCCTTCACTTCAGAACGGAAGATGCCGCGGCCAAAACTGAAGACGCCAGCGAATGCGTAATCAGTAGCAGGGTCAACGCGCACATCGAGCGGCCGCTGCTGAAGAAAGGACCCGCACGACACCCAGGCGTTTGCATCTTCACCGGCCCGCCAAATGATATTACGCGCAGCCTGAAGCAAATCTTGATGTACTTCGTCGATCAGCTTTTCGGCCCGTGTCACGGCAGTCGCGGCCGTATCTAGCTGCGCCACGATCCGGCGCTGCTCGCAGAGCGGCGGGAGCGGCATAGTATATTGCAACACGCTGCCGGGCCGGATGGCTGCATAATTGGTGGAGCCAACTGCGCGCACCTGATTGAAAAACCGACCGGTACGCGAAAACCAACCCAGATATTCTCGGTCCAGCTCCGCCTCATCGACCTCGAACAGGAAATAGTGGCTACTGACCACAGCGCCTTCAAGCGACGAAGGGACCAACCCATATCCGCCCGCCTTCGCGTCGATCTCGGCCACGAGAAAGTCGCCAGCGCGACAAACCTGCTGCTTCTTGGTCTTGATTTCTCCTCCGGGGACAGCGTCTCGCAAAACGACACCACGGGCGCTGGTCTGCACGCGGCAGCGCTTGTATGTGACGTCATCATCGATGGTGATGAACGATTTGCGCTGGCGGATGACTTCGCCAAGCGGAACCTCTTTCCACGTCATGTCGCGTTCCGCTCCGCAACTAGCGCGTTCAACTCTTCGAGGATTGCGAGCACCTCGCGTTCCTTCTTCAGCGCGACGGCAACGATTTCGGACGGGGAGCGATGATCTTCGGCTGCCTTGGCGTTGGGGTTCTTCTGGTCGAGATTAACAGCGCGAACGATGCCATCGTCGTCACGCTCGATCAGCGCGGGCCCGTTCACCACCCAAGCACGGATGTCCTCGCCACGCGCGTTCCACCATTCAGTGAGGTCGGCAAGGTCGGCAGGCTGGAGAGGCGCGGTCTTGCTGTACTTCTTGCGCCCCTCGGGCACCGGCTGTTCCCAATAGTGAATTTCGCCAGTCGGCCCAGTGGTGTCGAAGAACAGCAAGTTCGAGGCGATGTCGGTGTATGGCGCGAACACGCCTTCGGGCAGGCGAACGATGGTGTGGAGGTTGAACTTTTCCAGCAGGTCCGCCTTGATCCGCGCCGCGACGCCATCGCCGAACAGCACGCCGTGCGGCACAACCACCCCGGCTCGGCCTTTGCCGCCACGCTTAAGCCGACGCATGATGAGTTGCAGAAACAGGAGCGCCGTCTCTGCGGTCCGGCGGTCATTTGGAAAATTGGCCAGGATGCCGGCTTCTTCTTCGCCGCCAAAGGGTGGGTTGGAAAGGATTACCTCGACCCTCTCGCGTTCACCGATGTCTGCCAGCCGGAAGCGCAATGCGTTGCCGGGATCAATGTCGGGTGCTTCCAGGCCGTGAAGCAACAGGTTCATCTGTACCAGCAGGTATGGAAGAGGCTTGGCTTCTACCCCGTGCAGCGAGCCCGACTGTAGTTGCTCGCGTTTTTCGATGGTGTCCGCCTGCCCGGCCATATGTGCGTAGGATTCGGTGAGGAAGCCACCGGTACCGCAAGCGGGATCGAGCACTCTTTCGCCGATCTGGGGATCGACCCGATCGACCATGAAGCGGACGACAGTGCGCGGCGTATAGAATTCGCCGCTATCGCCCGCCACGTCGCGCATCTCGCGCAGCAGGGTCTCGTACAGGCGGCCAAGCGTGTGCATCTCCTCCGAGCTGTCGAAGTGGATGCCGTGGATCAGATTGATTACGTCGCGCAGCAGGTAGCCGCTTTCCATCCGGTTTTGCACGCCGCGGAACACCGTGGCGATCACGTCGCGCCGATCACGTCCGCCATTCGTGCCGCGCAGTGAGCGAAGATAGGCGAACAGACCTGGTCCTCGCGTGCCGTCCGGCCTGGTCGCTTCCTCGGCGTTGATAAACGTGAGGAGATCGGGACCCGTAATTCCGTCCTTGTTGGCTGCCCAATCGCGCCAGCGGTAAGGGGCTTCGATGGCGGCATGAAAGGGTTCACCCGCCAGTTCTGCTTCATCTGAATGGACGCGTTCGAGGTCGTCGAGGAACTTGAGGAACATGACCCACGTGAGGACGGGTAACCGGTCAAGGTCGCCATTGAGGCCCTTGTCCTTGCGCATGATTTTGCGCGCGGATTTGACGATTGAGTCGAGACGTTGAGCGGTTGTCTGTGCAGCAGCAGTCTTGGCGCGGGCCATGGTCTTCCTTCAGATGTTGTCAGGCGGCGTAAAGCGCCTGGTTCAGTTCCGCCACAGCCTCGCGCATGGCCTGTGGTCCACCAAATCGACGGGCGATCTCGCTTGGATTCCCGAAGTCCGACACGGGCTGCACCTTGAGGGCATGCGGGAGTGAAAGTTGGTCAGGGCCACCGCCGGCATAGCGATCGAGCAGTGCGTCGAGGATAGCGCGCGCATCATCTCCATAGCGGTCGAACAGGCCGTTTTCGCGAACGCGCCGTGCGCGCTCCGCGCGGGTGGTCAAAGGCGCGTTCCAGGCAAGGTGACAAATCAGATCGAAGGGATCGTCGTCGGGCTGCCCTGCCTCGGTCATAAGCGCATGGAGGTCGATGCCGCGTTCCGCTAATGCGTCGATCACCGCGCCACGCTTGTCAGCCATCGCCCATTCGGCCCGGAACGCTGCGGGGGTGGGGAAGAGGGTCCGCACCTTTTCACCCGTCCAATCGGTGAGCTTCCGGCAGGTAAGGCGCTTGCCGTCGGCGTCGAGGTCATAGACCAGGTGGGCAACCACCTCGACTTCGCCGCCGTCGACGTAGAATTTACGCGGCAACCCGTCACTATAGTCATCGGGAGGCAGCACGGTCGGCCCAGCGTCTGAGTCCGTTGCCGTTTCTTCCGGCGGCTCGTGCTCCTCGACCTCTGTGGCGATGACTGCGCCCTCCGCGTCGATCTCGGTGGTGACCTCAGCCGCCGGCTCGCCATCAAAGCCTGGATCGGCGAATTTCTCCGTTGCGGTCCCGGTGTAGTCCAGAATTGAAAACCAGAGTTTGCCGTAATCCTCGCGCAATCGCGTGCCGCGGCCGATGATCTGCTTGAATTCCGCCATCGAGCCGACAACGCGCGCCAGCACGACGTTCTTGCAGGTCGGAGCATCGACCCCGGTGGTGAGCAACTGCGAGGTCGTGAGAATGACGGGGGTGTCAGCCTCGACATCCTGGAAGTGGCTGAGCATGCCTTTGCCAATGTCGCCTTCGTCAGATGTGACCCGGGCGACATAATCGGGATGCCGCGCGACCATATCGGTGTTCAATCGAACCAGGGCCGCGCGCATCTCGCTGGCGTGGTCCTGGTCAACGCAGAAGACGATGGTCTTGGCGTAGCGATCGGTGTTCGTGAGGAAATCGGTCAGATGGCGCGCTATCGCTTCGGTGCGCGCGCGCAGGGCCACCGTCCGTTCGAAATCCTTTGTCTGGTATTCGCCGTCTGGCACTTCCCGACCGAAGCGATCGAGCTCGCCAACACTCGGTCGCCAGCCGGCCGCATCAAGATCGGTGACGATTCGGTGGACGCGGTAAGGTGCGAGGAAACCGTCGGCGATCCCTTGGGCAAGGGAGTAGGTGTAAAGCGCCTCGCCGAAATAGCTGTAAGTGTCGCGGCTCTCCTCTCGCAGAGGGGTTGCCGTCATACCGAGCTGATAGGCGGGCTCGAACCAGTCGAGGATTTCCCGCCAGGCGCTGTCGTCACGAGCACTGCCGCGATGGCACTCGTCAACAACGATTAAATCGAAGAAGTCGCGGTCGAACTCGCGGTAAAGGCCGGGTCGCCGTTCATCACGCGCTATCGCTTGATAGGTAGAGAAGTAGATGTCTCGCCCGTGGCTGATGGCGTCTGAACCCAGCTTCCAGCGCGCGTCGCCGAACGGCGTGAACGTTTTGTCCTTCGGGTCGTCTACCAGGATGTTTCGGTCGGCGAGAAACAGGATCTTGGGCCGACGGTGGTCGCCCCGCTTGTTCCAGCCGGCAGTCCACAGGCGCCAGCAAATTTGGAATGCGACTGCCGTCTTGCCTGCGCCGGTACACAAGTTGAGTAGGGCCCGGCGGCCGCCGCCGTGGATGGCCTCCAGTGCTCGATTGACCGCGATTTCCTGATAATAGCGGAGCGGTCGTTCCGGATCGGGGAAGCCGGCGGCCAGAACCTTGTCCCCGGCCTGTTCGCCGAGTGCCAAGTCTTGCCGTTGGCGGCGCCAGAGTTCTTCCGGGGTGGGAAAATCGGAGCGAACAGTCTCAGTGCCGGCGGTCATGTCGATCTCGATGATCTCGTTGCCGTTGCCCGCATACGCGAAGCGAAGCCCTAGCACTTCAGCGTATTCACGAGCCTGTTGCACGCCGTCCTGGGCAGAACGGTAGCCTGCTTTGGCCTCGATAACGGCGATGGGGTAATCCGGGCGATACCGAAGAATGTAATCAGCTCGCTTTCGCTTCCCGCGCCTTGTGTTGCCCGCGACAAACATGACACGGCCATCGGTGAAGGTCCGTTGTTCCTGGATTGCACATGGTGCGTCGTCCCAACCTGCAGCCTGCAGCTTAGGGACGATGAACTTCCGGCAAGTATCTGCTTCTGTGGCCATACTTGCCGGACGTTGTGCCGCGGGTTGCCAATCATGGCAAACGGTTAGAGAGGGGCGGCAACGCCGGCCTGCGTGCTCGGATCTTCGGGCCCTAACGAGGCGCCGCCACGTTCCCAACGCGCGATAGGCCGCGCAAACATTCGGGCTCGCCTTGTCCCGCTGACGGAACGCTTGGCCGCAAATACCCCATCACCTCGTGCTTCAAAATCGGCCGATTTTCTATATTGATCGGCAGAGCGCAGGGGATTTTCTCTTGCGCGCTGCAATCCACCAACGCCCCCGCGGGGGAAACCGGAGATTGCGGCATGGCCGAAGTACCCAAACAAGATGCGGCAGACCAGAAAAGTCAGCCTTTCGCTCCTAACGGTCCGCTGAATTGCCCATCTGGTGTTCTCAGCTCACCGCTTCGCAACGGCACAGCGCTCGATGGGCTTGTCCCCGACCGCCCGCTGATCAACTCGTTGCTGGAGCGTTCCGAGCTGCGCATGGTTGAACCGCCGATCGATCCGTCGATCGACTTTACCCGGTGCCGCGGTTTCGCGCGTCAGCTCAATCGGGCGGCGGTAGCCCTAGGACAATGCGACACATTCGAGATTGAAAGTATCGCGCGCGGTGTGATTGCGCAGCTCCACCAGCCGGGGGTCAAGGAAATTGGCGACCGGAAGCTCGCCTATTACATCTCGAACGATCCGATCGACCCTGTGGTGATCTTCGTAGAAGCTATTCGGCTGGCGCACCGCGCTCTGCACCAAGATGCGTACGGCAACGACGGGCTTGACCTCGACGGTGTCGCCTACATCGTCGAACGTCTGCAGGAAGCGGAAGGCCTGCGGGCGGGCAAGCAGGACATTCGCTTCGACGTGCTGCGGGAGCTGTCGGCCCTGCTGGTGGCTATCCTCGAAAAGGCAGAAGAGGAGTGCTGGGCATGCGTCGAAGCAGGGTGAAAAAGCCAGCCGCCCGGAAGGAAGATCGCCATGGCCTTAGGGACATGTACATCAATCGGCCCGGTGGTGACGCCGGACTGATCATGGCGGGTGTCTGGGGTGATTCCGAAGCCGAATTTGGCGAGATCGCCGCCCTCGAAGCCAAAGATCGTCAGCGCCGTCGCCCGGATCGGTTCACGAACAAGATCAAGCCCAGGACGGGAGCGGGGGCAGCCGCTCATCGTGACTGACCTTTCCAAGGCTGAAGTCTTGAAAGCATTGGCCGCCGCAGAATTTGCGGCGGCCTTTGCGTTGCCACTCGACACGATGGTTACGCTGGACTTCGGACGAATGAATCTGAGCGAACCGAGCGAGGCGCGGGACGAGCTTCAGCGGTTCGTCAAAACTGCCAACGCTTGGCTTTATGACCGGGGGCTTCCGACCGCGTCGATTGCAGTTGTTGAGCGGTCAATGGGCGGAAACATGCATGCACACCTCGCCATGCATGTTCCAGGAATGCGGCGGGACGAAGGTCGGCTTCTGGGTATCCGGCACCGCTCGCACTTCAGGGCATGGGCCAGCGAATACACTGACCGTCGACTTGGCAAGCATGTGCCTAGGGCGGTCAATATTCGCGGCTCGCTTTGTCCGTCCATTCTGCGACATTGGATTAGTGTCAGCTACCTGTTGAAGAGCCATGATCGCGATGCCGTGCTGGTTGGCGCGCGAAATCGCCCTGACCGCGAGACTCTCTGGCTGAGCGACATTCTCGCGTTCGACTACGTCAATCCGGGCGCCGTCGGGCCAGAGCGCCGGCTGTTCATTTCGAGCAATCTCGGGCCTGCGCGGCGCGCGATCGGCACGCCACCCGCAGCGGAGTTTTTGCTCGATCGCCAGCCCCACCTGGCGAATTTGGCGCTCTCGCTTACTGACGCATGCACGGCCCCCGATGCTCCGAGTGGCTTGCCGCGCCCTCGTCCATTTCGCGCTGCCGTGGAAGATGGTGTGTTTGATGTGCGGCGACTATACGGCAGCCAATTCGCGTCCTTTGTAACCGGTCTGGGTCGCCCGGCAAAAGCACCTGACATCCGTGAGTCCTTCCCGAAGCTGTCATTGCTGGAACGGTTAGATTTGTTGGGGGTGTAACCTGCTACTTTCTAAGAGCAGCAGGAAAGCTGTCCGCAAGCTATTGATTACTAACCCTAAAGTAATCGATCGGGTTGCAGGAAGCAGCCTATTCAGCTGGGGATCCTTCCAGTTGAATTGCACTGCCGAAGTCATCAGAGTCGAGAGGATTAAGCCCCTGCTTTCGCAAGGTAATCTGCTGCCACTCGGTCTTGGCAGCGGTGGTGAATATCGGATTCGCCGCGCAGCACCTTCAACCAAGAACCCACGTAGGGACCGTGATCCAGTCGGGGCTCTGTTACTAACCCCAGAATGACGCAGGTGAAGGCGGCTCCCAGCTCGGCGATCAGCTCTTCCATGGCGTAATCCGCAGAGCCAAACCGGGCTGAGTTTGCGATCCACCCGGGTCTTGGCTCCAGTCCAATGGGTCAGTGCGTGTGCGAGGGTATGGGATTCTGCCCCTTGATCCTTGGCTTTCTCGCATCAAACCACCCCCGGCGCCTCGGCCGCAAACTACCGCCCGTTCTCGCCACCGCAGTGCACTCCTACGGGGTGGACGGTGAGTCCCGCACACTAATTAGCTTGCGAGTAGTCCACGATTGGCGAGTGACGTGTCGCTCCTAGCTGTTGATTTGTCTACGATCGCTATTGTCTCTAGTACGCAAAAGGGACTTGATTTCCCACTCTTGCTGGACGGCGATTGAGGAAAGTCAGCGAGGCAGTCAGGAAAAAGACGGGATGCGGCGTTGAGTAGCTCAGATGATGCCGGCCATGAGCCAGCCGTCGATCCGTCGGTCCTGCAGACCGCGATCGAAGCGATATGCGGGGATCACGAGCATTACCCTGCCCACATCAACCGCCTCGAGTTCGACTGGCAACCGAAGTCCCACCTCCTAGACGGCGAGTTCCTGTATCCGCTATTTGGCGCCGGCGGGCCCGATATCGATGCGCTGATCGAGTACATTTACCAATCGCTTGTCCCCTACTGCTTACCTCGCGCGGAGGTGAAACGGGTTACCGATAAGGCGTTCGCTGAAAAAGACATGCACGCTTTAATCGCTCTCGGTGACAAGGCGCGCGAGCTCTTTGTGAGAACGCGCAGCGCGGCGATAACGGGTGGTGAAGCGGGCGAGCTCCTCTTGTTTCTCACGTTGGAAGCCATGGTAAAGGCACCATTGCTCGTTTCCAAGATGAGCCTCAAAACGAATAGCAATATGAACATTCATGGCCGTGATGGCGTGCATGTCCGCTATTGTCCCAAGCTCAAAAGCCTGTTGCTTCATCTGGGCGAGTCCAAGCTCCACAAGGGCGTTGCCGGCGCCATCGACGATGCCATCAAATCCATCACCGAGTATCTTAACGACCTAGCCCTGCGTAAGCGAGAAATCGCAATTATCCATGGCCATATGGATCTGCACGGCATCGATCCAGCCGCGGACCGACATCTGCGTAACCTGTTGAATCCGTATCGCGTGCCGCGTCCACTGAAGCACGAGATCCACACGTGCTTTATCGGTTTCGAATATCCTGCTTACGGCAAGGTAGCTGCCCTCCCGCCGGAGGAGGTGGAGGAGGCGTTCCGGCAGCAATACACCAAACGCGCACTGGAGATCACCGCGCAAATCCAGGATAAAATAGCGGTGGACCTCCCACCCCCAAATAACCTGCAATTCTTCGTCATGCCGTTCCCGGACATCAAGCACTTCCGGAAGACGTTTGCTCAAAAGCTGGGGATGGAAATTGATTGAGGAGCTCGTTGCCGAGATACGGCAGGAAAAGCAGTACGCCGACGACTACAATGGCTTGGTAGTGCGGCGCATGGATCAATCGCTCAGGCACCGCACCGCGCTAGGTCTAACTGAAGACGCGGCCATCGATCGACTTGTGCAGAGTGCGGGAATCTTTAGCCTCAGCGAAAACTCTCGCGCCCGCCGAGAGGCGTTCACCATCGCCACTGCCGCGTACGAGCTTTACGGCGAAGCACTCGGCGGACTAGCTGACGTCCTGCAATTGGTAATGAGCCGCCTGGGCCACTTTCCCTCGCTCGATTTCAGAACCGAGCTGACCGCTCGGCGCAGCAACCTGCCGACACCTGCCCTCCTCGAGACCACAGGGCACCGCGTCGCGAATACGCTCACAACGGAAGCCGGCGAGCTGGCGCTGACCGATTACCAGCGGACCATATGGGACGATCTGCTACTACGGCGATCAATCATCGCGTCCGCGCCGACATCCGCCGGCAAGTCGTTCATGTTTCAGACTTACCTCGCGCAGCAACTAAAGGACGGCGCGATTAAAGCGGCGGCGTTCCTTGTCCCCACACGCGCACTCATCAGCCAGGTAGCGACTTCGCTTACCAAGCAACTCGAAGCGTTTGGCGACGACGCTACCCGAGTCGCAACTGTACCGGTCGTTCAGGATCAGTCGCGACCGACCATCTATGTGATGACCCAGGAGCGGCTTCAGGTACTACTGGCCGACCCTGAGTTCAGCGTCGAAACTATCGTCATCGACGAGGCCCACCAGATCGGTGAGGGTGATCGTGGCGTAATCCTGCAGTCAGTAATCGATGAGTTTCTGGCGCGCGCGCCCTCCACGCAGCTTCTCTTCACTCTTCCCCGCGTATCGAATCCCGAAGCGCTCGCCAGGGTTTTCAGCGTTTCCGAGCCGTCCGTAAGGAAAACCGATGACAGCCCCGTGGGGCAGAACATCATCCTTACGGACGTAAGCGACGCGGTACCCGATGAGGTGCGGACGAAAATCTGGGACGAGCGGGCCATGGCCGAGTTCGTCAAGTTTGACGTCTCTATGCCGTTGGTTCAGGCGGATCAGAAGTTGGTCTACCTGGCCTGGTACTTCGGACGTGGGTCCCAGAGCATCATATACGGCGATACTCGCTCGCGGTGCGAAGGACTTTCATCCCTGCTCTGCGATGTCATCGCCGAAGCTGATCCCGATCGTGTCGTGGACGCTTCAATCCAGGAGAAACGCGCTGAGCTCGCCAAGTTCGCTCAGGAGCATGTCCATCCGGAGTTTCTGCTCGCCAAACACGTCTTGTCAGGTGTGGGTTTTCACTACGGACACATTCCGACCTTGGTCCGGCACGCGATTGAGGCCGCCTTTGAGGATGGCACACTTGACTTCATCGTTTGCACCAGCACGCTGCTTCAAGGAGTCAATCTACCTGCGCGCAACATATTCATGCGCAACCCTGAAAAGGGCGAGAAGCCCATGGATGCGGTCGATTTCTGGAACCTTGCGGGGCGGGCGGGCCGCCTCGGTAAGGAGTTCGAAGGCAATGTCTTTCTCATCGATTACAACGAATGGGAAAGCCAGCCGCTCGCACATGGGCCGGAGGGCGAGGTCAGATCTTCCCTTCAGAAGCAACTTGTAGAGCACACCGATGAGTTCCTCGCTTACATCGGGGATCCTACCATCGCTTCCGGGAAGAACACGCTCCTCGAGAACGTATTCTCGCGGCTATTCCACGACCTGCGGAAGGGAACGCTCGACCAGACGCTGCAGCGCATGCAGGTACCAGCCGAAAAACGAGTAGCGCTCATTGAAGGCCTCGAAGAAGCGGACAACCGGGTAGCAGTGCCGACAGAGACGCTGGCGGCCACCCCCTATATCTCCCCTCATCGGCAACAGAAGCTTTACGCGAAGCTCAAGCGCGACATTCCGAAGAAGGGCGTGGGCCACTACATGCCGCCACATCCTGCGGGTGATTGGAAGACGGTGCAGTCCAAGCTGATCAACGTCTATCGCCGCCTTCAAGTTGAGCTGGACGGGGTGACTAAGGGCGAATCGTACATACGATGGGCTACTCTTTCCTTAAGCTGGATGCGCGGAGACGGTCTGCCAGATCTCATCCAGTTCGAGATCGATCGGGACATCAAGCGAGTTGAGGACGGCCGCGCAAAGGGCGGACAGCAGCGCCGAAGCGGTACCGCCGTCCTCATTCGCAAGATCCTTGAGGACGTCGAGAAGACGCTGCGGTTCAAATTTGTGAAGCAGATGGCCTGCTACAATTCAGTCCTCCGGCAAGTGCTCATTGAACTTGGACACGAGCGCGAAGCCAGCCATATCCCGGCGATCCCGCTGTTCCTGGAAATGGGCGCATCATCCGAAACTATGCTCAGCTTCATCGACCTAGGCCTGTCCCGGATTTCAGCGCGGCTGCTTCAAATGCGCGCGGCGAATTTCGCTATGGACCGGGAAGCCGCCTTGGCTTGGCTCCATCGACAGAACTTTGGTATGGAACTTCCAGATGTCGTGAGACGTGAACTGGCGCCGCTCCTGCGATAGGCCCTTTTAGAGCATTACCGGCGCCTCGACCCGGCCCCCGAGGCCACCTGGCGTCACGACGTGCCACCGCGGCGGGAACTGGGGAGCTGGCAGAGGGCGCCTGTCTTCAGCGAACAGCTGCTTGATACGCGTGCGGCCTGATCTGCCGACAACGTCCGGATGAGCGACGCGCGCGTACTTGGATATCTCGCAGAAGAGGTTCTGGCAGTCGATTGGCTGTAGCCGTCGACCGAAGAGCCCCGGGAAATCGAGGCCACGCTGCGCGAATTCGCGCTCCTGACGTTCGCAAACCCAATGGATCACGTCTTCTGGCGCCGCGCGGCCGACATCTGCGAAGCACTTAGAGATGCCGTCGAGGGCGCCCGGGCCTGCGACCACGAACTCGGATTCCTCGTGCGTCATTAGGGTCGAGTAATTTAGGTCTATCGCGAACTGAAATGCGAGAAACGGCCCTAGGCCAGGCTGATCGAGCAACAGCTTGTAGGCTTCCTGTAGCGAATCCGTCGCTGCCATCTGACCCGGCAGCCCGAGATCCATCATCCTCCACAAGAGCGCTATGTGGTTTCGATGTTTGCGACTGTGGCCGAAATTGGGAGAGGGCATGATGTAGGCCGCCGAATACACTCTGGTGCCTCGGTCGATAGCGCGATCCAACTCCTGACAAATCAGTTCGGGATCGGCGGACTGCCAAGAAATATGGCCCAGCGATCGCTCGAGCATATGCCACGTCGAAACCCGGTTGAAGAGCTTGAACAGCATTGTGCGGAAAAAGACTTCCGCTGGAGCCGGTGACCGGTGCGGCCCGTATTGGACCTCGCTGATAAGGAACTGGCTGACTCGGTCGGCGGCGCGGTAGCAGTTGGTGAAGCGGTGTCGCCGCAGCACCGGATCATCGGTCCATGGCCCCGGCTGTCCGTCGAGGCGGCGCAGGTAGACGGCTTGTCGCTCAGCGGCGAAGCGCCAGTATGTGTCATACACCGCTGTCGTGCGCACGCATTAGCTCCCGGATCGACGGCGCTGCTATGCGATCGCGGCGACCAACGCCAGCGATCGGCTGAAGAATCTGAAATCGCGGCCATAATGCCTGCGATCTGTCCGTTTTCCTTCTCGCGCTGCCTGATATCCGCTAGTTGCGGCGCGTGCGCCGATCAGGGCGGGAGGGATGAGTCAATGGCGACCGCGAAGGCCTTCGGCTTTTGGACATTTGAACGGCTGCTCGAGCGGAGCACAGAGTTCGAGAAGGAACACGGCCGGCCGATCATCGCTCCGTTCTTTCCAGACGAGCAGGGGCGGCGCGAGCGCGCGTCCTATAACATGTCCGTTGGGGAAGAAATCTACATCACCCCCGCCACCCCGGACGACTACAAGTCGAAGGAGTTGCTGGAAGCGAGGGAAAGCCGAGCGATCCCTCCAGGGCAGTTCGCCCTCATGCACAGCGAGGAAGAGGTCTGGATACCGAAGGACGCAATCGCCTTCATCACGCTGAGGTCGAAATCCACGAAGTTCCGCGGACTGGTCAACGTTTCGGGCTTCTATGTGGAGCCGGGTTATCGCGGCAATCTGGTCTTTGCGGTGTTTAATGCAGGGCCCGCGACCATCCATGTAAGTCGCGGCGACAAGTGGTTCGAGATCTTCTTCGCTGATCTGACCGGTCCAGCCGACATCACTGGCAAGAAGAGCACCTTCAAAGGTGTCCCGACCGAACTCATAACTCCACTCTCCGACAGGTTCCACTCGCTTCCAGGTCTCGATCAGAAGATCGACGAGACCCGCGATGAGCTGGACGAGCGGGTGCAGAAGATTGAGCGGGACCATTCCATACTCAGATGGTCCCAAGGCCTGATACTAGGCGCGCTGATTGCGCTGGGTGTAAGGGCGTGCAGCGAGTCAGGGCCGGAGAACGTCGCCGCGCCGCGCGCCGACAGCGAAGCAGCCGCACCCTCGCCGCAGGCCATCGCGACATGACGGCCGATGAAGCTCGGTCAGGGTTGCGCCGTTTTCTGACCGCACTCGGCGCGCTTTTGAAGAAGCTCTGGGCATGGCTGACTCAGGTCTCCGCCTCACATTACGAGATCGCTGGCCGTGTCGCCGTGAAGCTCCTGGCCATTCTGGGCAGCCTTTATGTACTTGATTGGCTGACGGCTCGCCTCGGAGATCGCGCGGACGTTGAGGACTACGCCGTGATCATCGTGGCTGCCAGCATCAGCACCGTGGTGACCGCCACGCTCCTGCTCGCGGAACGACCATCGCCCGACTCTCGCAGGACGGGAGGTCGCGGTCTACGTGACCCGGGTCGTTTTTGGCTGTTTTGCTTCACTCTCGTCGCAGGGACGGTGTTCCTCGCCAGCCTGCTGAGCAGGTTGCCTGACCGTCTCACTCCGCACTGGCTGGCTGACGCGCCGGTTCAAATTCATTGCGAGCTGCGCGATGTGGGGCCGAAGGGTGCGGCTGGCGCCAGAGCTGTTGCGGGCGAGTGTAGATGACGCCGCCTCCCTACGACGCTCCCGCTTTGCGTGAGGGAAACCTGACGCTTGATGTCTACCAGCAATTTGCGGTGGCGACCGATCGCAGCGCGCGCTCGGGTGAGCGTCGCCTGCGCTTCCATCTTCTCGGATTGTTCGGCGAGGTCGGAAGCCTCCTGAGCGAACTGAAGAAGAAGCAACGAGATCACAACTCGTATGCCGCTTACGAACGCTCATCCGTTGAGGAAACCGGGGACGTCCTCTGGTACCTCGCCAACGTCGCCGACGCACTTAACTTGCGACTAAGCGATCTGGCCGCCCGACCAGACAGCGATCCTTCGCTGTTTGGCTGCAGCAGCGCGCCCACGTCGTTTCACGACCTCGAGGGCCAACAGTCGCTCGGCCTTATGTCGCCGGCTTCTGGCGAGTACGTCGAGCGAAGCCTGCTGGACGTCGCCGCTCGCGTCGGGCGCCTGATCCGCCGCGCCAACGAGACAACTGAAGGCGCCGACGCGTTGCGAGAAGACCTCTCGCGCCTGTTCCACAGTCTCGTCACAGCCGCCGCCGATGCGCAGATCAGTCTCGAGAGCTCAGCTCGCTCCAATATCGAAAAGGTCGAGGGTCGCTGGCCAATCGAACGCGTGCACACGCCCTTGTTCGATGAAGATTATGACGACGACGAGCGTCTCCCGCGCCAGTTGGAAGTCGTGTTTCGTGAGAAGGAAGTTCTAGGCGTTAAGTATGTCTTCCAGTCGGTCCACGGCGTGAATCTGGGCGACCGACTTACGGACAATAGCGCCGACCAGGACGACTATCGGTTTCATGACGTCTTCCATCTGGCGTACGCCGCCGTCCTTGGATGGTCGCCTGTGCTGCGAGCGCTGCTTAAGCTCAAGCGCAAGAGCAATCGGGCGGTCGACGAGCAGCAGGACGGCGCGCGAGCCATCATTACAGAGGAAGGCATTTCGAACTGGATCTTCAGTCACGGTCTTCGCCATCAGGCCTTCGCTGATGTGACATCCCTCGACTTCGAGCTTCTGCGCACCATCCATCAGATGGTGCGAGGTTACGAAGTCCAACGATGCCCAATGTGGATGTGGGAGGATGCCATTCTTCAGGGCTTCACAGCGTTTCGGTATCTCCGGGAGCATCGTGCGGGTACGTTCATCGCCGACCTTGAAGCACGGCGGCTAATCATCAAAGAGGGCGTGACGCGATGAACTGGGCCTCCGGAAAGGATCTTATAGACGAGCTGGCAGGCATCTCGCTGGCTAACGTCTTCAACCCGTACCGAGATCGATGTCAGCTGCACGACCTGCCGAACGCCCCGGCGATCCGACGATCCAACATGGAGACCATCATGGACGCCGGTCTCGCTGCTGGCGCGGATGAGTTGTGGGTGGGACTTGAACTTGGGGCTAAAGGCGGCCGGCGAACAGGCTTGCCGCTCACCGATGAGGTTAATCTGCAAACTTGCGGTGAATACTGGAGCTCACCCGCTCTCGCCAGGGCCACCAGTGGAGCGCCAGTAAAGGAAGAAACCGCCAGGTTTGTCTGGAAGGCGATGAACGGGCGCGCCGGTCGAGTATTCTTCTGGAACGCCTTTCCGTTTCATACGCATGGGCCTGACGGCATTAAAAATCGCGGACACACTCCCGCCGAGTTCGCCTGCATGCCCCCCATTTTGCCATGGCTCGTGGACGCGCTCGGTGTAGAGCGCATCGTTGCTCTGGGTCGCCCGGCTGAGCGAGCGCTGAGCCGCATGCGAATGCCGTCGCGCTACGTCAGGCATCCGGGGAGAGGCGGGGGCGAGCTGTTCTTAAAATCGATCTAGCTAAGATAGCGATGCGACGCGGTCTGAGCAGCTGATCTCCGGAGGGACTCTGTTCAGTCAGCTAACGCCCAACTCATGGCGAACGCTAAGCGCGAGCCGCAGCTTGATCGATGTGGGGAGTGACGCGACCGATCACTCACATTGCCGCGCGTAAGCGCCGCTTGACCCTAGCAGGCGTTGACCGCGGGCGGCTCATTTGCATGAGCCGAACGACGGCTTCATCGGTGTTTGATCGGCGAAACAGACAGTCCACTAACGGCCCAAACGGACTTTAAACCCCGGGCGGTTGGGAAACGGCAAGTTGCCAATATGGATCACAACCGCCGATACGTTATCGATACCGCCCGCATTGAGGGCGGCCTGGACGACTCGTTCGGCGGAATGAGAGTCAGATGAATACAGCAAGGCCGCGATTTCCGCGTCCGTGAGCATGTCGGTGAGCCCGTCGGAACAGAGCAGAAGCGCCGCGCCAGGTGCCAGGCCGATCTCTTGGACGTGCGGCCCGAGCTCTGCCGGGGCGTCTAGGCCGCCGGGGCATTGCGTGAGCATGTTGCCGCCGATCACGTCGTCCTGACTGAGCTGGGTCAGTGTGTGTTGATGGTGAAGGTAGACCCTGCTGTCGCCCAAGTTGAAAACCAAAGCTCGATCGCCAAGCAAGATGACACCGGCGATCGTTGTGCCCATGCCCGCGAGCGCCGGATGGCGCTCCATGATGTCGAAGAGAGCCTCGTTCACCGCTTGCAATGCTGCAGTGACCTGCTCCGAGTTGGTGAGCTGGCTCATGACCGGTCTCAGCAACTCGATGGCGAGCTGGCTTGCGGCCTCGCCGGCAACATGCCCGCCCATCCCATCGCCCACCAGCGCCCAGCCATGCCGGAGCGCGAGTTCCCCTTCCCAACAGAAGAGGGGGAACGCGTCCGTGCCGGCCACTGCGATAGAGTCTTCGTTGTTCGCGCGCACGTGACCAACGTCGGTCATGGCCGAACACTGTGCGAAGGTGTTAAGCATCACAATCTTCATTGGTCGCTTTTGACGAAGGCGCCCGCGCGGACGGACATGCGATTTCGGCTAGCAGATAATCCTACCGGACAACCGGGCCTGTTCTGCATAGACAGAGAGTGGCCGATCGGCGCTGAAGTGTTCGTCGCGTTCGACAGCGAGCCCGAATGGTCCGCGCAGGTTTTCGAGGTCGCTGAGGCGGACGTAGCCGAGCTCTGGCGAGGAAAACCCGAGATCGCAAAGGCCGAAGGCACGATCCTCGTCGTCAGGATCGAGCTCCGTCAGGAGCCAGGTGGCATTCGCGTCTGGTGTGAAAAGCTTGATCACCGGGTGCGGGTCGAAGGTCTCCCCGCCAGCGGTGCAGTGACCGTTGGCGAGGAGCTGTGCGAAGGGCGCTTCGTCTATGAAGGCGGGGCGCGCCGTCCGCGACACGTCAGGCGGCCTTGGGTTTCGGGCTGCGAACGACGGCCGGCCTGGCCGGTGGGGCTTGCTCGGTCTGCCACGTCTTGCCCTTGGCCTTCACAGCTGCACGCACGACCTCATCGATTCTGCCCCAGTCCAGGTATCTTTCGGTAAGAGCGAGCGAATGATCGTGGGCTCCTGACCAGCCGAATGCGCCGACCAGCTGCTCCAGCTCCACGTTGACGAAGGGTACCTGTCCATTGGTCGGCTTCGCGAGGAAGCTGGCATAGAGCGACGCGCTGTTCTGCACGAGGTGGTTGAGGCGCGGCGCGACCAGCACGAAGTAAGCCTCGGCGTAGGCGCCGCGCATCACCACAGCCTGGGCCAGCAGATGCTCGCGGAACAGTTGCTGCAGCGGATTGACGCGCAGCGCCGCGTGATCCGGTTCCTTGAACAGTCCCGATGAACGGGCGAGGTCGGTGTAACGCGGATTGAGCTCCGGCGGTGCCGGCTCGGTGCCCGTCTCGCTGTACTTGACCTCGAGCCCCAAGAGGCCGCGCTTTCCGTCGCTCCGCTCGTAGACGAAGGCGACGTCGAAGGCACTGCGGTCGCCTGTCAGGGTCGGATCCTGTCGACCTGGGCTGTGTTCGAAGAGCACGTCGACCACCGCCTTGAGGTCGATACCGGGAATGATCGCACGAAGGACCCGCGCGGCGAGGTCGCGGTCGAGATGCAGCGGCACGCAGGCATTGAAAGCCAAGGGCATGGACGAAAGAAGGTTGGTGAACAGCCGGTTCTGGTCGATCAGCGCATCACGTTCCTGGTAGGCAGCTTCGAGCCGGGCAATCTCGGCGATCGCGGGGGTGAGGAAGTTGCGGCCTTCGGTGCCGGCAGCGGTCGAGATCAGCGAACCGATGGTACGCTTGCTTCCAGAGGTCCTGGTGTAGGTACCAATTGGCAGGTTCTGGCGCTGGCGCCACAACGACTGAAGAAGCCGCGCGCAGGAACGGAAGCGGTTGTCGAACTGCTCATAGACGCGGTGCTTCACGAGCACAGCAGTCGGGACTATCGGCAACTGGGTAATGGGGTTGTCAGCGACAGGGATCATTGAGTTCCTCCTGTGCCGCCTGCGAGATTGCAGGGGCACAGGAAGGATTCACGATGGGGGCAGCGATGTTTGCAGACCGTTCGTGCGATAGGGCGTGAAGCCTAATCTTCAAAGCGAGGTTGGTCGAGCCACGCCCGCAAAGCGGCGATGCCGCGCTGCGCACCAGCCCTCTTGTTGTCCTCGTTGAGCGTCCCACTGTCCGGGTAATAGCTGGTGCGCTTGTCGAGCTTGAGCTGACAGTCGATCGGGCGCTTTGCGACCCGCCTGTATTCTTCGATCAGGTGGATCGCCTGGCGCATATCGGGCGTGTCCCCTGGCTTCACCTTTGCGTCGGGCATCTGGTCGAACTTCACGGGCTTTCTCCTTTTTCTCAATGGTTCTCCCGGGAACGCAGGGAAGAATTTTTAGGAGGTGAAGGTGAAGATGGAGATGGAGATGGAGATGGAGATGGAGATGGAGGTAGAAGAGAAGGTGGAAGTATTAGGGGCAGGGGCAGGGGGGCAGGGGCAGGGGATATAGGATCTGCAGCTGTCGGTCCGACTGGCCGACCAACGGTCAGTCCCCCCATCGTTTCTGGCAGGGCGCTAGGGACCGCCCCAATCAGTCTGTCGAATGGAGTCGCGAAAGGTCGACTCCTATTTCGATCGTATTGATCGCCGCCTTCAGATTGGAAACCGTGAGTCCCTTGTCATATCGCGCTGTCTCACCTGCGGTTGCATGGCCGGTCACGGCGTCGATGACCGTGTGTTGCACGCCCGCGCGTGACATGAAGGTAGTCGCACTATGGCGGAACGAGTGGAAGTCGCGGCCCGGGACGAAAAGGTCGGTCTCGCGTCGATAGCGGCTGAACCACTTCGAGTAGTTGTGGCCCAGGCGATCGTCCGCTCCGCCCGGCTGAAGATTGGGAAAGAGCAAGGTCTTGCCCATGTTCCGCTGCTCTTCGGCATAAATGAGGAGTCCAAGGCGGAGGAGCTCGTCATGGACCGGCACCTGTCGGATAGCATTCGCGTTCTTGAGTTGCTGGCCCGACCGGATGTTGAGATCGAAGATCCAGATGCCATCAACCTGACGAAGGTCCGCGAGGCGAAGCTGGCAGATTTCCTCCTGCCGCATGCCGGTGAATACGGCGATCAGTGGCAGCCAGAACTTCTCATCCCGCAAGATTAGGGTGCCGGGCTTCGATCGGCGATGCGGAGACTGGCAACCTGCCCAAACGGGCGAGGAAAACAGCGCCTGGAGCTCGTCCGTTTCCCACATCTGTCGCTGGTCGCGGGCCCGCTTGCTGGCGGCGAACTTCCATTCGGCAAAGATGTTTGCGTCGGCTCGACCATGCTCGATCACAGATGCCCATAGCGACGCAAGTGCCGCAAAGTGTCGCTGAACGGTGCGGGGAGAAAGCCGCCGTATGTCGAGCGAGCGGGAGCGCTCGATTATCTGATCCCCCCTCAGACCGCGATATTCGGGGGCCTTACCGTAGTTGGCTGGAAGGTCCTCCAGGAGTTCCTTGAACCGTGCTGCATCACGGCGCGTGAAGTGCGCAAGTGGACGGTCGCCAAAATGTTCGGCGAACAGCTCGAACGTCTTCCGCGCCTGCAAGGCGGTTTGCTGCTCCCAGACCTTGCGCCGCAACTGAGCCTGCCGAAACGCTTCCGCCTCCTCGCTGAACGGTGGGCCAGCCGGGACCAGCACTGGTGAGGAAACCGGTTCCGGTTTGGAAGCCGCTCGGGGGATCGCAGCAGGTTCTTCCAGCGTGGCCAGGAGCAGCCTGTCCTTGGGTTCGTAGTTGAAGTCGCCTTCGGCCCGTGCCCTCAAGGTCTCCGCCACCTCCACCCCGGCTCGCAGCATGGCGTGAGACGCGCGTCGCGCGTCGACCTTGTCCAGTGACACCTCCCGACCAAAGCGCCGGGCGAGCATTGTGCTGGTGATTGTCCTCACCGACCCGAAGGCGCTGTTGGCCAGGTCGATGCGGGAACGCTCCGCGAGTTGCCGGTAATGTTCGACATAGTGTGCGCGCCGATCCTCGGGGATAGGGTCGTCACGCATCAGCCGGACCGCTTCGTCCTGCGCGAGGATAGAGCTGTAAAAGTCTTTCACCAGGGCCGTGATGTCGTCGTCGGTCAGCATCGGCCCGGCTTTGACAGCATCGAACAATTCCTCAGTGCAGACGTAAAGAGTCCGCGACAAGCGGCGAGCGAGTGCGACGTCCGCCGTACGCAGACTGCACGTTAACTCGTTCCGAGTGAAGAGTTCTTGAAGCACTGCGGGGACCGCACGGCGGAAGTGAAAGATCCCTCCGCGTCGCACCGTATTTGGGACCGAACCCATGCCCAGATAGCCTTTCTCTGTAGCAGGGTTCTGTAGCAAAACCCCACCGTGCTACAGGCGCCGTCAGAAAAGCTATTCGTGGCAATGAGTTGCGGCGAAACTGGCTGGGGCGGCAGGATTCGAACCTGCGAATGGCGGCATCAAAAGCCGCTGCCTTACCACTTGGCGACGCCCCAGCAGGCGGCGCGCTTATAGCGGGCGAAGGCGCGAAGGGAAGGGGCGGAACTTCGATGCGGCGAGCCCGTTCGCTTTCCCATGACTCAGACCACCTTCCGCGCGGGCAAATCGCGCCTGATCTATTGCGACGACAGCCTCCCGGGGCTGACCCGCCGCAAGGCCGGCAAGGGCTGGGCGTACTTCGACGCGAAGGGCCGGCGCGTGACCGACCGCGACGAGATCGACCGGCTCAACCGCATCGCGCTGCCCCCCGCTTATGTCGACGCGTGGTTCTGCCCGGCGGACAACGGCCACCTGCTCGCCACCGGCATCGACGCCAAGGGGCGCAAGCAATACCGCTATCACCCCGATTTCCGCGCGCTCCAGGAAGGCGAGAAGTTCGATTCGGCCGCGCGGTTCGGGCGCCTGCTGCCGCTGGTGCGCAAGCGGGTCGAGGACGATCTGCGCTCACCCAGGCTGACCCGCGAACGCGCGGTGGCGAGCATCGTCCGCCTGCTCGACACCGGCGGGATCCGCGTCGGCAACGAGACATACGCCAAGGACAACAAGAGCTTCGGCGCGACCACGCTGCGGATGCGCCACGCCGACGTCTCCGGGAGCGTGCTCAAGCTGCGGTTCAAGGCCAAGTCGGGCAAGCTGTGCGAAATGAAGATCAGCGACAAGAGCCTCGCCCGCTTCGTCAAGCGGATGCAGGACCTGCCCGGCCAGCACCTGTTCCAGTATCTCGACGACGACGGCGTGGCGCAGCCGGTCGGCTCGGCCGAGGTCAACGACTACTTGCGCGAGACCATGAGCGAGGATTTCACCGCCAAGAACTTTCGCACGTGGCACGCCAGCGCGATCGGGTTGCAGACGCTGGCCGAGGCGCAAGGCGCACTGTCGGTCAAGGCGCTGGCCGAGGCGGTGTCCGCACGTCTTGGCAACACCCCGGCGATCGCGCGCAAAAGCTATATTCACCCGGCGGTGATCGCGCTGGTCGACCGCCAGGTCAAATGGCGCGCGACCCTTAAGCTGCCGCGCGCGACGCGATGGCTGTCGCCGCACGAACGCGCTTTGATCGATCTGCTCGAGAAGGGCCCCAGCGCGGCAAAACTGATCGCGGCGGCATAAGCGCCGAGCACCTAGCCTGCTCATTTCGCTCGGCCGCGATTCCGTCGAGGATTGGGGGCTTGGACCACTTGGCCACTGTCCAAGGGTAATGAATCGATGGACCTTCGACATGGCGCACCGGTCCCGCGATTCCGCCAAAAACCGTCGCCTCGCGACGCTGCGAAGCGTGAGCTTGCGGTCTTTGCACACGGGTCGGTGGACGGAACGGGCGTCGCAGTGCGCGGTCGATCTCATCACGCAGGATGAGCCAGATTTGGGCGATGTAGGAAAGTATAAACAGGTGTCCGGATGGGGGTGTATTGTGTTGAAAAACTCGCCCATGCAGTGGGGTTAAAGTCCTGATTCACTGGCCCTGTTATCAGGAGACCTGCTGATGATGGGCGAGCGAACGATGATGCAGGAAGCGCTGTTTTACAGCTTCAGCATCGAGGATCACGTTCCAGCAGATCACCTGCTTCGAGCGATCGACCGGTTCGTCGATCTTGGTGTGCTCCGAGAGCACCTGAGGCCCTTTTACAGCGAGACGGGGCGGCCCTCGATCGATCCCGAGTTGATGATCCGGATGCTTATCATCGGCTACTGCATGGGCATTCGCTCGGAGCGGCGGCTGTGCGAGGAGGTGCACCTCAGCCTCGCCTATCGCTGGTTCTGCCGGCTCGGACTCGAAGGCGCGGTGCCCGATCACTCGACCTTCTCAAAGAACCGGCACGGTCGCTTCCGCGACAGCGATCTGCTGCGGCGACTGTTCGAGATGACTGTCGAACGCTGCATGGCCGAGGGGCTGGTGGGCGGCGAAGGCTTCGCGGTCGACGCGAGCCTCATCCGCGCCGATGTCCATCGCCAGCGCTCGGTGCCCGGCGAAGAAGGCCTGCCGACCGAAGTGGTCGGACGCGCTGTGCGCGAGTATCTGGAAGTGCTCGACGATGCCGCGTTCGGCGGCGCGACGCCGGTGACACCCAAGCGGATCAACCTCACCGACCCTGCCTCGCGCTGGGCCGCGGCAACCCGCGAGGCGGCGTTCTACTCCTACAGCACCAACTACCTGATCGACCTCGATCACGCGGTGATCGTCGACGTCGAGGCGACGACCTCGGTCCGCCAGGCGGAAGTAACCGCCCAACGCACGATGATCGAGCGAACGCAGGAGCGCTTCGGTATCTGGCCCGAGCGGCTTGTGGCCGACGCGGCCTACGGATCGGCAGCCAACCTGGCCTGGCTGGTCGAGGACAAGAGCATCGAGCCGCATATCCCGGTGTTCGACAAGTCCGCCCGCAACGATGGCAGCTTCGAGCGCGCCGACTTCGTCTATGACCATGAAGACGACAGCTACCTCTGCCCCGGCGGTAACCGCCTGCGGCGGTCCAATCGCAACTTCAGCAATCCGCGTGCCGGCGTCGATAAGGACGGGTCGATCCGCTACCGCGCGCGTCAGCAGGACTGCCAGGACTGCGCCTTCCGGCAGCAATGCACGCCGAACATGCCCGCTCGCAAGGTCACCCGCTCGATCCACGAAGGCGCGCGCGACCTCGCACGGGATATCGCCACCACTGATGCGTATCTCGTGTCACGCCGCCAACGGAAGAAAGTCGAGATGCTGTTCGCCCACCTCAAGCGCATCCTAAAGCTGGATCGCTTGCGCCTGCGCGGTCCCAAGGGAGCAAGAGACGAGTTCCACCTCGCCGCCGCAGCCCAAAACCTCCGGAAAATGGCGAAGATTACTCCGATGCGGCGGCTCGCACCCGCCTGAACGGGAGCGGGAGCCAGCTCGCTTGCTGTCTGCGTTGCCGCCTGGCCGTCGCAGAGGCCGACTTCTTCAACAGAATAGGGTCGCAAACGGACATCCCGATCTTGCGCCGATCCCGCCTCAAGCCAGCCGCATCACCCAGCCGTGCGGATCCGGCGCCTTGCCGCGCTGGATTGCGACCAAACGCTCGCGCAGGTGCTGGGTCATCTGGCCGGGGCTGCCCGAGCCGATCGTGAATTCCCCGTCGCGCCCGGCGACGCGGCCCACCGCGGTGACCACCGCCGCGGTGCCGCAGGCGAACGTTTCGGTCAGGCGGCCGCTGGCCGAATCCTCGCGCCATTGGTCGAGGCTGTAGCGTTCCTCGCGCACCGCCAGGCCCTCGTCGGCGGCGAGCGACAGCAGACTGTCGCGGGTGATTCCGGGCAGGATCGTGCCGCCCAAGGGCGGCGTGATCAGGCTGCCGTCGGCGAACACGAAGAACAGGTTCATGCCGCCGAGTTCCTCGATCCACTTGCGTTCGGCGGCGTCGAGAAACACCACCTGGTCGTGGCCCAGAGCGATCGCCTCGGCCTGGGGGACAAGGCTGGCGGCGTAGTTGCCGCCGCACTTGGCCGCCCCGGTGCCGCCGGGCGCGGCGCGGGTGTAGTCCTCGCTGACCCAGATCGACACCGCCGGCGCGCCTGACTTGAAATAGTTGCCGGCGGGGCTGGCGATCACCAGGAACTTGTATTCCTTGGCCGGGCGCACGCCGAGGAACGCTTCCGACGCGAACATGAACGGGCGCAGGTAGAGCGATCCGCCCTCGACATCCGGAAACCAATCGCGGTCGGCGAGGACGATCTGGCGGATCGCCTCGATGAAAAGCTCCTCGGGCATCTCGGGCATCGCCAGCCGCTGGGCCGAAGCGTTGAACCGCGCGGCGTTGGCCTGGGGACGGAACAGGGTGATCGAGCCGTCATCGCGGCGATAAGCCTTCAATCCCTCGAAGATCTCCTGGGCATAGTGGAGTACGGCAGCAGCGGGATCGAGCGTGAGCGGGCCGCGCGGACCTAGTGTCGCCGCGTGCCAGCCTTGCCCGGCAGTCCACTCGATCGTGACCATGTGGTCGGAGAAAACCTTGCCGAAGCCGGGGTCGGTGAGCGCCTGGGCCCGGGCGGCTGCTGGAACCGGCGCGGGATGAGGGATGCGGGTGAAGGGGGGCGAGGTCATCACGCGGGCTTCGGCGAGGGTCGCCATGAAATCAATCCTGCTCGGTTGCGGTTGGCGGCGCACTGCCCATAAATTGCGTCAAAGGCAAGGCAGAAGACATATAATTATTAGCGCCCCCACAAATGAGAAGGGCCGCACCGGACAATCCGGGCGGCCCTTCGCATGGTCAGCGGCCGGAAGTGCCGCTCCACGAAACCTCTATCGTCGATGCATCAACGATAGTGCTCCATGGGACACGAAACCGACCTCCCTGCTGAACCATGAGACATCGGATCACCTCCTTTCGCGCTGTTAGAGCCAAAGTCACCACCCTTGTCGGAGTGGCTGGACCGGGCTGCGATGACCGGACCTGAGGCAAATGTGAATCATCGCGGCGCAAACGACAAGTCTTGCGGAAAATTATTTTGTTGTCAGAATTATGCCTTCGCGCCGCCCGCGCCTCGCCTCTCTCGATGACGGTTTTCGCTCAACGGCAGTCCTCGATCACTCGGGCGATTTCCGGCCAGGCCGGCAGATACAGCGTAGGCAGCCCCGCCACCTCGATCACGAACCGCCCGCGGCTGAACGCCATCGCATCGAGCACCGGATCGCGCGGGGCGAACTGCAACGATAGTTGCGGCGTGGCGCCGCTTTCGGGAGACGCGGTGAACGCGCGGGTCAGCGTGCTGGTGACGATCGTCAGCGGCAGCGGGCCGGGCGCGGCCCCGGCGCGGCTGAGCGCGACGCGGCCGCCCGGACGATCGCAGCGCAGACCGGCTAGCGGGGCGGCGGGATCGTTTGCGAAGAGCGCCGCCGATCCGGCGGTGCCGGGCACGTAGCTCCACGCGCCCGCGGTCGCCGGGGCGTCGCGCCAGTCCGCCGGGGGTTGCGCCGGGATTGCCGTCGCGACCGGGCGCGGCGGGGGAGGCGCTGGCAACGGCGCGGGTTCGGGCTTGCGCGGGGCCGCGCAGGCAGACAGGAACGCGATGCCCGCAAGGGTCGTCAACAGCCGGATGGAGATCATCGCGGCCTTATGGATTCATAGGCTTGCCCCCACAACCCGCCATCGGACGACCCGCGCCGTGAAACCGGCCAAGTCCCGCATCGACCAGTTGCTCGTCGCGCGCGGGCTCGCCGAAAGCCGCGCTCGGGCGCAGGCGCTGATCCTGGCGGGGCACGTCTTCAGCGGCGAGACCAAGCTGGCCAAGCCGGGGCAAGTGCTGGGCGATGACGCGCCGCTCGAAGTGCGCGGGCGCGACCATCCGTGGGTCTCTAGAGGCGGGATCAAGCTGGCGCATGCGCTCGAGGCGTTCGGACTTTCGCCCGCCGGTGAGACCGCGATGGACATCGGCAGCTCGACCGGCGGATTTACCGACGTGCTTTTGGCGAACGGCGCCGAACACGTCTTCGCGGTCGATTCGGGCACCAACCAGCTCGCCTGGAAGCTGCGCGATGACCCGCGGGTGACGGTGCTGGAAAAGACCAGCGCGCGCACCCTTACCGCCGCGATGATCGATCGGCCGTGCCGCTGGGTGGTGTGCGACGCCAGCTTCATCGCGCTGGCCAAGGTGCTCGAAGTTCCGCTCGCGCTCGCCGCGCGCCCGACCACGCTGATCGCGCTGATCAAGCCGCAGTTCGAGGTCGGCAAGGGCGAGGTCGGCAAGGGCGGGGTGGTCCGCGATCCGGCGCTGCACCAGCGGGTGTGCGACGAGGTCCGCGGTTGGCTTGAGGGCGCAGGCTGGTCCGAACCTTGGACCGTGCTGGGGATCGAGCGCAGCCCGATCACCGGCCCCGAAGGCAATGTCGAGTTCCTCATTGCGGCACGGCGTGGTTAGCGCGGTTGCCTCACCGGCCCAGCGCCGCCACTATCCGCGACGAATCGAAGGGATTGCGCCGAATGACCGTTATCGCCTCGCGCGGGCAATTGCGTGCGAGCTTCCTGCGCTGGGCATTGCTGATCGTGCCCACGATATCGCTGCTTGGCTTCCTCGCCGGCCGTCTGTCGCAAAGCGGGCCGGGCAACCCGTGGTTCGATGCGCTGGTCAAGCCCAGCCTGTTCCCGCCGCCCGCCACGTTCGGGATCGTGTGGTCGATCCTTTACGTGATGATGGGCCTGGCGCTGACCATGCTGGTGACCGCGCGCGGCGCGTTCGGGCGTGGCGCCGCGCTGGCGGCGTTCGCGGTGCAGTTCGCGCTCAATCTGTGCTGGTCGCCGCTGTTCTTCGGCGCGCATCAAATCACCGGCGCGCTCTACCTGATGGCCGCGCTCGATATCGCGGTGCTGGTCACCGTCGCGCTTGCGTGGCGGGTGCGGCGTCCGGCGGCGCTGTTGTTGCTGCCCTACCTGGCGTGGGTGCTGTTCGCGACCGTGCTCAACTGGCAGTTCCTCGTCGCCAACCCGGACGCCGACGGTCGGGCGGCAGGGCCGGCCACCACGCGGATTCAACTCTGACGCGAATTGCATTTCCGCGCAGCGCGCACCATTTGGGACGCTCCAGCCAGGCGAGACCGTTCATGCAGACCGACAACCCGATCGTTTCCGATTTCGTGAAGCTGCTCAACAGCGCCGCGGGCACGCTCGCCGGGGTGGGGCGCGAAGGGCGCGATGCGGCGCGTGAGCGGGCGCGTGAAATCTTCGGCGGCCTCGATTTCGTCAGCCGCGAGGAGTTCGAAGCGGTCAAGGCGCTCGCCGCCGCGGCGCGCGAACATGCCGACAAGCTCGAGGCGCGATTGGCGGCGCTGGAGGCGGGCGCGCCCGGTCGCGGGCCTGCTGCGGGCTAGGAACCGGATTGAGTTCAGCCGGTTAGGGAATTCGTCCACCCCTGCCGAGTACTGACGATGTTTACCCAGCTCAACCCGCCGCTGCCGCTCCACGTCCTGGGCAAGGGCGATGGACTGGCGATCGGGATGATCGACTACGGACCCGAGCACAATCTGATTTGGGTCACCGCGCTCGACGCCAATGGCGAGCTGTGGTGCGCACCCAATCCGGCGGTCCGCTTCCAGAAGAACTGGACGATGGGCCGCAATGAAAACCCGCTGGTCGCGCGCTCCCGGCGCGCGCTGCGCGAGGGATCTGGCGTGCCCTGCGCCGATTGCGCCGACTCGGTCTCCGAAATCCCCGCGCACGCCTGACCCGCCGGTTTCCCCCGCGCCCGATCCCGTTGTAGGGCGGCGCGATGCACTTGCGCGCACCCGCCATACTCTGCGCATCGCGCGCGCACGGCGAGACTGCGGCGGTGATCCGGATGCTGACCGCCGACCACGGCCTGATCGCCGCCTATTGCGCAGGCGCGCGAGGGCGGCGGCTGCGTCCGGTGGTGATCCCCGGCAACCTGCTCGACGTCGAGATTTCCGGGCGCTCCGCCAGCCAGTTGCCGTTCGCCAAAGTCGAGCTGGTCGAGAGCCGCGGACCATGGCTGGGCGAGCCGCTGGCCAGCGCCGCGATCGCCTGGTCGTGCGCGCTGACCGCCACGGTGCTGCCCGAGGGCCACCCCTATCCCGCGCTGTACCAGGCGTTGGGCGGCCTGCTCGCCGCGATCTGCCACGCCCCTTCGGCGCGGGGCTGGAGCCGGGCGCTGGCCGCCTACGAGGCGCTGCTGCTGCGCGAACTGGGTTATGGCGGCCGGGCGCTGGCGGGCGGCGGCGGCGATCCGGGCGACGACTGGGAGGCAATTCTCGATCGTCTCCAACTCCTCGGCAATTTGCTCGAAACCCGCCTGTTTGAGGAGCGCGGGCTTGCGGGGCGAGGGGGCGATGTTATGGCGGCGCGCTCGATTCTGATCGATCGGCTGAAACGGATTGCGGGGCCTGAGTGAGAATTGCCGTTATGCCGGGCGACGGGATCGGACCCGAAGTCATCGCCGAGACCTTGCGCGTGCTCGATGCGCTGTCCCTGCCGGGACTGGTGCTGATCGAGGCCGAGGCCGGCGGCGTCGCCTACAAGCGCCACGGCCATCCGCTGCCGGACGAGACGCTGGAGGCTGCCCGTTCCGCGGATGCGATCCTGTTTGGCGCGGTCGGTGATCCGACCTGCGACGGGCTGGAGCGCAGCCTGCGCCCCGAACAGGCGATCTTGGGCCTGCGCAGCGCGCTCGGACTGTTCGCGAATCTGCGCCCGGCGAAGCTTTTCAACGGAATGGAGGACGCTTCCACGCTTCGTCCCGAGATCGCCCAGGCGATCGACCTGCTGATCGTGCGCGAACTCAACGGCGACGTCTATTTCGGCGAAAAGGGCACGCGCAGGCTCGCCGATGGCCGTCGCCAGGGCTGGGATTTGATGAGCTATGCCGAGGACGAGGTCCGCCGCATCGCCCACGTCGCGTTCCGCGCCGCCCAGGGCCGCAACGGGCGGCTGACTTCGGTCGACAAGGCCAACGTCCTCGAAACCTCCCAGCTGTGGCGCGAGGTGGTGATCGAAGTTTCGGCCGACTACCCCGACGTGACGCTCGACCACCTCTATGTAGACAACGCCGCGATGCAACTCGTGCGCAATCCCGGCCAGTTCGACACGATCGTCACCGGCAATCTGTTCGGCGACATACTTTCCGACCAGGCGAGCATGTGCGTCGGTTCGATCGGATTGCTGGCCAGCGCCTCGCTAGGCGAACGCACCACCGATCACGGCACGTTCGGGCTCTACGAACCGATCCACGGCAGCGCCCCGGACATCGCCGGGCAAGGCAAAGCCAATCCGCTGGCGGCGATCCTCAGCCTGGCGATGCTGCTGCGCCATTCGTTGGGGCTGGAGCGCGAGGCGTTGCGGGTCGAGGCGGCGGTGGCGGCGGCTTTGGCCGACGGGGTGCGCGGCGGGGACCTGGGCGGTAGCGACGGCACTCGTGCAATCGGTGATGCGGTGGTGGCAAGGCTATGACTGAAACCCGCTCATCCCCGGCGAAGTCGAGGGGTCGTACCGTACCTTCGGTGACAGCGCAGGGTGTCTCGACTTCGCTCGACACGAGCGCGCCTTTGAAGGCGCGCGCGCTCCAACTCGCGATCGTCCTGCCGACGTTCAACGAGCGCACCAATCTGCGCTCGCTGGTCGAGAGGCTCGATGCCGCGCTCGGCGAGATCGGTTGGGAAGCGATCGTGGTCGACGACAACAGCCCCGACGGCACCGCCGACGAAGCCCGCGCGATCAGCCTGAGCGATCCCCGCGTCCGGGTGATCCAACGGATCGGGCGGCGCGGGCTGGCCTCCGCCGCGATCGAGGGGATGTGCGCGACGGCTGCGCCGGTGGTGGCGGTGATGGACGCCGATCACCAGCACGATCCGGCGCTGCTGCCCCAGATGCTGAGCGCGGTGCAATCGGGCGACTACGATCTTTCGTATGCCTCGCGCTTCGCAGAGGGCGCCAGCACCGAGGCGTGGGGACGACCCGACCGGGTCCGGGCCTCGGGCTTCGCCAACAGTCTTGCCCGCCGGGTCACCGGCGTCGAGCTAAGCGATCCGATGAGCGGCTATTTCATGCTCCGCGCCGACATCTTGCGCGCCGACGCCCACCGGCTGTCCGGTGTGGGCTTCAAGATCCTGCTCGACATCCTCGCCACGGTCGACCGGCCGTTGCGGGTCAAGGAGTTCCCGCTCCATTTCGCCGCGCGGGCGGAGGGCGAGAGCAAGCTCGACCGTACCGTGGTGTTCGAATTCCTCGTCGGGCTCTACGACAAGTGGCTCGGCCGGATCATTCCCACCCGCTTCGCACTGTTCGGGACGATCGGCGCTGCGGGCGTGGTCGTGCACATGGCGGTGCTCGCCAGCTTCCTCGGCCTGTTCGGGCGGCCGCTGATGTTCGGCGGTTGGATCACCGCTTTCGACATCGGCCAAACAGTGGCGGCGCTGGTCGCGATGACCTTCAACTTCGCGCTCAACAACACGCTGACGTATGCCGACAAGCGGCTGGTCGGATTTTCGCAACTGGCGCGCGGGTGGGCGCGGTTCGCGCTGACCTGCTCGGTCGGTCTGCTCGCCAATGTCGGAGTGGCGGCGTTGCTCCTGCGCTTCGGTTTCCACCCCTACCCCGCGGCGATCATCGGCATCGCGGTCGGTTCGGTGTGGAATTTCGCGCTATCGTCGCGGTTTGTGTGGGGCCGGTATTGATTCCGTTCATGTCGGCGCTTGCATCGGTCTGCATGGTCGATAGACCTGAATATTCTACGATGCCGAAAGATTGTTGCCCATGCGCCTGCTGGCCTTCGCCGCTCCTCTCCTCGCCGCCTGCTCCATCGGCGCGATTGCCCAGACCGTGAGCGGCGATCCCTACGTCTGGCTCGAGGAAAAGGACTCGGCCCGCTCGCTCGCCTGGGTCGAGGCGCACAATGCGGTGACGGTGAAGCGGCTCGAGGCCGATCCGCGCTATGCCACACTCTATGACGAGGCGCTGGCGCTGGCTTCGGCCAAGGACCGGATCCCGATGCCGCGCTTCGTGGGCGGCGAGATCTACAACTTCTGGCAGGACGCCGATCATCTGCGCGGGATCTGGCGCAAGGCCTCGCTGGCCGACTACCGCACCGCCGCGCCCAAGTGGCAAACGGTGCTCGACATCGACGCGCTGGGCAAGGCCGAAAGCAAGAGCTGGGTGTTCAAGGGCGCGCAGTGCCTGCTCCCCGACGAGACTCGGTGCCTGATCAGCCTGTCCGACGGCGGCGAGGACGCGGTCGAGGTCCGCGAATTCGACCTGACTACGGCCAAGTTCGTCGAAGGCGGGTTCCGCCTGCCCCGAGCCAAGAGCGACGTCACCTGGGAGGATCGCGACCACCTGCTGGTCAGCACCGAATGGACCCCCGGCGATCTGACCGAGTCAGGCTATCCTTATATTGTGAAGCGCCTGACCCGCGGCCAGCAATTGGCGGACGCGGTCGAAATCTATCGCGGCGATAAGAAGGACGTGGCCGCCGCCCCGGCGGTACTCCGCGACGGGGCGGGCAACACGCTGGCGGTAATCCAGCGCGCGCTTGATTTCTTCCATAACGAGACGTTCGTAGTCACTCCTGCCGGCGTGCGCCGGGTGGCGATGTCAGGCAAGGTATCGATCGACGAAATGGTCGCGGGCCGGGTGATCCTCAAGCTCGAGGAGGACTGGCCCGAGGCGGGCGCGCAGTTCAAGGCCGGCAGCGTCGCCGAGGTCGATCGGGCCGCGCTGCTGGCGAACCCCGACAAGCTGAAGCCGCGGCTGGTGTGGTCGCCGGGGCCGCGGATGGCGCTCGAAGGAATGCAATCGACCAAGAACCGCCTGCTCCTCGCTGCGCTGGACAACGTGCGCGGACGCGTGCTGGCTCTGACTCCTGTCAGGGGCGGGAAATGGACGACCTCCACGCTAAAGCTGCCCGACAACCTCGCGCTCGGCATCGGCAGCACCGACACCCGCTCTGATGCGATCTTCCTGACCGCCAGCGGATTTACCACCCCGACCACGCTCTTTCTGGGCGATGCTGCCACCGGCAAGCTGGCGGTGGCCAAGACGCTTCCGGCCAAGTTCGACGCTGGGCCGCTCAAGGTCGAACAGCTCGAGGCGACCAGCAGCGACGGGACGAAGATCCCGTACTTCGTCGTCCACCGCAAGGACATCGCCTACGACGGCAGTACCCCCACCCTGATGAGCGCGTATGGCGGGTTCCAGGTCAGTTCGACGCCGTATTACTCTGCGCTGACCGGTAAGCTGTGGCTTGAGCGCGGCGGCGCGTTCGTGCTCGCCAACATCCGCGGTGGAGGGGAGTTCGGCCCGGCGTGGCACGAGGCCGGGCTGGGCGTGAAACGGCAGGTCATCTACGACGATTTCGCCGCGGTTGGCCGCGACCTTGCGGCGCGCAAGATCACTTCGGCGCGGCGGCTGGGGATCGAAGGCGGCTCCAACGGGGGTCTGCTGATGGGCGTGGCGATGATCCAGCATCCCGAATTGTGGAATGCGATTGCGATCCAGGTGCCGCTGCTCGACATGATCCGCATCGCCAAGATCGCCGCGGGCGCATCGTGGCAGGGCGAATACGGCGACGTCAACGCCGACCCGGCGGTCATGGCGTTCTGGCGCAAGACCTCGCCCTATCAGAACTTGCGCAAGGACGGAAAATACCCCGAGCCGTTCATCTTCACCACCACCAAGGATGATCGCACCGGCCCCCAGCACGCCCGCAAGTTCGCCGCGCGGATGGAGGAATACGGGCTGCCGTTCTATTATTACGAAAACACCGAAGGCGGCCACGGATCGGGCGCGGACATCAAGCAATCGGCGCGCAGCAACGCGCTGCAGATGACCTACTTCATGAAGAAACTGATGGATTGAGCTGCGCGTGAGGCCGCAAGGGCGGCAACGTGTAGAGCAGCGTCGCAGCGAGGAGCATGCAAACCGTCGCCACGCCCAGAGGTGCGGCGTAGGCCCCGGTCCAGTCGTGCAGCAGGTTGAACCCGGCCAGCCCGATCCCGCCGCTCAACAGTGAGAACAGGTAGAGCCGTCCGAACACCTCGCTATAGTTCTCGATCGGGAACAGGCGGCTGACCAGGAATGGCACCAGATCGTATTCGGCGCCGTTGAGCAGCCCCGCAACGAACACCGCGGCCAGCATGAACGGCAGAGCGTCGACGCCCCACTGCATGCCCATGAACCCGGCGGTGGAGGCGAGGCCGAAGGCGGCGGCGATCCGGTTCGCGGCAAACCGGTCGATCAGCGCTCCCATCACGATCCTCCCGGCGATCTGCGATGCGCCGTACGCGGACAGCAGCAGGCCTGCGGCGGGTAGCCCGAATCCCCGCTCGACCCCGATCAGCGCCAGCGAGGTGACCATGCCGACGGTACCGATGTTGATCAGCATCGTGGCCCCGGCGATCCGCCAGAACAGCAGGTTCGTCCACGATGGCGGTTTGCCGCTCCGTTGGCGCCGCGCCGGCCGTACGATCGCCCCGGCTTGGCGGCTCGCATAGAGCCCCGCGGGGATGCCGATCGCAACCGCGAGCACGGCGAGCAGTTCATACCCGGCGCGAAACCCCCAGGTCGCGATGATCCAGCCGAACAGGCCGGGTAGCAGCACCGTGGTCAACGACAGCCCGCTGGTGGCGAACGCCAGCGCCAGCCCGCGATGGCGGTCGAAACGCGTGGCGACGAGGCGGCCGTAGACCAGCGCGCTCATCCCCGGGGCAGACACCGCGAGCAGCGCGACGGCAATCTGAAACTGCCACAGCCCGCCGCTGAGTAGTGACAGCCACAGATGCGTGACGGCGAGGCTGAGCGCGGAGGCGACGATCACAGGGACCGCGCCGATGCGGTCGGCCAGGCGCCCGATAAACGGCGCGGCGAGCGCGCCGAGCAGGCCCAATGCAGCGGATGCGCCGATCGCCCCGCGGCTCGCCCCCGTGACTTCTTGCAGGCCCGGCATGAACAGGCTTGAAAGGTTTTGGTAGAGTCCCGCGCCCACGCCGGCCATCCCCGCCGACCCCAGTACGACCGACCAGCCGCGACGCCATTCGCTCGGTCCGGCGGCGGGATCGCTCATCGCCAACTGTACAGCCAGGTGTAGGTTAGAAACGATGCCGTACCCGGCAGCTTGGCCGAGGACAGGATCGGATAGAACCAGCCGAACAGGCCGAGCGATGCGACGACGGCGATTGCCGCGAGACATCGCCAATACCGCCCACGGTGCCATAGCGCGCCGAGCACGAGCGCGAGGGCAATTGTCAGGAAAGTCCCCGCCAGCAGGTAGTGGTAATAGAACTGGACCGGCTTGGGCGCGACGATCCACAGCGCCAGGCTGGCGGCGTAGAGCGTCGCGGTGGCGAGCATCGCGGCCCCCATGGACGAGACGCGCCGCAGCCAGCCCCAGATCGCGCAGGCGAGGACGGCGGGGAGCCCCAGCCACATCGTCAGCGGGTTGCCGACCATCAGCACGCCGCGCTGCGCGCCATCGACCGGTTCGTAGAGGAACCAGATGGGACGCCAGTTGGCGACCCACTGCCACCAGTGGCTCTGATATGGGTGCGGCTTGACAACACTCTCCTGCAGATCCTTCATCCGCCACTGGAATTCGAGCACGTCGGAGAAGGGCACCGCCCCGGTCGCGAACCAGCCCAGCGGCAGGAAGCTGAGCAGGTAGACCGCCACCGGGATCGCTCCCAGCAAAATCCCAGCTTCGACCAGCGACACGCCGGGGACCGGCCCGGCATCACGCGCGGTGAAGAACTTCGCGCGCCGTCCCTTGAGGTCGACGAGGCGTGCGATGGCGAACGCTAGGCCCGGCAGGATGGCGAGCGGCGCGACGCTCCACTTGGCGGCGAGCGAAAGCCCCAGCGCCAGCCCCGCCAGTCCCAGCGCAATGTGGCCGTGGCGCGGCCGCCGCACGGCGCGGGCGCACAACCACACCGCAGCCATCGCGAAAGCCAGCATCGCCGGATCGAGCATGGCGATCCGCGCGATCACGAACAAAAGGAAATTGCTCGCCAGCAGCGCCCCCGCAATCAGCGTCGCGGGGCGCGAGAGGCTGGCCCACCACGTCGCGCGCAGGCCTGCGAAAAGCGCCAGCGCGCCCGCCAGCGCCGAGGGAAGCCGCCACGCGAACGGGTTGTCGCCCAGCGCCCACATCGACGCCGCGATCAGTTCCTTGCCCAGCCAGGGATGCTCGGGGTTCTTGAGCTCGGTCAGCGCGAGCAGGTTGCGCGCGGCCGGCAGATAGTGGATCTCGTCAAAATACGGCTTCGACGGGATCGCCAGGCGATGCAGCGCCAGTGCCAGGAACGATGCGGTGATCAGCCAGCACCAGCCCAGCGGATCGCGCGACGCGGGAACGGGTTGAGGGCGCGCGATCATCGGTGCGACGCGGATACGGCGCAAGAGCCGCGCCGTGCAATCGCTTTTGTGATCCTTGCGCGCCGCTCCGCTGCTTCGTAAGGGCGCGCAACGATGAAGCGAGATACCGGCCTCAACCGCGCCATCACCCGCAACTGGCGTCCCGCGACCCGCGCGGTGCGGGGTGGCACCTGGCGTTCCGAGCAGGGCGAGACTTCCGAGGCGATTTTCCTCAGCTCGGGCTTCTCCTACGACGACGCGGCGACCCCCGCCGCCCGGTTTGCGGGCGAGGCCGAGGGGGATGACCTATTCGCGTCTCCAGAATCCCACCGTGGCGATGCTCGAAGAGCGCATCGCGCTGATGGAAGGAGCCGAGGCCTGCCGCGCCCAGGCCAGCGGGATGGCGGCGATGACCACCGCGCTGCTCTGCCAGCTATCCGCGGGCGATCACATCGTCGCCGCGCGAGCCGCGTTCGGATCGTGCCGCTGGCTGGTCGACAGCCTGTGCCCGCGCTTCGGAATCGAGGCATCGGTCATCGATTCCCGCAACAACGCCGCCTGGGAAGCCGCGATCCGGCCCAACACCAAAGTGTTCTTCTTCGAGACTCCGGCCAACCCGACGATGGACATCGTCGACCTCGGTTTCGTCTGCGAGCTGGCGCGCGAGCACGGGATCACCACGGTGGTCGACAACGCCTTCGCCACCCCGGTACTCCAGCGTCCGCTCGAATGGGGCGCGGATGTGGTCGCCTATTCGGCGACCAAGATGATGGACGGGCAGGGCAGGGTCCTCGCCGGGGCGGTGTGCGGCAGCCACGAATTCATCAACGAAAAGCTACTCCCCTTCCAGCGCAATACCGGACCCAACCTCTCCCCGTTCAACGCCTGGGTCGTGCTCAAAGGGCTCGAGACGCTCGACTTGCGCATCCGCCGCCAGAGCGAGAGTGCGATCAGGCTGGGCCAGATGATGCAGGGCCGCGTCGCAAGGATGCTCCATCCCGGGCTGCCCAGCCATCCCCAGCACAATCTTGCGCTGCGCCAGATGGAGGCGACCGGGCCGATCTTCAGCTTCGAGGTCGCGGGCGGCCGGCCGCAGGCGCATGCGCTGCTCGACGCGCTCGAATTGATCGACATCTCCAACAACATCGGCGACGCTCGCTCGCTAATGTGCCACCCTGCCTCGACCACGCACCATTCGGTCGGTCCCGAGGCGCGCGAGGCGATGGGCGTTGGAGAGGGCATGCTACGGCTCAACGTCGGCCTGGAAGACGTCGCCGATCTGGCCGAGGACATCGACCGGGCGCTGGTGGCGGTCGGGCTTTAGGGCAGCGAACTGAGAATCTCACCCAACTCAGCTCGTGCTGAACGTGCAGAAGCATCCTAGTATATCTCGTTCCGCCCTGCCGCCCGAAGAAGAAAGCGGCTGTTCGACAAGCTCCGGGCAAAGGGTTTGGAGTGCGGTTGTCGCGGGTTTTCAGCGCCGCGTCAGTCTCGCTTCCCCCGGTAACTTCGGGTCAACCATTCCGCGCTAGGCTGCGTTGACCACGACTGTCGGAGGGCATGCGGTGAAAGTCGTCACCATCGACGGTATGGACGAGCAGGAATTTCGCCACTCGATCGAAGACATGCTGCGGCATGACCAGGTCGACGAAGCCGCCACCCGGCTGCGCGCGTTGCTCGAACCCTGCACCGGCGTGCATGAAACCTTGCCGCCGCGCTTCCTCGAGGTGACTTCACGGGACATCGAAGTCGGCGGCTGGCACCGGCTCGCCGATCGCCTTCTCGATCACGACCGGCCCAATCACAAGATATCCGCGATCGGCGTCACCCTGGCCGATGCCAGGGTGCTGGGCGGGCCAGGGCCGTCGCGCGGCAGGCTGGCTCCGTTCATCAAGACCTTCTATTTCAACGACGATGCCTACCCGTTTTCGGATGCGACCCGCGATGATCTGCTCGATGGCTATTCGCGCGACGGGTTCGAGTGGCAGGGCGACTACCAGGCGACCGACGCGACGCTGTCGATCCGGGGGATCGACGACCTCTATGGCGCGATCGTCGAACTTGAAGACCGCCTCCTTGACAGCGCCGACCCCGATGAAGGGGAGATTCGCGCAGGGAGCATCGGAGCCTGCTATCTGGCCACGCTGATCCACCAGTCCCTGCGCGATACGATCCGCGCGAAGGGACTGCCCCGGCCATTGTGCGTCCTGGCCGCTTGTGACGGGGTCTATCCGTTCTTCGATGCGCCGGTGGCGGGGACCGACGCGTGTGCGGCAACCGAACCTGCCGACGAGACAATTGCAGGTTCGGACGAGGCGACTTCGGCACCCGACGAAGATGAGGGCGCCGAAGTTTCGGCCGGCATGGCCAGTTTGCTAAGCCTGGTTTCACAGACCAGGACCAAAGCGCCTGTCATGGTGCTGTGTGACGAGGATGTGGAGGAAGCGTTCCGCTACACCGAACGCGCGGAAGCCGAGCGGGTAGGCATCGAGGACGGACATGCCCTGAACTTGGCGCTGGCGGAGTCCCAGGCGGCCCTGCTCGCGCAGGCCCGGGCCGAAGCGGCACTCGTGGCGGGCGAACTGGATTGGGACGAGACAGGCCGGTTCGACCAGGACATCTCCTTTCTCGACCGGACCGATGTGGACAACCGGGCACAGTTCCTACCAGTGATCGAGGTTCCCTCGCCGCCGGCAAGAGACGAGGAATATCACTTCGAGACAGTCGATACCGGTCAGCCAGACGACGAATACCTGAACGGTGACGACGACGATGGCTTGATGGGTCCGGACACTTTCTCCGCGCTCGACGAAGAGAGGGCTTTCGAGGAGTTCGTGACGCCGGCCAGCCATAGTCTGCGCGCCCGGATCAACTTGCGGAGCCCCGAAGACGACCACGCGCGACCGGGTCTTTTCGCTGCCCCGCTGGCATGGCTCAAACGGCTGATCTTCAAACGCTAGGAACGACCGATCGAGCAAGGCGGCGAAGGCCGATTCCCGGCAATCGGAGCTATTTGTCGGTCATCGTCCAGACCCCGTCCCAATCTTCCGGCGGGGGCGACTTGGAATACTGGCGCACCCGGTCGCGATAGATCTTGGCCGGACCGTCGGCGGGATCGATCGCCAGTAGTCTGCCGAACGCCGCTTCGGCCTTGCACCAATCGCGCGCGGTGTAGGCGTGGAGACCTTCGTCGTGCAGCTCGAGGATCGCGGCGAGTTGCGCGTAGTTCTCGCCCGCCCGCCAGCCGACCGCCTCGAACACCGCGACCGGGCGGTCCTTGCCCTTGACCCGCAGCAAGTCGATCTCGCGCAGCAGCGCGGGGGCCTTGAGGCTGGCGACGGTGAAATCGGACAGCAGGATGCGCGTGCCGTAAAACTTGTTGGCGCTCTCCAGGCGGCTGGCCAGGTTCACCGCGTCGCCGATCACGGTGTATTCCATGCGCTTGACCGAGCCGATGTTGCCGACGATCACGTTGCCCGTCGACAGTCCGATGCCGATGTCGAGCTCGGTCAGGCCCGCGGCGCTCTGGCGGGCGTTGAACGATTTCAGCGTGCGCAGCATGTCGTTGGCCGCGGCCAGCGCGTTGTCGGGGTCCTCGGGCTTGGGGAAGGGCGCGCCGAACAGCGCCATGATCGCGTCGCCGATATACTTGTCGAGGATGCCGCCGTGCTCGAAGATCACATCGACCATGTCGGTGAAGTAGCTGTTGAGCACCGACACGGTCTCGCGCGCGCCCATCGTCTCGGCCATCTTGGTGAAGCCGCGCACGTCGGAGAACATGATCGAGACGGTCTGGTCCTTGCCGCTCAGGCCCGCGTCGCCCGCGGCGAGCAGTTCGTCGGCGACTTCGGCCGACATGTAGCGCGCCATCGTCGAGCGGACGCGTTTTTCCTCGGTGATGTCTTCGACAACGATCAGCGAACCGATCCTTTGGCCGGCGCCGTCGATCAGCGGCGCGGCGGTGAGGTTCACGGTGGAGGTGGTGCCGTCGCGGCGGGTCAGCTCGGCATCGACGGCGATGCTGTTCTGTCCGGTGGCGATCGTCTCACGCAGGTTCTGCATGATCCAGCGGTTGGGCCGGGTGACGATGTCGTCGAACTTGCGCCCGATGATCTGCTCGACTGGCAGGCCGATGGTCGCGACGGCCGGATCGTTGGCGGTGACCACCACGTTGTCGCTGTCGAGCGAGACGATGCCGTTGGAAATCGATTGGAGGATGGATTCGTTGTAGTTCTTGATGTTCAGGACGTCTTCGAACAGCCGCGCGTTCTCGAGACTGACCGCAACTTGCGCCGCGAACGCGCGCAGCCGTGCCTCGTCCTTCTGCGTGAACCCGCCATCGCGCTTGTTGAGGACCTGGGCCACGCCGATCCGCCCGCCCGACTTGTTGATGATCGGGGCGGCGAGGATCGAGCGAGTCACGAAGCCGGTGCTCTTGTCGACCTGCTGGCTGAAGCGCGTGTCCGCATAGGGATCGGCGATATTCTCGACCACGCCGCTGGTGAACACCGCCCCGGCGATTCCCTGGTTGGACGGAATGCGGATTTCGCGAGTTTCGATCCCCGCGGCATAGACCGAGACCAGCTCGTCGCGCTTGGGATCGTGGACGAACAGCGTGGAACGCTCGGCATTGAGCAGTTCGGCCGTAACTTCCATGATCCGTTCGATCAGCACTTCGAGCTTGAGTTCGCCCGACAGGTCGGAGCTGATCGATAGAATGCGCTGCTCGTCGCGCAGCGAATCGACCATCAAGCTGAAGCCACGGAAGAGCTCGGCGTATTCGTCGGTGCTGATGACGTCGAGGTGGGCTTCGTCGAGCTTCCCGCTCTCCACTTTCTCCATCGCCTCGAGCATGCGCTTGGCCGATCGCGAGACATCCTGCGCCGTCAAGAGCCCCATCGCGAAGGCTCCGGCGATGCACACCGTGATCACCGCGCCGATCCATACGTAAAGCGGCGTCATATTCTCGCCGCCGAAGCTGAAATCACCTGGCGAGATGATCCGCTGAACCTTGAACACCACCGAGAACGCAAAGAAGATCAGCGGCAGCGAGGCGACCCCGATCGCCAGGTAAAGCAGCTTTTCGCGCAAGCGAATCGAGATCAGCTTGGCTTCCTTCTCGGGCGGAAGCTGTTCGCCCAACCGCTGGCTCAGGCGGCGGATCACCGGCTCGATCTCGCGCCCGACCGAGAAGTATTCGAAGATCGCGTGGGTGGGCGAGGCGAAGAAGATCACCGTCGCGCAGAAGGCACCCATCTGCCAATATTGGAACCCCGCGTCGAAGACCAGGTTCGACAACATGAACGCGACCACCAGCAAGGTCATCGCCATCGGGCCATGGAACAGCGTAACTCTCAGGAAGGCCAGCAGCGGCAGGTTGAGCGCCTGCACTATCCCGTCGCCCAGAATGTCGCGGTTGGGCAGGCCGAAATCGTCCAGCAGGTCTAGCGCGCGGCTGATCGGGCGTAGCTGGTAGTGGATGAAGAGAATGTCGAGCGTGGTATAGAGCGACATCCCGACCGGGATCATCGGCCCCCAGATAAGCCACTGCCGCAGGGTGAACTCGCCGCCGACGATGACCAGCATGAGCGTGACCGCCGCAGCGATGGTCGAGGCGAGCAGGTAGAGCCACGAGACGCGCAGGAAAAGCGCGCGGGACGAGCGCCGGGGGACCGGCGACTTCGCACGTCCTGCAGGCCGTATGGTGGGAAAGTGCAACACTGAGCCCCCGCTGCTGCACGCCAAGCTACCACAAACCGCGCGCTACGGAACTGGAAAGCACACCCCTGCGCGACTTTGCCCCCGGATTGAGCGATTTGAGGAGATTGTCGCCCCGCGCGTTTGGGGTTACGCTCACCTGCAATGAAGGAACTGTTCCAGCATGCCGCCGTCACCGACGGGGTCACCGTGCGCGTCGCGGTCAACTTCCTGCCCGAGCAATCGCGGGTCGAGGCGGGCAAGTGGTTCTGGGTCTATCACATCCGCATCGAGAATGGGTCGGACCAGCCGGTCCAGCTCGTTACCCGCCACTGGCGGATCACCGACGGGCGCGGCATGGTCAACTTCGTCGACGGCGAAGGCGTGGTCGGCGAACAGCCGCTGCTCAAGCCGGGACAAAGCCACGACTACGTCAGCGGCTGCCCGCTGGCGACGCATCACGGTTCGATGGAAGGCCACTATACGATGCGCCGGGCCGACGGAAAGCTGATCGAAGTGGCAATCCCGTTCTTCCCGCTCGCGGCGCCTGCAACGGCGGGGTGAGGGGACGAATAGCGAGCCTCTTGCGGCCTTTGCCGATTTTGGTTGCCCATGTTTGGCCAGACGCTTTCGGAATGAAAGTGTCCCGTCCGCTCCATACCCCCCACCCTATGGGCCCGCGCCGGCCTCTCCCCGCGAAGCTCTCCCGCCAAGCCTTGCCCAATCCGCCTCCGCGCACTAGCCAGCGCGCATGAAGCGCACCCATCTTCCGCTCAACGGTCTGCGCGTGCTCGATGCGGCGGCGCGGCATTTGTCGTTTACGCGCGCGGCCGACGAGTTGGCGGTGACCCCTGCAGCGGTCGGCCAGCAGATCCGCGCGCTGGAAGACTTGTTGGGCGTCGTGCTGTTCCGCCGCACGCCCAAGGGTCTCGAGCTGACCGGCGAGGCGGTGGCCGGGCTCGATCCGTTGCGCGAGGGGTTTTTGCGCTTCGAAGAGGCGGTCCAGGCGATCCAGGCGGGCCAATCGAGCCACGTCTACACGATCGCGGTGCCGCGCGATCTGCTCGGGCTATGGCTCGCTCCCCGGCTCGCCGGGTTCCGCCACGAGAATCCGCAGGTACGCTATGCGCTGGTCGCGGGGGACGCGGAGATGGACTTCACCGAAGCCAACCTCGATCTCGCGATCCGCTTTGGCGAGGGGCCGGGCGAACTCGAAGGCGTGGCGCTGGGCAATACCGACCGGGTCGTCGTCACGCCGTCGGACGGCGATGGGATCCCTGCTTGGATCGGCTGGCCCGGCGACGCCGTACCCGATGGCGAGGAGCCCGCGCTTAGCGTTGCCGACGCCGGGCTGGCGATCTCCGCGGCCGCAGCCGGTCTCGGCCGCGCGCGCGTTCCCGCGCTTCTCGCCGATGCCGCGCTCGCCGCCGGGCAGCGCATCGCCCTGGGAACGCGCGAGGCCTGCCGCCACGGTTACTGGCTGGTCGCTCCGACCCCGCAGTGGCGCCAGAAGAAGGTCAAGGCGCTGGTGGGGTATTTGACGGCCTGATCCTGCCCTTGCCGGGGGAGCCTCAGCCGCCCGCCATGAGGCTGGCATTCCCCCCCGCCGCCGTCGTGTCTATGCACACCACGCGTTCGGTGGCGAAACGCGCGACATAGTTGGGACCGCCGGCTTTCGGACCTGTTCCCGAGAGCCCCTCACCGCCGAAAGGCTGGCTTTCGACCACGGCGCCGATCTGGTTGCGGTTGACGTAGAGGTTGCCGACCTTTGCGTGCGCCTCGACGAAGGCGCGGGTTGCGTCGATCCGGCTGTGGAGGCCGAGGGTGAGGCCGAACCCGGTGGTGTTGATCGCGTCGAGCGCTGCGCCGAGGTCCTCGCCCTTGAACCGCGCGACGTGTAGGACCGGGCCGAAATTCTCCTTCTCGAGATCGGTGATGCTGTCGATCTCGATGATCGTGGGCGGCACGAAATGGCCGTTGGTGGCGCTTTCGGGGAGGCCGCGCTGCCAGACCTTGCGCCCGGCCTGCTTCATCGCGTCGATGTGGGCTTCAAGGCCCCGCTTCGCCTCGGCGTCGATCACCGGGCCGACATCGGTCGTCAAATCCTCCGGGTCGCCGATTACGAGCGCTTCCATCGCGCCGCGGATCATCGCCAGCATCGCGTCGGCAACGTCGTCCTGAAGATACAGCACGCGCAGCGCCGAGGCAGCGCTGCCCGGCCGACTGGAACGCGCTGGCGATCACGTCGCGGGTGACCTGCTCGGGCAGGGCCGAGCTGTCGACCAGCATCGCATTCTGCCCGCCGGTTTCGGCGACGAGCGTCGCCAGCGGGCCATCGCGGCCGGCGAGCGCGCGGTTGATGATGCGTGCGGTGTCGGTCGATCCGGTGAACGCGACCCCGGCGACCAGCGGATGTGCGGTGATCGCCGCCCCGACCATGCCATCGCCAGGCAGCACCTGGATCACCCCATCGGGAATCCCGGCGTGATGGCACAACCGGACCGCCAGCCCGCCGAGCAGCGGGGTCTGCTCGGCGGGCTTGGCCAGCACCGTGTTGCCCGCAGCGAGCGCGGCGGCGGCGGGGCCGATGAAGATCGCCAGCGGGAAGTTCCACGGCGCGATTGTGGCGAAGACACCGCGACCGTGATGGCTCAGTCGGTTGGTCTCGCCGGTTGGGCCGGGAAGCTGCGTGTCGTGGGTAAATAGCCGCCGGGCTTCGCTGGCGTAGTAACGCAGGAAATCGACCGCCTCGCGCAGTTCGAGCACCGCGTCGGGCAGGGTCTTGCCGGCTTCGCGGCAGCACAGCGAGAGGATCTCGTCGGCGTGGGCTTCGAACGTTGCGGCCGCGGCATCGAGCAGCGCGGCGCGGTGCTCCCCGCCCAGCGCGTCCCACCCTGGCTGGGCTGCGGCGGCGCGGTGCGCGGCGAGATCGACATCGTCGCCGGTCGCGTCGGTGCAGTGACCCACAAGGCTCGTCCGGTCATGAGGCGAGTGGATCGGGCGGGTGCTGCCGCTCTCGCTGATCGGCGAGGTGGCGCCGGCCTCCCACACTTTCGCCTTCAACCCCTCCAATCGCTCCACCAACGGCCTCCGCACCAGCGGGTCCGCCAAATCGATCCCCAAGCTGTTCGCCCGGCCCGGGAAAATGTCGCCCGGAAGGGGGATCGCCGGGTTGCGCCTGGGCGTCAGCGCCTCCAGTTCCGCCACCGGATCGCCGGTGAGCGCGGCAACCGGCACTTCCGCGTCGGCCATGCGGTTGACGAAGCTGGAATTGGCGCCGTTCTCGAGCAGGCGGCGCACGAGGTAGGCGAGCAGATCCTTGTGCCCGCCGACGGGCGCGTAAATCCGTACCGGGGTGCGAGCATTCCCCTCTATTTTCGCCAGTTCTTCATAGACTTCCTCGCCCATCCCGTGAAGTCGCTGGAATTCGAAGCGCGCGTCCGATCCGGCCAGCGCTTTGATCGCGCCGATGGTATAGGCGTTGTGCGTGGCGAAGGCGGGGTAGATCGCGTCTGGCGCGGCGAGCAGCTTGGCGGCGCATGCTAGATAGGAAACATCGGTCGCAACCTTGCGTGTAAAAACCGGAAAATCCGCGAACCCGCCGACCTGCGAGTGCTTGATCTCGCTGTCCCAGTATGCGCCCTTGACCAGCCGGACCATGATGGTGCGGCTATGGCGACGGGCCAGCGCGATCGTCCACTCGACGAGCGGGACGGCGCGCTTCGAATAGGCTTGCAGCGCGAGCCCGAAGCCCTGCCAGCCGCCGGCAAACAGCTCGTCGTCCGCGACCAGCGCGGCGACCAGGTCCATGCTGAGTTCGAGCCGTTCGGCCTCCTCGGCGTCGATGGTGAAGTGGATGTCGGCGTCGCGCGCCTGGACAGCGAGGTCGCGTAGCACCGGCAGCAGCGCAGCCTTGGCGGCATCTGCGTGGAGGAATTCGTAGCGTGGGTGAAGCGCCGAAAGCTTTACCGAAATCCCCGGCGAGCGGACCACGCCCGGATTGCCAGTGGCCTTCGCCTCACGCGCGATCGTCGCCAGCGCCGCCTGGTAGCTCAGCCGGTAGCGCTCGGCGTCGGCGAACGTCATCGCCGCTTCGCCCAGCATGTCGAAGCTGTGACTGAGGCCTCGTGCGCGTTCGGGTGTGGCCCTCGCCAGCGCCTCGTCGATCGTTCGTCCGAACACGAATTGCCCGCCGAGAATCTTCATCGCCTGAAGCGTTGCGGTGCGGATGACCGGCTCGCCCAGCCGCCCGACCGCACGTTTGAGACTGGCTCCCAGGCCCGCCGCTTGCGCACGCCGCTGGTCGAGAACCCGCCCAGTCAGCATCAGCGAGAAGGTGGCGGCGTTGACGAACGTGCTGGAACTGTCGCCGAGATGCTCGGACCAGTCGATCCCGCCCAGCTTGTCGTGGATCAGCGCGTCGGCGGTGGCCGTGTCGGGCACGCGCAGCAGCGCTTCGGCGAGGCACATCAGCGCGATACCTTCATCGGTGCCGAGACCGTAAGCTTGAAGAAACGCGTCGAGCCCCGAAGCCTTGCGCGCCCGCGCGCCCTCGACCAATTGCGCGGCCAGTGCGGCAGCCTGCGGATGCACCGCGCGTGCCGGCGTGGCCTCGCGCAGGCGCTCCGCTAGGCAAGCCTCTTCCTCCTGGCGATAGGCGGCGCGCACGGCGGCGCGGGTCGGTTCGGCTGGCGGCACGTTGGTTGCTTTCGAAACGGGTTTGGGAGCCCATGCACCAGCCCGAGGGTAGCTTCAATCCACCACTCGTCTCCGCTCGTGTCGAGCGAAGTCGGGACATTGCGCGCGAGTTGCGGCACGCGCGCGATCTCTCGACTTCGTTTGGGATGGATAGGCATTGTTGTTCGCTCGGAATGAGCGGCGTATTGCTGCCTTTAGCGAGCAACTGAGAGTTGTCATCGTGCCTTCATGACCGCAAAGGTTCGCCGATGACCGCCGCCGCCTCCGTCACCTGGGCCGACCCCGGCGATCTCGCCGCCGTCGCCGCGCGGATCGCCGCCGAAGTGGCGCGCCCGGGCAAGAAGCGGATCGCCATTGCGGGCGGGTCTACCCCCGGCAAAGTGCTGCAACTCCTGGCCGCGCAAAACCTCGACTGGTCGGGGGTCAGGATCGTTCCCACCGACGATCGCCAGGTTCCGCCCGATCATCCCGCCAGCAACCTCGGCGCGCTGCGCCGCGCGTTCGCGGGTACCGCCGCCGAAATTCTGCCGCTGGCCGACGGCGATCGGCCCGCGCGGTTCGATCTGGTGTGGCTGGGGATGGGGGAGGACGGTCATATCGCTTCGCTGTTCCCGCGGATGTGCGCCGAGCCGTGCAAGCGCCGCCGAGTGATCGCGGTCACCCCGATCCCCTTGCCGCTCGAAGCGCCGTTTGCGCGGCTGACGCTGAACCGGAAGGCGCTTACCGCGGCCGAGGCGGTCATCCTCGTCGTAACCGGACGCGCCAAGCGCACGGTGATCGAGCACGCCCTGGGCGGGGCCGATTCTTATCCGGTCTCGGATATCCTGCGTGGCCCCGGCCCACCGGTCACGATCTATTGGAGCGAATGATGCCGCAAAGCGTGCAACTGCACCCCACGCTCGCCAAAGTTACCGCGCGGATCGTCGAGCGCAGCCGCGCGGGCCGCGCCGCCTATCTCGACCTGATCGACCGTGCTCGCGACAAGGGGGTCAACCGACCGACGTTGTCGTGCGGCAACCTTGCGCATGGCTTTGCCGCCGCGGGTGACGACAAGCCCTCGCTGCGGGCCGGGACCGCGCTCAATATCGGGATCGTCACCGCCTATAACGACATGCTGTCGGCACATGCGCCTTACGGGGCTTATCCTTCGCAGATCAAGATCTTCGCGCGCGAAGTTGGCGCAACCGCACAAGTCGCCGGCGGGGTTCCGGCGATGTGCGACGGGGTGACCCAGGGCCAGCCCTCGATGGAACTGTCGCTGTTCAGCCGCGACACCATCGCGCTCGGCACTGCTGTCGCACTCAGCCACGGGATGTTCGAGGCGGCTCTGCTGCTGGGAATCTGCGACAAGATCGTGCCGGGGTTGTTGATCGGCGCGCTGCGCTTCGGCCACCTGCCGACAATTCTGGTTCCGGGCGGGCCGATGCCCAGCGGCCTCGCCAACAAGGAAAAGGCGCGCGTCCGCCAGCTCTATGCCGAGGGCAAGGCGACCCGCGAGGAGCTGCTCGAGGCGGAAAGCCTCAGCTATCACAGCGGCGGCACCTGCACCTTCTATGGCACCGCCAATTCCAACCAGATGATGATGGAGATGATGGGGCTGCACATGCCCGGCTCCAGCTTCGTTCATCCCGTCACCAAATTGCGCCAGGAACTCACCCGCGCCGCGGTCCACCGCGCCGCCGCGATCGGCTGGAACGGCGACGACTACCGCCCGCTGGGGCGCTGCGTCGACGAGAAGGCGATCGTCAATGCGGTGGTCGGGCTGCTCGCGACCGGCGGCTCGACCAACCATTTCATCCATCTGCCCGCGATCGGCCGCTCGGCAGGCGTGCTGATCGACTGGGACGACATGGACGAACTCAGCCGCGTTGTGCCGCTGATCGCCAGCATCTATCCCAACGGGCCGGGCGACGTGAACACCTTCGCCGCCGCCGGAGGCACGCCGTTCGTGATTCGCGAACTGCTCGATGCGGGCCTGGCGCACGAAGACATCATGACCGTGTACGGCGACTCGCTTCGAGACGGCGCGCGCGAACCGGGTCTCGGCGACGAAGGACTGCGCTGGCACGATGCGCCCGAGGAGTCGTCGGATGCAACGATCCTGCGTCCGGCAAGCGCTCCGTTTCAGCCGGAGGGCGGCCTGCGCCTGCTCAGCGGCAACCTCGGACGCGCCAACATCAAGCTCAGCGCGGTCGATCGCGCGCGCTGGACGATCGAGGCTCCGTGCCGGGTGTTCGCCGATCAGGACGCGGTGATCGCCGCGTTCAAGGCGGGGGAGTTGGAGCGCGACGTGGTTGTCATCGTGCGCTTTCAGGGTCCGGCGGCCAACGGCATGCCCGAACTCCACAAGCTGACCCCGCCGCTCGGGGTGCTGCAAGATCGGGGCTTCAGGGTAGCCCTGGTCACCGACGGACGGATGAGCGGGGCCAGCGGCAAGGTGCCCGCGGCGATCCACGTCAGTCCCGAGGCGCATCTGGGCGGGGCGCTGGCCAGGTTGCGCGATGGCGATCTGGTGCGGGTGTGCGGCGAGAAGGGCGAACTGGTCGCGCTGGTCGACGCGGCCGAATGGGATGCGCGCGCGCTTGCGGTGCAGCCGCCAGTCACACCCGGCACCGGCCGCGAGCTGTTCGCGCTAATGCGGCTGCACTGCGACACCGCCGAGCAGGGTGCCAGCGCGATGCTGGCGGCGGCGGGCTTATGAGCGAATGACCGAACTTGTCGCGGTCGACATCGGGGGCACCCACGCCCGGTTTGCGCTGGCGCAAGTGGCGGATGGCAAGGTCCACCGTCTCGGCCCCGAAACCACGCTGAAGACCGCCGAGCACGCCAGCTTTCAGACCGCGTGGGAGGCGTTCGGCGCGGGGCTGGGCCGCCCGCTGCCCGAAGCCGCCGCGATCGCCGTCGCCGGGCCCATTCAGGGCGAGATCGTGCAGTTCACCAACAACCCGTGGATCATCCGCCCGGCGCTGGTGAACGAAAAGCTGCGGGTCGAGCGCCACGTTCTGATCAACGACTTCGCCGCCGTCGGCCATGCGGCGGCGCAGGCCGAGTCCGAGCACTTTGTCCACCTGGCCGGACCCGATGTACCGCTGCCGGTCGAAGGCACGATCAGCGTGGTCGGTCCCGGCACCGGGCTGGGCGTGGCGCACGTCTGGCGCGATGCGAGGGGCTACCGCGTTTCGGCGACCGAGGGCGGGCACATCGACTTCGCCCCGCTCGACGCCATCGAGGACGCCATCCTGGCGCGGCTGCGCGCGCGGTATCGCCGGGTGTCGGTCGAGCGCGTGGTCGCCGGGCCGGGCCTTGCCGAAATCCACGCCACGCTCGCCCGGCTCGAGGGCAAGGCGGTGCTCGAGATGCCTGACAGCGAACTGTGGGCGCTGGCGATGACGGGCGAGGACAGCCTCGCCGCCGCCGCGCTCGACCGGTTCTGCCTGGCGCTGGGCAGCGTCGCGGGCGATCTGGCGCTGGCGCAGGGAGCATCCGCCACGGTGATCGCGGGCGGACTCGGCTACCGTATCCGCGACCACCTGGTCCGCTCGGGCTTTGCCGAACGCTATACCGCAAAGGGGCGGTTTGCAGAGATGATGGCGGGGCTGCCGGTCAAGCTGATCGTCCATCCCCAGCCGGGGTTGCTGGGAGCCGCAGCCGCGTTCGCGCAGGCGTTCGATTGATGGTGACCAACGACCCATGAGTGGGGTGGTGCGTTGTCAGAAATCGGGTAGCTTCTGCGCAGCAAAACCCCATCCCGCCAACGCCTTGCCTTTCGCTCTTCGGAGCAATGCGTTGACATCCCCGATCGACCACGGGTGCGCGTTGTCGAATCCGGCCAACTCGCCCCAGGCGATCGGCGCCGCCACCGGCGCGCCTTCGCGGGCGCGGGCCGAATAGGGCAGCACGGCGGTGCTGCCGCGCTGGTTGCGCAGCCAGTCGATGAAGATCTTGCCCTTGCGTTTGGCCTTGCTCATCGTCGCGACGAACCGCTCGGGCTCGGCCAGACTGAGCGCCTCGGCGAAACGCTTGGCGAAGTCCTTGTGCACCTCCCACGAATGCCCGGCGTCGAGCGGAACCACCACGTGGACGCCCTTGCCCCCCGAAAGCATCGCGAAGCTGACCAGGCCCAGGTCCTCGAGCTTGTCGTGGATGTCCTTGGCCGCGCTTTTGACGTCGCCGAAATCGAGGCCCTCGTCGGGATCGAGATCGATGATGAGGCGGTCGGGGTGCTCGACATCGCTGGCGCGGCTGCCCCAGCCGTGGAATTCGATCGTCCCCATCTGGACGCACGACAGCAGCCCCTCGGCGCTGTCGAGCCACAGGTAATCCTCTGCCCCGCCGTCCTTCTCGACGATCGGCACATGGTGGACGTGCGCGCCGAATGTCCCGGCGTCATGCTTCTGGAAGAAGCACTTCTTGCCGCGACCCTGCGGGCAGCGGACGAGGCTGACCGGGCGGCCGGCGGCGAACGGCAGCATCAGCGGGGCGATCGTCGCGTAGTAGTCGGCGAGATCGCCCTTGGTCTGGCCGCTGTCGAACACGGGACGGTCGCGGTTTGAGATCTTGACGGTTTCCGCTGTCGGCACGGTGACCGGCGTTTCGGGCGACACGTCCCTGGCGGGTTTGTCGCCGCGCAACCCCAGGAAGCTGCCGTGGCGGACCGAGCCGTCGGCTGTAAATTCGGCAAAGGCGATCTCGGCGACGAGCTCCGGCTTGAGCCAGGTGACCCCGCGCCGCGCGGCGCGCGGGACGTTCAGAGGGGCGTCGGCGGCTTCCAGCTTGTCCATCCGTGCGGCCAGATCGCCCAGCGTATCGCCGGTGAAGCCGGTGCCGACATTGCCCTTGTAGACCAGCGTCTTGCCTTCATGTTGCGCGAGCACCAGTGACGAGAACGGGCGGCCCTTGGCGCTCGATTTCTTCCAGCCGACAATCACGAATTCCTGGCGCCGGGTGCATTTGACCTTGAGCCAGTCGCGGCTGCGCTTGCCCGCATATTTGCCGTCGATCCGCTTGGAGATGATCCCTTCCTGTCCGGCGTCGCACATCGTCCGCAGCAGTTTCTCCCCCGCGCCGATCACGTGGTCGGCGACGTGGATCGGCGGCGCGGCGGCGGCGAGCAGGGCTTCAAGGCGCTCCTTGCGCTCGATGTTGGTCAGCGTGGTCAGGTCCGCGCCGTCGAGCTCGAGCAGGTCGAAGGCGTGGAAGGCGAGGGGGGTGGCGTCGGTCTGCGCACCGTGGCCGCGCTTGAGGACGGCCTGGAGCGAGGAGAAGTCGGGGTTGCCGTCCGTGTCGTACGACACGATCTCGCCATCGATCAGCGCGGGCGGCAGGTCGAGCGCGGCGATGGCTTTGGCGAGCGGAGCGAACTTGTCGGTCCAGTCGAGCCCGTTGCGGGTGTGGACGCGCACCTCTCCGCCCTTGACCGCGACCAGCGCGCGGTAGCCGTCGAACTTGATCTCGTGGAACCACGAATTGCCCGCAGGTACGGCATCGACGAGGGTCGCGAGCTGGGGCGGGCGGAAGGCGGGGAGCTTTGCCGCTGTGGCCTTGCGTGGCTTGGCCTTGCGCGGCTTGGCCGCGGGCTTGGCGACCGTCGCGTTGTGTTGCGCCGCATCGGCCATGATTGCGGTGAACGCCTTGCCTTTCTGACCCTTGAGCGAATGCTCGCCCGCCTGATCGGCGGCGATTTCTGCCATCGTGCGCTTCGTCAGCACGCTGGTCAGCGATCGTTCGACCAGCACGTCACCCACTTCCGCGAACTCGTCGGCGATCTTGCGCAGCAGCCAGTTCTCGCGCTTCTCGCCCGGGCGCGGCCGCAGGCGGATCATGATCCACTCGCCGTTCATCCGCTCGCCCGCCAGGGTGAAGTGGAGGTGCCCCTTGTCGATGTCCTTGGCGCTTTTCCCCGCGATCGGCGCCCATGTGCCGCGGTCCCACAGCATCACCGTGCCGCCGCCATATTCGCCCTTGGGAATCGTGCCCTCGAATTCGGCATAGGCCATCGGGTGGTCTTCGGTCCGCACCGCGAGCCGCTTGTCCTCCGGATCGAGGCTGGGGCCGCGCGTCACCGCCCACGATTTGAGCACGCCATCGACCTCGATGCGGAAATCCCAATGGAGCCGGGTCGCGTCGTGCTTTTGGACGATGAAAAGGCCTGGGCCGGACGTGGATCCGGCCTTGCCGGTGGCGCTGGCCTCTCGCTTGCCCGCGGGTTCCGCCGTCAGTTTGAAATCGCGCTTGGCATTGTAGGCAGCGAGGGGATCGGAGCGAGCCACGATTACCGAGCCTGCCCAATTCTCAAAGCGGGTGTGGTGGCAAACGCTGGTTTCATGCTCGCTTGCGTGCAGGCGCCTTTGCCGCCGCCTTCTTCGCAGGCGCCTTCTTCGCCGCGGGCTTGGCCGTATCGCCGCCCGAACCAACCGACTTCTTCAGCGCCGCCATCAAGTCGATAACGTTGCCGCCGCGCGGGGCTGGTGCGGACACGTCCTCGAGGATCGTCTTGCCCTTGGCTTTGCTCTTCTTCTCGATCAGCCGGTGGAGCGCCTCGATGTAGCGGTCGTGGAACTCCTCGGGCTTGAACGGCGCGGTCTTCTTGTCGATCAGGGTGGTGGCCAGATCGAGCAGGTCGGCGTCGGGCTTGGCGTCGGGGATGTCACGAAAAAAGCCCTGCGCCTTCTGGACCTCGTCGGCATAGCGCAGCGTTTCCATCACGATCCCGCGCCCGCACGGCTTTAGGCTGACCAATTGCTCGCGCCCGCGCACCGAAAGCTGGCCCAGCGCGATCTTGCCCGCAGCCCGCAGCGCCTCGCGCAAGACGACGTAGGCCTCTTCCGCGAGATCGTCCGCAGGGACGACATAGTAAGGCTTTTCGAAATAGAGAACGTCGATGTCCTCGCGGCCCACGAACTGGACGAGGTCGAGCGTCTTCCGGCTCTCGATCTTGACCGCTTCGATCTCTTTGTCCTCGAGCAGCACGAAGTTGCCCTTGGAGACCTCGAAGCCCTTGACGATCTCGTCGCGGTCGACCGGGCCGACGCCCTGGACGACTTTTTCGTAGTTGATCGGCTTGCCGGTCGGTTCATGGATCTGGCGAAAGCTGATCGCCGCGCCGGACTTGGTCGCAGGATAGATCTCCACCGGGATCGACACCAGCGCGAGCCGAATCTGTCCCTGCCAGTATGCTCTTGCGGCCATTTTCATCTTCCCGTCGCGGTAATCGCTCGTCTCCACGAATCCTCAGGGGCGCGGCGGTTCCCGAAACCGTTCATGATCCGCTCAGCGGGTGCTACTATGGTGGCTGGCCGCCGGAAATTTTGGAGTCGCCTACCATGTCCACCCGTGCCCCGTTCGCCGCGTCCGCGCTGGCGCTCGCGCTGGCTGCGTCGCCCACCGCGGCGAAGCCCGAGAGCAAGGCCGCCAAGGCGGCCGAGATGATGCGCGACCCGGTCATGCAACAGGCGATGGCCCGCACCGTGGCGGCGATGAGCGAGGCGATGCTCGACATGCCCCTCGAACCGCTCGCGCGGATGGCCGATGCGATGGGCGACCGCCGCACCGCCCGCAACATGCGCGGCGCCACCGTGGGCGACTATGCCGGCCCCGAAGCCCGCGACATGCCGCGCGAGATGAGCCGCGAGCTGCCCGCGCTGATGGGCCAGGCAGGGGGAATGGTCGCCGCAGCCGAGGAAATGACCCCCGCGCTCAAGGCGATGGCGCGTGAAATGGGCGCGCGGATGAAGGACGCGATGCGCGATGGCGCGCGCGGAACCGGCGATGACGATCGCGACTATCGCAGCGATGAGAGCACTTCGCCCGAGCGCGACGACGGCGTTCCGCCCTCCGCAAGCGAGGAGCCGAGCGATGGCCCTTATGCGACGCCCGCTCCCGACCAGGGCCCGGATCGCTAGATCGATACCCTGGATCGGGACTGGCGCCGGTCACAAAACTGCAACCTTGCCGCACCATCCCCGTCAGGAGTAATCGAACGGGGGCATGTTGACTGAACGCGCGACCGCCGCCGTAGCGGACGAGGCACCGGCATTGGCTGGCGAGGAACCGCGCTTTCTCAACCGCGAACTGAGCTGGCTGCACTTCAACCGCCGCGTTCTCGCCGAGGCTGCCAATACCTCGTATCCGCTGCTCGAACGGTTGCGTTTCCTGTCGATCAGCGGGACCAACCTCGACGAATTCTTCATGGTCCGCGTCGCGGGCTTGCGCGGCCAGCAATTGCGCAAGATCGAGGATCGCTCGATCGACGGGCTGACCCCGTCGCAGCAGCTTCCGCTGATCACCGCCAAAGCCGACGCGCTGATGGCCGACCAGCAGGCCCTGTGGCGCGAACTGCACGCCGCGCTGGGGGAGCATGCGATCCGGGTGCTTGAACTCTACGAGATCACCCGCGACGAGGGCAGCGAGCTCGAACGGTTCTTCGCCGAGCAGTTGTTGCCGATCATCACCCCTCAGGCGCTCGATCCCGCGCACCCGTTTCCGTTCATTCCCAACCTGGGGATGTCGATTCTGTTCGAGCTGAAGCGCAAGGCCGATGGCGAGGCGGTGCGCGAGCTGATCATGCTGCCGGCGGCGCTGCCCAGGTTCTATCAGTTCGACGAAGCCCGCCCGCGCTTCGTCGCGCTGGAGACGGTGCTGCGCTATTTCAGCGAGGCGCTGTTTCCGGGGTTCGAGGTGGTCGGTTCGGCCGCCTTCAGGGTGGTCCGCGACAGCGACATCGAGATCGAGGAGGAGGCCGAGGACCTCGTCCGCTATTTCCGCAGCGCGATCAAGCGCCGCCGCCGCGGCCGTGTGATCCGGCTCGAGGCCGAGAGCGCGATTCCTCCCGAACTCGCCAGCCTGATCGCGCGCGAGCTGGGCGGTGACGATGCCATGATCAGCGAGACCGACGGCCTGCTGGGGATCGCCGACCTTGCCCAGATCGTCGACATCGACCTGCCCGAGCTCAAGTTCGAGCCCTACACCCCGCGCTTTCCCGAACGGGTGCGCGAGCACGACGGCGATTGCTTCGCGGCGATCCGCGAGAAGGACATCGTCGTCCACCACCCCTACGAATCGTTCGACGTGGTGCTCGCCTTCCTGCGCCAGGCGGCGGGCGATCCCGATGTGCTGGCGATCAAGCAGACGCTCTACCGCGCGGGCAAGCAGGGCGCCGTGATCCGCGCGCTGTGCGACGCGGCGGAGGCGGGCAAGTCGGTAACCGCGGTGGTCGAGCTGAAGGCCAGGTTCGAGGAGGAGCAGAACCTCCACTGGGCAGCCCAGCTCGAGCGCTCCGGCGTGCAGGTGGTCTATGGCTTCATCGAGCTCAAGACCCACGCCAAGATCAGCCTGGTGGTGCGCCGCGAGGGCAAGGCCATTCGCAGCTACTGCCACTTCGGGACCGGCAACTATCATCCGGTGACCGCGCGGATCTACACCGACCTCAGCTTCTTCACGGCCGACCCCCAGCTTGCGGCCGAGGCCGCCGAGGTGTTCAACTACATCACCGGCTACATCGAACCGCAGCGCCTCGAACAATTGGCGATCGGCCCGCTCAACCTGCGCGAGAAGCTCTACGCGCTGATCGATCGCGAAATCGCGAACGCAAGCGCGGGCAAGCCATCGGGCATTTGGGCGAAGATGAACGCGCTTTCCAACCGGGGGGTGATCGACAAGCTCTACGAAGCGAGCGCGGCTGGCGTGCCGATACGGCTGATCGTGCGTGGGGTCTGCTGCCTGCGTCCCGGCGTGCCGGGGTTGTCCGACACGATCGAGGTCAAGTCGATCATCGGCCGCTTCCTCGAGCACAGCCGCGTCTGGGCCTTCGCCAATTGCGCGGCGATGCCCGGCGCGAGGACCGAGGTCTATATCTCGTCGGCCGACTGGATGAGCCGCAATCTCGACCGCCGGGTCGAATACGCGCTGCCGCTGCGCAATCCGACGGTCCACGACCAGGTGCTCGAACAGGTGATGCTGGCGAACCTGCTCGATGACGAGCAGAGCTGGGAAATGCTGCCCGACGGCACCTACCGCAAGGTCGTGCCCGGCAAGCGCCCGTTCAATCTCCACACCTACTTCATGACCAATCCGTCGCTTTCCGGTCGTGGAGAGTCGTTGGGCGAGGGTGGCGCGGTGCCGAAGTTGACACTACACCGCCGCGGGTGAGCGCTCCCCGCCAGCAGGCCATCGTCGACATCGGTTCCAACTCCATCCGTCTGGTGGTGTTCGGCGGCGCTCCGCGCGCGCCCGTGGTGCTTTACAATGAAAAGCTGATGGCCGGGCTGGGACGCGGGGTGGTTGCGTCCGGCCGGCTCGATCAGGGTGCGGTCCGGGTGGCGCTGGCGGGGCTCGCGCGGTTCGCCGAACTGATCCGGGCGATGGACCTCGATTCCCTCGACGTGGTCGCGACCGCCGCGGTGCGCGAGGCGGAAAACGGCGAGGAGTTCCTGGCCGCGGTGCGCGATCTGGGCCTGCCCGCGCGGATACTCGACGGCGCTGGCGAGGCAAGGGCGGCGGGTTTCGGAGTGATCGCCGGGCTTCCGAGTGCCAACGGGACGGTCGCCGATCTGGGCGGCGGATCGCTCGAACTTGTCCGCGTCGCCGATGGCGAAGTTGGCGAGAGCGCGTCGTTTCCGCTCGGCGCGATGCGGGTCGCCTCGCTGCGCGCGAAAGGTCCGGCAAAGCTCAAGCGCGCGGTTGCCGAGGCGGTGCGCGGCCTGGCATGGCGCGAGCAGGCTATCGGCAAGCCGCTCTATCTGGTCGGCGGATCATGGCGCACGCTGGCGCGGCTGCACATGCACCTCGCCGGGTTTCCGCTGCCGGTGATCGCCAACTACGGCTTTTCGGCGAGCGAGGTGAAGCCGATGCGGCGCTCGCTCGCCGCTACCAGCGCTGCCGCTCTTAACGCGGTGCCCGGCGTCAAGTCCTCGCGCCTGCCTCAGATCGGCGATGCCGGAGCGCTGCTCGCCGAACTGAGCGAGGCGCTGAAACCGGACCGTTGCGTGGTCTCGGCGTTCGGACTGCGCGAGGGGCTGCTGTTCGCCCGGCTCGATGCAGAGGAGCGCGCGCGCGATCCCCTGATTGAAGGCGCGCGGTTCATGGCCGCCGCGCAGCAGCAGGTGCCCGGTTACTCTGACGCACTATGCGCCTGGCTCGACCAGTTGTTCGGCGAGGAGGCGCACGACCTCACGCGCTTGCGCAACGCGGTGTGCCTGCTGCGCGGCACCGGGTGGTCGTCCAATCCAGAATTCCGCGCGCTGGGCGGAGAAGAGATGGCGCTCCACGGCAACTGGACCGGGATCACCGCTGCCGAGCGCGCAACGATGGCCATGGCGCTGTTCGTCGGGATGGGCGGCAGCGGCGATGCGCCCCCGCCGATCCTTGCCGAGCTCGCCGATCAGGAACGTCTGAGCCGCGCCAAGGCCTGGGGACTGGCGATGCGGTTGGCGCAACGGATCGCAGGCGGCGCGCCCGCACTGCTCGGAGCCACTCGAATGGCGCGCGAGGAGGGCCGTCTGGTCGTCACCCTTCCTCCTGGCCACGCCGCGCTGCTCGACGCGACGGTCGAGCGCCGCGCCGCACGCTTGGCGACGGCATTGGGTCTTTCGGGCGCGACGGTGCTGGCCTGACCACAAGTTCCGGGCATTCCACGAACGGCAATTTGATTGGGCAAGTCACTTGTGCCTCGGCCCGCCTCTCGTCCATAGCCACCTGGCATGTGGCAACTCCACCATTTCCCGCTGTGCCCATTCAGCCGCAAGGTTCGCCTGCTCCTGTCGGAAAAGGGCGTAGCTTATGAACTGTGGCGCGAAAATCCGTGGGAAGCGCGCGACGAGTTTCGCAACCTCAACCCCGCGATCCGCACCCCGGTGTTGCGCGAGACCGAGCGAGGGATCGTCCTCATCGACAGCCGTGCGATTTGCGAATACTTCGAGGAGACCATCGACAAGGCGCCGATGATCAACGGCACCGCCGCCAACCGCGCCGAAATTCGCCGCCTGGTCGCGCTGTTCGACGAGAACTTCTACGCCGACGTCACCGAGAAGCTGCTCAACGAGCGGATGAAGAAGCGCATCGTCTATCGCCAGTCGCCCGATTCGCGGTCGCTGCGCGAGGCGATGAAGCTAGCGCACGAGCATCTCGACTACATCGACTACCTGATCGATCACCGCCCGTGGCTGGCGGGGGCGACGATGAGCCTGGCCGACCTTGCGGCGGCGGCGCAGATATCGGTTGCCGACTATCTCGGCGGAATCGACTGGTCGAACCACGAGCAGGCGCGCGGGTGGTATTCGGTGTTCAAGAGCCGCCCCAGTTTCCGCCCGCTGCTGGCCGAGCGGATGGACGTCATTCAGCCGCCAAGTCATTATGCCGACGTGAATGCATGATCTGCATCATCACTCTCCTCAAGATCGGGTGAGGTTGTCATAATGGCGGACATCCCCCCAAACCCTGGCCGACGGGCCTGGCCGAGCAGGTCGAACCATTGGTCCGCCGCGTGCTCGCGCCCAACCCGTCCCCGTACACCTTCACCGGCACCGAGACTTACATCGTCGGCGCGGGCAGCGAAGTCGCAGTGATCGACCCAGGGCCGGCAGGGACCGGCGAGGTGGGGCATGCCGACACCAACGGCGAGGGCCACGTTGGCGCGATCCTGGAAGCGATCGGCGAAGCCAGACTGGTCGCGATCCTGTGCACGCACACTCACCGCGATCACTCCCCCGCCGCCACGCCGCTCAAGGCCGTTACCGGGGCGCCAATCGTTGGCTGCGCGCCGTTGGTGCTGACCGACGACGGGCCGCGGGCCGATGCTGCTTTCGATCCCACCTATCGCCCCGACCGGATCCTGGCCGATGGCGAGCGAGTCAGCGGCGACGGCTGGACGCTCGAGGCGGTCGCCACCCCAGGGCACACTTCGAACCATCTGTGCTACGCGCTGCTTGAAAGCGAAGCGCTGTTCACTGGGGACCATGTGATGGGCTGGTCGACCACCGTAGTTTCGCCCCCCGATGGCGACATGGCAGCCTACATGCAGTCGCTGCAAAAGCTCCACGACCGCGCCGACCGGGTACTCTACCCTGCGCACGGCCCGGCGGTGGACAACCCACGCCAGCTCGTGCGCGGCATGCTCGGCCATCGCCGCCAGCGCGAGAGCCAGATTGTGCGTTTGCTGGGCGAGGGGCCGCAACGGATCGCCGCGATGGTGCCCAAGATGTACAAGGGCCTCGATCCGCGGTTGGGAGGTGCCGCAGGGCGTTCGGTACTTGCGCACCTTGTCGATCTGGAACGACAAGGTCGCGTCGTCCGTTCGGGAGAGATATGGACGATCCCAAACTAGCCACTGCGACGCTGGTCCCCGATGCGCGCCGCGAACAAAACGTCGCGCGCGTTTCGGCGCTGCCATGGTTGCTGTTCCTCACTGCGCTGGCGGTGCTCGCCTGGCACGTATTCAAGCCTGAAAAGCTCGGCGATCCGCTCGCCACCAGCCTCGTCGCGTTTGAGAAGCAGAACCGCCTGACCGTGTTCAGCGCGCAGCTCGTACCGGTGGTGGCGAGCGACGACGTTCGTTACTTCGGGCTGGTCAAATCCAAGCAGGTCGCGGTGATCCCGGCGCGGGTCGATTACACGCTCGACCTTTCCGCGATGAACCGCGACCGGCTGGCGTGGAACGAGGCGGCCAAGACGCTCGACGTCCAGTTGCCCGCGCTCACGCTGAGTCGCCCCAACCTCGACGAGGCCCGCGCGCAATACTTGCGCGAAGGCGTATTCATCACCCGAGAGGCGCAGGACAAACTCAACCGCAACACCACGCTGCTGGCCGAACAACAGGCGACCAACGCGGCCGCCAACCCGGTGCTGATGGGCATCGCACGCGGCGCGGCCAAGGATGCGATCCGCCAGAACCTTGCGATTCCGTTGCAAGTCGCGGGTTTTGGCGACGTGCAGGTGCGCGTGCGGTTCGATGGGGAGGCGGCGCCAAAGTAATCAGTCGGGCGTGATTTGCGGTTCGCGGAGCGAATCGGCCGACCCGATTTTATTTGTGACTTTCCTCATCGCGGCATAGCCTCAGTCGGCTTAGGGGCGCCCCATCGTTTGGATGGAAAGTTACGATGGCAACCAATGCTGATGATCTGGCGGGCGGCTTCGCGCCGCGCCGCTTCCGCGCTCTCGATGCCGAGAGCGCATTCTTCGCCCGCTACGCGACCGGACTGGCGATCTTCATTTTTATCGCGTTCGCCCAGTTCGACCTGCGCGGGATGGCGCCGCTTAGTAAGTTTGGGTGGGAAATTCACGCCCACGCCGCTGTCATGGTCGCATGGCTCGGGTTGACTGTCGCCCAACCGTGGCTTGCGGCCAGCGGCAACCGCGCGCTTCATCGCCGGCTGGGATGGATCTCGCTGGTGGTGCTTGCTACCCTGCCGGTGGTTGGCAGCCTGGCCGGGACTGCCGCCTTGCGCGACGGGATCGTGCCGCCGTTCTTCACCCCCGCCTATTTCCTCGCGCTGGTGAACGTCGGCGTCGTGCTGGTAGCGGCAATGGTGTTGTGGGCGGTCGCATTGCGCCGTCGCAGCGACTGGCACCGCCGCCTGATGATCGGCTCGACCGCGCTGCTGCTCGAACCCGCGCTCGGTCGCACGCTGCCGATGCCGCTGATGGGCGGGTGGGGCGAATGGGTTGCGCTGGCGATCCAACTCGGTGCGCTCGCATTCCTGGTTGGCCATGACCGGCGCACGCTCGCCCGCGTCCATCCGGCCACCCTGGCAGCTATGCTGGTGATCGTTATCGACCACCTCCTAGTCGAAACCCTGTCGCAATTCCCCCCGATGATCGTGCTCGCAGCGGGCATTGCCGGAGCCTGACCCCCGCCCTATCTACCCCGAAGGAGCCGCCGCTCCTTCGGGGACTATGATGACCGCCCAACCTCGCGAAAACCTCACCGGCCTCGACATTCGCACCGAGATCGACCGGCTGCGCAACGAGCGCAACGCGGTGATCCTCGCGCATTACTACCAGCGCCCCGAAATCCAGGACCTCGCCGATTTCGTCGGCGACAGCCTCGAACTCAGCCGCAAGGCGGCGGCGACCGATGCCGAGGTGATCGCGTTCTGCGGGGTCAAGTTCATGGCCGATACCGCCAAGATCCTTTCGCCCCAGAAGATTGTCGTGCTGCCCGATCTCGACGCCGGGTGCAGCCTCGAGGATTCGTGCCCGCCCGACAAGTTCAAGGCCTTCCGCGAGGCGCATCCCGATCACATCGCGCTGACCTACATCAACTGCTCGACCGAGGTGAAGGCGCTGAGCGACGTGATCGTCACCTCGTCGAGCGCCGAGACGATCCTGTCGCAGATTCCCGAAAGCCAGCCGATCATCTTCGGCCCCGACCGCCATCTGGGCGGCTATCTCAACCGCAAGTTCGGCCGCGAGATGCTGCTATGGCCCGGCGTGTGCATCGTCCATGAGGCGTTCTCGGAAACCGAGCTGCTCAAGCTGATGGCGAAGCACCCCGGCGCGCCGGTGGCCGGGCATCCCGAATGCCCGCCGCACATCATCGATCACTGCACCTACGTCGGATCGACCAGCGGCATCCTCCAGTTCGCCAAGACCTTCGAGGGCGACACCCTGATCGTGGCTACGGAACCCCACATCATCCACCAGATGGAACTGGCGATCCCGGAGAAGACCTTCATCGGCGCGCCGGGCGCGGACGGTAACTGCAACTGCAACATCTGCCCGTACATGGCGCTGAACACACTGGAGAAGCTTTACGTCGCGCTGCGTGACCTGCAGCCACGAATCGAAATCGCCGAACCGCTGCGCCTGGCGGCGAAGAAGAGCCTCGACCGGATGCTGGAGATGGCCAGCGGGACGGTGGGTATGGGCGATCTGGGGGCGATGCCGTTCAGGGCGGCGATCTGACGCAAAAAAAGGCGCGCCCAAGGTGCCCCGGACGCGCCCGATTTGGTCTGATCGAATCAGCCGAAAATAATGTCCGCAACGACCATGTCGGTGCCATGGAAGACGATCGTGGTCTCGAAGCTGCCGTTCAGATCGGTATCGACGTGCACCATATCATGGGCGTTATCGATCTGAACATTCGCAGCCTTTACCCCAGTGAAGCCTCTGAAATCGAACTTGTCCTGACCCGAAGTGAAGTCGGTTACGGTATCGATCGAGGTGTCGTTGGGACCATACTTGGCGAACACGAACGTGTCGTTCCCCGCGCCCCCGGTCAGTGTATCGGAACCCTCGGCGCCGTTGAGGTTATCGTTGCCCGCCCCGCCATCGAGTTTGTTGTCGACCGCATTGCCGCGCAGGATGTCGTTACCCGATCCGGTCTTGCCGTCTTCGATAATCGTCCCATAGGCGATGCCGATGTTCTCGGAGAGGTAGCCGGGGTTGCCGGTTCGGCCTTCGAAGATCGCGGTCCACGTCGCCTGCGAGAAATTGACGCCGTAGAGCGGATTGAGTTGCGCAGCGTTGGCTTCCGAGCCGAAGCCCGAGCTGAATGCGCCATCGCGCAAATCGAGGATCGACGGGTGCGACCAGCCGCTCAGGTCCAGGGTATCGTGCCCGCCCGCATCGTAGATCGTCAGGAACGGATCGATGTTCTTGGTGAAATCGAACACCTCGCGGCCCGCGCTCGAATGGAAGCCGTACGTGGTGTCGCCGGTGCGGGTGCTCAGATCGGCGCCGTAGATCAACTGAACCGCGGCGACGTCGTGGACCATCGGGGTTTGCGGCGTTTGCGCGTATCCGGTGTTCCAGTTCGCCCATCCCTTCGCGCCGGTGTTGCCGGCGTGGAAGTAGGACATGATCGAATACTGGTACGAATCCTGGAAGATGAACGCGTCGCCCCCGTAGGTGATCGGGTCGGGGATTCCGTCGCCGTTGGTGTCGTCGCTGAAGTTGTAATCACCGACGTGAGAAAGCCCGATCGCGTGGCCGATCTCATGAGTCAACGTGGTCTGGCCATAGCCGCCATAGCTAAGGTCGAAGTTGTCGCCCTGATCCTGGTTGATGAAAACGTCACCTTGGATCTTCTGCTCCTTACCGTGGGTGCCCTGATAGAACGGGGTGAACGCCGCAGCCTGTGCAGGACCGGTGTTGGTGTTCATAAAGCTGATGTCGGCCGCGCCCTTGCCGTTCTTCTCGGTGAAATGCGGGGCGATCAGGTCGTCCCAAAGCTGGAGCGAATCCCGCGCAGCGGCGCGTTGCTCGGTCGAGAAGGCCGTGAACCCGGCCACATAGTCGCCCACGATGTTGGCATACTTGGGGGAATTGTAGAGCCCGGTCGGATCCTTATCGAGGAAGGTGTAGGTGATTTCCCCTTTGGAATTCACCGCCCAAAAATCGCCCGTCCGATTCAGGTTGTGCGCGGCCTGGTCGAGCGTCGCGTAAGGCTTCCCGTTGAAGGCCACTCCGGTTTGCGTCGGTGAAATATAGCGGAGCGACTGCGGACCCGAGTCGCCGGCAAGCAGCTGCATGTTCTGATCGACGTTGAATTCCCGTTTGGCCATCGGTGGTCCTCCCTGGCGACCCGCCGACCGACGGAGTCGTTTCATTGGAAACTGGGATTGGTAACGAGCAGACCGGCGTTGGCAAGCATCCGATCGCAAATTATGCAAATATTTCGTCCGGTTATATAACCGGCATATCGAACAGCAGCGCCCTAACATATTTCACTGGCGGCGAGCCGTGGGCCAGAACCATGTCGTTGTACTTGCGCAAGTCGAAGTCCTTGCCCCAGCGCCGCTCGGCTTCCGCGCGCAGTTCGCGGTGTTCCTCGTAGCCGGTAAAATAGCTGAGCAGTTGCACCGAACTCAAACTGGCGCGCACCCATTTGCCGGCCGCCTCGCGCTCCTGCTGGAACGCGGTGTTCATCATCAGGTCCATCGCCTGGTCGCGGGTCATGCCCTCGGTTTGGATGCCGATGTCGAGCAGGGTGTTGGTCACGCTGCGCAGCCGCATCTTGAGCACGGTCAGCTGATACAGCGGGTCGTTGTCGAGATAGCCGTGCTCCATCATCAGCCCCTCGCCATAGACCGCCCAGCCTTCGACGAACGGCCCCGAGCCGAGCACGGCGCGCAATGTGCCGGGGAACCTGTTGGCATGGGCGAGCTGGAGGTAGTGGCCGGGCATCGCCTCGTGGATGCTCAGGTCGTGGATCATGTAGTCGTTGTATTCGGATAGGAAGGAGGTCGCCTGCTCGTCGCTCCATTCGGGCGGGATCGGCGCGATCGCGTAGAAGTTGGGCTGGTTCTTCTCGAGCGGGCCGGGGGCGTCGTCATAGGCGACCGCATAGCCCCACGACGAACGCGGCATCTCGATGATCTGCACCGGGGTGTCGGGTACTTCGACGAAGCCCTTGGCGCGGACGAAGTCGGTCGCCTGTTTGAGCGTCTCCTTGGCCTTGTCCATCAGCCCGTCGCGCGGCGGGCGCTGGGCGTAGGACAGCGCCAGCGCCGCCTCGATCGCCGCCTGCTGCTGGGTGGTGGAGGGCTGGTCGGGCAGCGGCGGGGCGCCCGTGCGGCCGATCAGGACCTTGCGCGAGAGCGCGTACATCTGGCCACGGATGGCGGCGACCGAGGCGGTGGCGCGCGCCTTGAGATCTGCGCGGGTCAGGCTGGATTCGAGCGCGAACTTCATCTTCTCGTCGTAAAGCTGCGGGCCGAGGCGGAACTCGCCCTTCGCCTGCGGGACGAGCACGGTGTCGAGCCACTTCTGATGCTCGTCGACCGCGGTCTTGAGCCGGGCCTGCGCCGCCTCGAAGCGCGCGCGGTCGGTCGCGCCGAACTCACCGAGGTGCGGGACCAGCATGTCGGTGACCGTGTCGACGATGCCGGGATTGCGCCTGGCGACCGTTTCGGCGTGAACCTTGGGTACCCGGGCCGGATCGAGCTGGCGGCGGGCTTCGGCCAGGAACGCGGGCAGAGCCTCCATCCGCGCGGTGGCGTTCTTGAGCCGCTGCGGCCACGGCGCAAAATCGCGCGCGGCCAGGCCGTAGAGCGCACCAGAGGCGATACTGTTGTAGATTTGAGGATCCCAGCGCCACGCCTGAAGGCGGTTGTCGGTCCACAGATCGTAGCGCAACTGGTTGTCGAGCATCGCGTAGTCGACCTGGTTCTCGCGGCTCAGCGCGCCCCGGTCGATCCTGTTCATCGCTGCTAGCAGCGCGCGCCATTCAGCCTCCTGCGCGGCGCGGCCTCGGGCGGAAATATCGGGCAGCAGCGCGTCGTAGCGGTGCTCGCCCAGCGTGGTCGCCTCGGTCGGGTTGAACCGGGTGCGGGCGGCGATGTAGCGCTTGGAAACGACCGCGAACGCAGCGTTCGCGGCCTTCGCCGCAACCTTGTGCGCGACTGGACGCGGTTTCGCCGGAGCGGCTGCCGGCGCGATCAAGGTCAACGCCGCGATGGCGAGCGGCAGGGCGTGGCGAAGTTTCATTGCGATCTCCCGTAACGGTCTTACCGAGACGGCTAACATCCCTTCATTCGGGCGTCGATAGCGCCGCGCGCGTACCCCGTGCGGCGGGGGCATCGCCGATCCGCGCGAGCACCAGCGCCGTACCGACCAGCGCCATGCCGAGGACGTCGAGCGGGAGCAGCGTCTCGCCGAACGCGAGCCAGCCGACGATCACCGAGACCACCGGCTGGGTCAGCAGAGTGAGGCCGACGACCAGCGGGGTGAAGTGCTTGAGCGCGTAGACCAGCAGGCCCTGGCCTATCACCTGGCTAGACAGCGCGAGGCCGATCACCACCCACCACGCGTGGGGCCAGAACGGTTCATGCCTCAGCATGGCGACACCCAACAACAGCGGCAGCCCGGCGAGGCTGGCATAGGCCAGCAGCGTCCAGTTGCCCAGGCTGTCGCGCGCGCGCTGTAGAGCAAGGATGTAGAACGTGTAGAGCAGCCCCGCGAGCAGACAGAACAGGTCGCCGGCGAGCGTGCGCGCGCCGATTTCGAGGCTGCGCCCGAGCAGGATTGCCGCTCCGGCCAGCGCGGCGGCCGTCCCCGCCCATTCGCCCGCGCGCGGACGTCGCCGCATCCCGATCAGTCCGAACCCCATCAGCAGCACCGAACCGGCGTTGCCGAACAGCGTGGCGTTGCCCAGCCGGGTCCGTTCGATCCCGATGTGCCAACTCGCCAGGTCGGCGGCGAAGAACAGCCCGCCGCCCATGACGAAGGCGATCGCGCGCCACGGCAGGCCGGTCAGCCGCTGGCGATTGGCGAGCGCGAGCAGGCCAATCGCGGGCAACGCCAACGTCAGCCGCCAGAACGCCGCCGAGACCGGCCCGGTGTCGGCCACGCGCACGAACCACGGCCCCAGCGCGAGCGCGGCGTTGCCGCCCAGCAGCGCGGCGAAATGCAGCGGGGTGGCGCGGGGCGGGGGCGGCGACGTCATCGCAACTTGCCCTAGCCGGAGCCGCCGCGCGGCCAAGCGAAAACTATTCGCCGGACAAGCATCGTTCGGGTTGCACGGGGCGCCGCGCCGGGCCATCCGTGGCGAAACGCAACTTACCCCTTCGAGAGGCCACCGATGACCGACGCTCTGCTCCAGCCCATCGATCTCGGCGCGATTCACGCGCCAAACCGCATCCTCATGGCCCCGTTGACCCGTGGCCGGTCCGACCCCGGCTCGATCCCCAATGCGATGATGGTCGAATACTACCGCCAGCGCGCGGGCGCCGGGCTCATCCTGACCGAAGCGACCGGGATCAGCGTCGAGGGCCTGGGCTGGCCCGCCGCGCCGGGGATCTGGAACGCCGCGCAGACCGAGGCGTGGAAGCCGGTGACCGATGCGGTCCACGACGCGGGCGGGCGGATCATGCTCCAGTTGTGGCACATGGGACGCCTGGTCCATCCCGATTTCCTCGGCGGCGCGGCGCCGGTCTCGGCTTCGGCGACGACCGCGCCCGGTCACGCCTGGACCCCGACCGGACGCAAGGACTACGAACCCGCGCGCGCGTTGCCGATCGACGAAATCCAGCGGGTGATCGACGACTACGGCCACGCGGGGGAGAATGCCAAGGCCGCCGGGTTCGACGGGGTGCAGTTGCACGGCGCGAATGGCTATCTGATCGACCAGTTCCTGCGCAATGGCACCAACTTGCGCGACGACGACTACGGCGGCTCACCGCAAAATCGGACGCGGCTGATGCGCGAAGTGCTCGAGCGGCTGATTTCGATCTGGGGCGCGGATCGCGTTGCGATCCGCCTCTCGCCCAACGGCGAATCGCAGGGCGCCGACGACAGCGATCCGCCGGCGATCTTCGGCGAGGCGGCGCGGGTGCTCGACGAACTCGGCGTGGCCTTCGTCGAGCTGCGCGAGCAGGGTCCCGACGGCACTTTCGGGCAGACCGACGTGCCCAAGCAGGGCCCGTTGATCCGCAGCTTGTTCAAGGGACCCCTGGTGCTGAACCAGGAATACGACGCGGCGAGCGCTGAGCAGGCGGTGGCCCAGGGTCTGTGCGACGCCATCGCCTTCGGCCGCCCTTATATCTCCAACCCCGATCTCGCGGAGCGGATCGCGGCGCGGGCGGAATGGGCCGAGAACATCGATGCGCCCAGAAGCTGGTATAGCCCCGGACCAAAGGGTTACATCGACTACCCGCCGATGGAGCAGGCACTGGCGGCTGCGGCGGACTAGACTCCCAACACACCTCTATTCCAATCCCGCGGGACATGAACGGATCGGAGTAGCGGCACGGGGCGCTGGGCGTATTATCCAGCGGGTTCGCTGGCCGCAGGCTTGGGAATCGGGGATGTCTCGGGTGTGGGCACGGCATCGGGCTCGGGCGCGTCCTTGACCGTATCGTCCGGCTTGGCTTTCTCCTTGTCGCCCTTCGCTCCCGGCGATTTCGCCGTGTGCGGAGCGAGCGGGGGTTCGGCGCGGATCCTGTCGGGGGCGATCATTGCGTCACTGATCGTGCCTTCGAGCACTTCGCCGGTGGCTTTGTTGCCCTCGGGCGCCTTCTTGTCGCACCCGCCCGCCATCAGGCAGGCCAGCGCCGCCGCCATCAGCGTTCGCCGGGAATGGATCATGGCAAGTCCTCCACGGGGCAGGGCCGGTCGAGCGCCGCGAGAAATTCGGGCGCCCGTGCGCGCATTGCCTCATCCCATGCCGCGCTGGCAACCGGCTTGCCCAGCCGGGCCATGCTGGTGACCCCGTATTCGGCGATCCCGCACGGCACGATCCCCCCGAAATGGGCGAGATCGGGATCGAGGTTGACCGCCACTCCATGCATCGTCACCCACCGCCGCACGCGCACTCCGATCGCGCCGATCTTGGCCTCGCCGCCGGTTATGTCGCGGGTCCAGATGCCGACCCGGCCCTCGGCCCGCCAGGCGGTGACGTCGAAATCTTCCAGCGTGGCGATCACCCAGCCTTCAAGCGCGTGGACGAAGCCGCGAACGTCGCGCGCGCGCTTGTTCAGGTCGAGCAAGACATAGGCGACCCGCTGGCCGGGACCGTGATAGGTATAGCGTCCACCGCGCCCCGCCTCGACCACCTCGAACCGGGGGTCGAGCAGTTCGGACACCGCGGCGCTAGTCCCGGCGGTGTAGACCGGCGGGTGTTCGAGCAGCCACATCAGCTCGCGCGCTGATCCCGCGTGGATCGCGGCGTTGCGCGCGGTCATTTCGGCGAGCGCCGCGCGATAGGGCACGGGCCTAGTCTCGCCGCGCCATTCGATGGTATCTATCTGCGCCATGATCGCGGCTTGCGTGAGGGCAAACTCGCCGCTTATCAAGGCCCCGCAAACGGGAGCGCACGAACGTGGTCAAACTCGATACCAACGCGGCGTGGAAGGAAGCGAGCGCGATCGTCTCCGCCAACCGCGAGGTGCTCCTCGCGCTAGGGGGCGTGTTCTTCATGCTCCCCAGCCTGGCGGTCGCAGTGATTGCGGGCGAGCCCGAAGTCATCCCCGGGATGAAAGGCGACCAGATGATGGCGGCGATGAGCGCATTCTATGCGCACTCGTGGTGGATCATCCTGGTCAGCGCGGCCTGCCAGATCGTGGGTCTGATGGCCATTCTAACGCTGATGCGCGACCGCTCGCGACCGACGGTGGGCGAAGCGATCCGCGGTGGGCTGCCCGGAATGCTCAGCTATCTGGCCGTCCAGGTGCTCATCGTGGTCGGGCTCAGCCTGATCGGCGGGCTGCTGATCGGAGTCGCGGCGGTGATCTCGCCGGTACTGGCGGCGGTCGTCGTGCTGGTGCTCACCGCGGCGATGCTGTTTCTGGTGTTCCGCCTGATCCTCGTCGCGCCGGTGATCGCGGTCGAAGGCGTGCGCAATCCGCTGACCGCGATGATCCGCTCGTGGCGACTGACCCAAGGCAACTTTTGGCGGATCTTCAGCTTCCTGCTGCTGATCCTGATCCTGTTCGCGGTGATCGTCGGGATCGTAATGGTGATTGTCGGGCTAATCCTGGCGCTGGCCAGCTCGGGTGAGCCGCAACGGATCATCGCCGCGGTGTTTTCCAGTGCGCTCGGCGCGGTGGGCGTGGTCTATTTTGCCGGCGTGATCGCTGCTATCCATCGCCAGCTCGGCGGACCCGCCGCGGCGGATCTGAAGGCGACGTTCGAGTGACCTGAACTCTCGGCCCTTCCTGGGAGAGGGTTTTCCTCAGTCCTTCCAGCCCCAGAACAACTGCACCGGCAGCACGTTGATCGCCTCGAACCCGCGGTCGATCCGGGTGAAGTGGCGGGCCATGAAATCGCGCGCCTTGGCGCTGAACTGGTAGACCAGGAACGCGCCGCCGGGGCGGATCACGCGGTGGGTCGCCGCCGCGATTGCGGGGCCGATGCCATCGGGCAGGGTCGAGAACGGCAAACCCGATAGCACATAGTCGGCGTGGTCGTGGCCATGCGCCGCGACAATGCTTTCGACATCCGCCGCCGAGCCGAGGACCGCGGTGAAGCGGCTGTCGCGGATGGTCTTGCGCAGATAGTCGATGAAGTCGGGGTTGGTGTCGATGACGATCAGGCTGGCGTCGCCGCGCAGCCGCTCGAGGACCGGGCGGCAGAAGGTGCCGACGCCGGGACCATATTCGACGAACAGGTCGCACTCGTCCCATTTGACAGGGGCGAGCATCTTGACGATCGTGAAGCGGCTCGACGGGATGATCGATCCGACCATCACCGGATGCTTGATGAATCCCTTAAAGAACACGCCCCATGGGCCCATCGCTTGCTCCATCCGGCGCTTGATCCGCGTCGCCAGCGGCGATGGGGCGGTTTGGGTTGTGGTCATGGAAGGTTGCGAACCCCGATTTTTGGCGAAGCGCCGCCCGTGGCAAATTTGCCCGGCCATTGCAAGCCGCGCGGGGTCGGACTAACCGCCCGGGCATGGACATGCACCGCAGCGGGACGCCGATGGCCGGCGACGACGAAGCGACCGTCCGCCTGCCCAAAGACCGCCTGACCCTTCTGTTTCTGGTCATGCTGGTGACCGCCGCCGGCAACACCGCGATGCAAAGCGTAATGCCGTCCATCGGCACCCGGCTACGAGTTCCCGATTTCTGGATCAGCCTCGCCTATTCGTGGTCGGCGGTGTTGTGGATGACGATGGCGCCGTTCTGGGCGCGGCGCAGCGACCGGCGCGGGCGCAAGGCGATGATGGCGATCGGCCTGAGCGGGTTCACGCTCAGCTTCGCGCTGTGCGGTCTGATCCTGATGGGGGGTTGCATGGGCTGTTCGGGACCACTGCGACGCTGCTGCTGTTCGCCGCGGCACGCTCGCTTTACGGCGGCTTTGGCTCGGCCGCTCCGCCTGCAGTCCAGGCCTATGTCGCCAGTCGCACCGGGCGGGCCGAGCGGACGCAGGCACTTAGCCTGATCTCCTCGAGCTTCGGGCTGGGGACCGTGCTCGGCCCGGCGCTGGCGCCATTCCTGATACTGCCGTTCGTCGGCTTGGTCAGTCCGTTCTTCTCGTTCGCCATCTTCGCGGTGGTCGTGTTGATCGCGCTGCGTCTGCGCCTGCCAGATGACACTCCCAGCTTCGCCGGCCGGGGGGAGGTGATGGCCGCACCGTTCGGCGCCTCGTCCAACCCGCGCAGAGTGGTCGACGATCCCGATGGCGACACCGACGAACTGGCCGAGGCGCGCCCGCTCGACGAGGAACCGAGGCGCCTTCGCTGGCGCGACCCGCGCCTGCGCGCCTGGCTCGGTCTCGGCCTGCTCGGTGGCCATGCCCAGGCGATGCTGCTGGGGATGATGGGTTTCCTGCTGCTCGACCGGCTGGGCTTGCGGGCCACGCCTGAGGCGGGCGCGGGGCCGATCGGGCTGGTGCTGATGACCGGCGCCGGGGCCACGCTGCTGGCCCAGTGGGGCCTGATCCCGGTGCTTCACCTTGGTCCACGAGCCGCGGCGATGTGGGGAATGGTGCTGTCGCTTGGCGGCCTGACGGTGGTGGCGGTGGGTGCCGATCTCCACACCCTGGCAATCGGTTTCGCGCTTGCCTCGCTTGGCTTCGGGCTGTTCCGCCCCGGGTTCACTGCGGGCGCGAGCCTGGCGGTGAGCCGGGCCGAACAGGGCCAGTCGGCAGGGGTGGTCGCTGCTGTCAACGGCGCGGCCTATATCGTCGCCCCGGCGATCGCGGTGTGGATCTACAACCATTGGGAATTCGTCGCGTTCGGGATCATCGCGGCGCTGATGCTGGCAACTTTGGCGGTGGCGTGGAAGGGCACCCAGCGCGATGCGGACTTGGTAGGGATCACCCCACCAGCCAGAATGCCACCCCCATCGCCAGATAGCTGACCACCCAGTATCCCGCGTCGATCAGCGCCAGCCGCGTCGACAACCGCTGGTGGGTGTAGCTGATCAACAGGGCAGGGACCACGAAGGCCAGCGCCAGGCCGCCGCTCATCATGAAATAGAGCCACGGTTTGGCCGCGAGAGTTCCCTCGCCGAAGCGCGCGAACATATGCGCCATCATCGTTGCCGAGACCACCAGCAGCGCCGCGGTGATGCTCAGGGTGCGCGCCGGAGCGCGCCGCGCAGCCAGCCCGCCGGGGCCGACCTCCTCCAGCTTGGCGCGGCCGAACAATGGTCCGTACCATAGCCCGCCGACGCCGAATGCGAACACCGCGGCCAGGATCGCCGCTAGCCAGTTCATCGGACCCATCGCGTTGGCACTCTTATGTTTTATATCTCGCCCCGCGCCCTTGCTAGGCCTGTCGTGGATCGATGGCAAATTGCGGTTGGTGACTGTTCAGGCAAACCGCGCTATGGGCCGCGCTTTCCATGGCTACCGTGATCAAACAGGCTCCCCGCGTCGGGATGGTCAGCCTCGGCTGCCCCAAGGCGCTGGTCGACTCCGAACGCATCCTCACCCGGCTGCGCGCCGACGGTTATGCGATGAGCCCCGACTATGCGGGGGCCGACGTCGTGCTCGTCAACACCTGCGGATTCCTCGATTCGGCCAAGGAGGAAAGCCTGGCCGCGATTGGCGAGGCGATCGCGGAAAACGGACGGGTGATCGTCACCGGCTGCATGGGCAACGAGGCCGACGTGATCCGGGCAAAGTTCCCTGCGGTTCTCGCCGTGACCGGGGCGCACCAGTACGAGGCGGTGGTCGAGGCGGTCCACGAAGCCTCGCCGCCAGGGCAGGGGCCGTTCGTCGATCTGATCCCGCAGCCCGACGTCAAGCTGACCCCACGCCACTACAGCTATCTGAAGATCAGCGAGGGGTGCAACCACGCCTGCTCGTTCTGCATCATCCCTTCGCTGCGCGGTAAGCTCGCCAGTCGCCGGATCGACGCGGTGCTGCGCGAGGCGGAGAAGCTGGTCGCGGCGGGTACGCGCGAACTGCTGGTGATCAGCCAGGATACGTCGGCTTATGGCGTCGACTTGCGCCATGAGGAGCGCAACTGGGGGGGCATCCGGTTCGCACCCACATGACCGACCTCGCGCGCGAACTGGGCGGGCTGCGCACGCCGGAAGGCCAGACGCCGTGGGTGCGGCTGCATTACGTCTATCCCTATCCCCACGTCGATGCGGTGATCCCGCTGATGGCCGAGGGGCTGCTCACGCCCTATCTCGACATCCCGTTCCAGCACGCCAGCCCCAAGGTGCTCAAGGCGATGCGGCGCCCGGCGAACGAGGCCAAGGTGCTCGAAAGGCTGAAGAACTGGCGCGCGATCTGCCCCGATATCGCGATCCGCAGTAGCTTTGTGGTCGGCTTCCCAGGCGAGACAGAGGACGATTTCCGCTACTTGCTGGATTGGCTGGAGGAAGCCCAACTCGACCGCGTCGGCGCCTTCCGGTTTGAGCCGGTAGCGGGCGCGCACGCCAATGGCCTGCCCGATCCGGTGTCCGAGGCGATCAAGGAAGAGCGCTACGCCCGTTTGATGGAACTGACCGAGCGGATCGGCAGGGCCAAACTCGCTGCCAAGGTTGGGCGGACGATCCCCGCGATCGTGGACGAAGTGGGTGAACCCGACGAAGACGGCGACATCGGCGCGACCGCCCGCAGCCAGGCGGATGCGCCGGAGATCGATGGGAACGTGTTCCTACGAAATGTCGGTTCGGAAGTGCGACCCGGCGATTTCGTCGTCGCCACGATTGAGGACTCAGACGCGCACGACCTGTTCGGGGTGATCGCCGCCTAGCCGCGCACTTCCACCCCCTTCCAGAACGCCACCCGCCCGCGGATCGGCTCGGCGGCGGATTTGGGGTCGGGGTAGTACCACGCTGCATCGTTGTTTTCGGCACCATTGATGGCCAGCGTGTAGTAATGCGCGGTGCCCTTCCACGGGCAGACCGAGGTGGTGGCGCTGTCCCTGAGCAAATCGCGATCGAGCGACTCGATCGGAAAATAGTGGTTGCCCTCGACCACCACGGTGGCGTCGCTTTCGGCAATCTTGCGGCCGTTCCACCAGGCTTGCGGCATGATTGGACTCCTGGGACGTTGGCGTTGAAATTGGGGTTTACCACACCGCAATTCCGTGCGGCGTCGAACATCATGAACGAACTGAAAGAATTAGCACGACGCGTCGCCTCATCGCCGGAAGCCCACCGTTCGTCTCGGAAGTACCGCACCTGGGAAACCGAATCGGGGCTACCGCCATTGGCCCCCCTGACATGACCAAACGCACCACTACCCATCGCCTGGCCGGAACCGCGATTGCCGCTGTTTTGGCGCTGTCAACCACCCCCATCTGGGCGCAGGATGCTGCGCCGGCAGCCGAAGCGCCGGCCAGCGTGGCCGCGCCCGTGGCTCCGCCCGCGCCGACGATCGTGCTGCCGCCGGTCGCCGCTTCGCCCGCGCCGGTCGCAGACTCGGCATCGGTCGAATCCCCGTCCGCGCCGCGTGCTGCGCCCTCGAAGGCGGCCGGTACGCGTACGACGTCGAAGACTGCAGTCACTTCGGTGAGGCGTGTCGCACCTGCTGCTGCGGCCCCCACGGCTGCGGCTCCGGTCAGCGAACCGGCCTCGGTCCCCCCGATCGCCGAGACCCAGCCGCTGCCGAGCGATATCGCCGCGTCGCCTGTCACGGCCGCCGAGCCCGCGACCTCGAAAGACTCGAGAGATCTGCTGCTCGCCGGTCTCGCCGGTGCACTGGGTCTAGGCGCGATCGGTCTATTCGCCGCGGCGCGTCGCCGCCGCCGGGCCGAGCCCGACTATGCCGTCGCCGATTACGAGCCGGTGAGTGAGTCGATCGTGCCCGTCGCCGAGGTGCCGCAGCCGGTCGAGCCGACACACATCGAGGAGCCGGCTCGGGTGACCCCGCGGAACATCGATTTGCCCCAGCCGCGTTATGCCACGCTTGCCGCGCCCGCGTTCACGCCGTTGAAGTCGTGGAGCGAGCCTAAGGTTCAGCGAGCGCAGCCGCTCGACGACCGTGCGTTCAATCTCAACCGTGAGGCGCTGCTCGACCGGATGGTCGCCGCCGAGCCCGATGCGAACAACCCGTTCACTTCGGCCAAGGCCCGCCGCAAGCGCGCCAGGATCATGCTCCAGTCGATGGACAACGATCGCTGGGAGGACGCCGAACTGGCGCCGGGGTTCGACTGGCGCAAGATGGCTCAGGAGGTAGAAAAGAAGGAAACTGTCGACGCCTGAGGCTCAGGATCTACTCGAACCGAAAGGGGCGCCCATCGAGCGTCCCTTTTTCGTGGCACTCCAACGAAGAAGCCCGACAGCGAGGATGCTGCCGGGCTTCGGGGGGCGGGAGAGGGGAACCGCCTCCTGGGGGTGGGGCACTCAGACCAGCCCGCTCGCGCTCAGCGCGCTCACAGGCATCGCGGCGATGACGAAGGCGAAGCTGAAGGCGGTGGCGAGCGTGGCGGCGAAGGCGGCGTTGAGGCGGTTGGTCATGATCGTTACTCCGGTTGGGGAAGTCGGCTTGGCGTCGCTTCCGATGACCAGGAGATAGGCGCGCTTGGGGCGCCAGTGTTAACACTGTTATTGCGCACCGGTTATGCATGGATGCATAACCGCGCCGAGAGCCTCACCGGGTCGCGGGAGGATGGCTTTTGTTTGACTGGAACGATCTGCGCCATTTTTTGGCGGTGGCGCGCAGCGGCAGCACGCTGGCGGCTTCGCGCACGCTGCGGGTGAGCCAGGCAACAGTCTCGCGACGGGTCTCTACGCTGGAGGAGACGCTGGGCACCCCGCTGTTCGCGCGCAGCGCCAGCGGTTACGAACTCACGTCGCGCGGCCGCGCGGTCTTGCCGCTGGCCGAGGCGGTCGAGGCCGCCGTGATCGGCTTTGACGAAGCGGTGAAGGCGGAGACCCGCCGATTGTCGGGCAAGGTGATGCTGACCACGGTCGAGTCCGCCGCGAATTCCTGGATTATCCCGGCGCTTGCGCAGCTGCGTGAGGTCCATCCCGAAATCTCGGTGGAGATCGTCACCAGCGACCTCCCGCTCGATCTGGCGCGCGGCGACGCCGACGTGGCTATCCGCTTCGGACGCAAACCGACGCAGGAATCGCTGGTCGTGCGCCACCTCACCGATCTCGAGGAATGTTTCTACGCGAGTCGCGAAATGGTCACCCGGTTGGGGCGGCCTTGCACTCACGCCGAGCTCGCATCCTACCCGATGGTCGGTTATTCGGACGAGCGGCTGGGCGACATCGGCGAGTGGATTGCGGCCAATGTCCCCAATGCCCGGTATGTCCAGCGCGCCAACGCGCTGTCGAGCATCGTGGCCGCGGTTCGCGCGGGCGTCGGGGCGGCGGTGCTGCCCACGATCATGGGCGACGACATCCGCAATCTCGTCCGCCTGATGCCGCCTATCCCGCCCAAATCGACCTGCTGGCTGGTCACCACCGACGCCGCCCGCCGGCAGCCGCACGTGCGCGCGGTGATCGACTGCGTCGTGGCACAAGTCGAGGCTACGATGCGGCGCGGGCCTGCGGATGAGGCGCGCTATGCTTGAAGCAGACTTTGCTTAGAACGCCCCTGGCACCTCGCGCTGGAGCGTGCTCGGCGCGTTGGGCTGAACCAGATTGCGATTGCCGCCCGCCGCCAGCGTGGTCTGCCCGCCGCCCGAAATGGGGTTACAGGTACGCCCGGCCAGGAAATCGAGCGCCACCTTGACCGAGGCCTCGGCTGGATCGCCGAGCTGTTTGGTGTAATCGTCGCCAGCGCTGCACGTCGCCTCCACCCGGCTTGCCAGCCCGGTGTAGTAGTCACCCTGATGCGCGGAGTTTTCGGTGCGGAAAGCGATCGGGCGCAGGCGGTCGTCGCACGAGGCCTTGTCGAGCGCGATCTGGCCGACGGGCTTGCCGAAGGTGTTGGTCCCGATCAGCGCCGAGTTGGCGTGTAGATACGGCGTGAACGCGTTGATCAGCAACTCGCTTGCCGAGGCGGTGCCGGTGGTACCGATAAACGCGATCTTGGTCGCGGCGATCGCCTGGCTCAGCGCGCTGAAGTTATCGCTGTCGTTGTTGCTCGACTTGCTCGCGCGGAAGGTTGTGAAACTGAACGTCTGCCCGACCTTGTCCGCGCCCATCAAGTCACCGAACAGCTCCGCGATCGAGACCAGCCCTCCGCCGTTATAGCGCAGATCGACGATCACTTGGGTTACGCCCTGGCTTTTGAACGTGGCGAAGGCGTTGCGCAGCGCCGGATCGGCGGTGTCGATGAACGTGCGCAAGTTGACGTAGCCGACTTTGGTGCCGCCGTTGTCGATGACCTTGACACCATATCGCGATGAGACCGGGAGCAGGGCATAGTCCGCCTTGGTGACCGTCAGATCCAGCTGGGCACCGTTAGTGATAACGCGCAGCACGCGCGTGGTCCCCGCAGTCGTCGGGCCGAGCGCGTCGACCACCGCCTGCGCGCCGCCCGACTGCATCAGCGCGGTGACGGTCTGGAGATTGCCCGCGCTCGTGCCGATGGCGACTATCTCGGTCCCGCGATCGATTCCGGCGGACAGCGCCGGCGCGCCCTCGAAAGCCTCGACCACGAACACCCGCTTGGCGGTGGTGTCATAGGTCAGGCGGATTCCAAATCCCGCGCTCGAACCCGAATTGAAGAACGCGTTCTCCTCTGCGATCGAGGCGAGGTGGGTGAAGAAACGGTCCTTCGACTGCGCGCGTGCCGGAGCAACCAGCGCGTCGATGTAGTCCTGTACAGTGGCATAGCTCGCCGGGTTGACCGTGGTGTCCAGCGATTCTGGAAATAGGTACCATTCCTGAAGCTGGCTCAACGCCCAGGCCTTGCGTTCACTGAGCGAGCATCCGCTGGGGGTCGGCGTCGGCGTGGGTGTCGCACCCGAGGTAGGTGCCGGGGTTACCGCGACGGGCGGCGCGCCGCTGCTGCCGCCACCGCCGCATGACGCGAGCGCCGCTACGAGACTGACCATCAGAGGGAATCGACGGAGGCGCACGGTTTGAAAGTCTCCCTGAAAAGCAACGGCTTGCTCAGTCGTACGGCCCTGGCGCTGTTAGCCGGAATGAATGCTGAACGAAACGCGGGTTGGGGCGTCGGAATCTGGCTTGTAGGTCATGCCTTTTGCGCCCTTCGCCGCCCAAAAGGCCAGTCGATCGCTTCGCCGGCCCACAACGCGGCCCACACCACATCCGGCTGCGCGAGCAAGCGGGGGACATGATAGGCCAGCCCCAGGCCGTGATCCGGTTTGGCCAGATCGATCAGCATGTGATTGACGTTGGCGGGATAGACGCAGACCGCGTAGACCGCCAGGCCGATCCCGGCGGCCCGGCGCAGCGGTCTCGACCACGGCTGGAGCAGCGCTGGCACCGCCGCTAGTTCGGCTAAGCCGGTCAGCAGAATCACCGTGACGGGCCACGGCACCCAGTGCGGAGTGATGCCGAGAAACGGCTGGGGACGCGCAACGTGGAAGATACCCGCCGTCAGATACAGCGCGGCAAGAAGCCAGCGGACGGTCGTGCGGGCCAAAGCGTGATCCGCTCTGCTTGGTTGGGTGGCCGCGGAATCCATGGCGGTATTTCCTCCCTCGTTCCGGCAAGCATTGGCGATTGCGGCCCTGGCGGCAAGGGGGTGACGCAAAGCACTGCGTGTGCCCGCGAGAATCGCCAAGGCGGGTTGCGCGGTCCCGACAATTCGTTAGGGTCCGGCGCGCGCACCTTGTGAGTTCGGGGGTCCTTTGGGCAAGGAATTAGGCGACACTTTCGTTCGGTTCGAGAGCGACGGTCAATGCTTCGAGGTGCCGGTCGAGCGCCTGGGAGTGTGCGGCTTCGGGCGCTCGCTGTCGAACACCGTCGTCCTTACCGATACGATGGCCAGCCGCGAGCACGCGATCATTCGCCGCAACGCGACGGGTTCGTGCGTTCTCAACGATCTCGGGAGCACCAACGGCACCCGGCTCAACGGCCGCCCGGTTTCGGTGCCTACCGCGCTCAATTCGGGAGACGTGATCCAGATCGGTCGCCAGTCAATCGTCTTCGTCCAGACCAATGCGCCCGAAAAAATGGTCGATCCCAACGCCGGGCGGACCCAGTTCCTCGTCGAACAGCAGCTTGTCAGCGTGCTGGTGATCGACTTGCGCGGCTACACTCCGCTCTCAGCCAAGCTGGGTACGGTGATGGCCGAGCTGATGGGTGAAATTTTCCGCCAGTCGGGTGCGCTACTCAAGGAACACAACGCCTGGTCGACCAAGTTCATCGGCGACGCGGTGATGGCGGTGTGGGTGCACCCAAGCAACTCGCTCGCCCGCGCCGACATCGTCAACGCGTTCGACGTGATCAGTGGCTACCAGGAGATTTTCCTGATGGCCCAACGCCAGTTCAAGCTGGCCGAGCCGCTGAAGTTCGGCGCCGGATTCAACGCCGGGATGGCCAGCATCGGCAACATCGGCAGCGAAGGCGCAGCCGATTTTACGGCGATGGGAGAGGCGGTGAACATCGCCTTCCGGTTAGAGACCGCGACCAAGGAGCAGGGCTGCGACGTGTTGATCGCCAAGGAAGTGTTCGAGGCGCTCTCGGATGCCTATTACGTGCCCGGCGGATTGGTCCCGGTGGACCTTAAGGGCTATGAAGAAGGTCACCTCGCGCTTCCGTTGACCTTCGACCAGATAGGGACCGTGGTGGACGAGTTGCTAGCGGCGGCTTAGCCGCCCGTTTGCTGCGGGAAGATCTACTCTGCCGCCTCGCGCAACCCCGGGTCCAGGTGCCACTCCGGCGCCACATCGCTTGCCCGTAACCGCGCGCTTTCCTCCACGATCCAATCCCGCGTGATCGGGATGGCACTGCGGTCCTTCACATAGATCAACTGCCAGTTGACCATCTTGCCGTTACGGAAGGCTTGCTCCGCGCCAGCAAGATAATACTGCCACATCCGGTAGAACCGCTCGTCGTAGAGATCGACGATCTCATCTTTGTGCATCACCGTGCGGCGATACCATTCCTCTAGCGTGTGCGAATAATGAAAGCGCATCGCTTCCACATCCATCACCTGCCAGCCGGCTTTCTCGCTCTGCGCGACAAGTTCGCTGAGCGCGGGGATATAGCCGCCGGGAAAAATGTATTTCCGCGTCCAGGCATCCGTAAAGCCGGGTGCTCCTGCGCGACCGCAGCAGTGGCTGAGCATAACCCCGTCGGGCTTCAGCAGGCGATTTGTGTGCTGGTAGAAGATCGGATAATGCGGCGTACCGACGTGTTCGAGTAGTCCAACAGAGCTGATCCTGTCGAATTGCCCCTCGACCGAGCGGTAGTCCATGAGTTCGAACTTTACCTTGTCGGCCACGCCCAGTGCGGCGGCGCGTTCCTTGCAGAACGCGATTTGGTCTTCGGCGAGCGCCACGCCTAGCACCTCGCATCCGTAATGCTTGTTGAGATACAGCGCGAACCCGCCCCAGCCGCACCCGATGTCCAGGACTTTCATCCCGGGCCGGATGTACATCTTAGCGGCGAGGTGCGCCTTCTTGTCGAGTTGCGCCTGTTCGAGGCTGACGTTGGCCGCTGGATCGCGGTAGTAGGCCATCGTGTACTGGCGGTCTTCGTCGAGGAACAGCTCGTACAGGCGGCGAGTCAGGTTGTAGGTATGCTTGGCATTGCGCGCGGCCTTTTCGGGCGGGTTGATACTGTCGATCCGGGCGACCAGCGCTTGCCCGGCCTTGCGCAGCAGGCCCTTGGCCTTGAATGCCTCGCCGCCGTCTTTCTTGCCATTCTCGGTCACGAACAGCACCAGATCGCGGATGTCGTGAGGTGGTTCGATGACCATCCGCCCATCCATGTACGCCTCACCCGCGCCGACCTGAGGGTAGCGCGCGATGTGGGCGGAGGCGCCCTTGTCGGTCAGCCGCACCTTGATCGGACCCTGGCCGTCGAGCCCCAGCGCATCGGGGCCGTATTCATAGGCCTTGCCGTTATGATCGGTGATGACGAGGCGACCCTTGCGGATCACCCGGGTGAGCATTTGGTCGAGCAGCCACATGGCGCAACAACTTATGGGAGGGCCGATTGCTGGCAAGCGGAATCTTGCGCGCGGATGAACGATGCGCGATGGCACTGTGCATGACCGACTGGATCGACAACACCGCCGCCGCCCGCACCTGGTTCGAGAGCCTGCGCGATCGTATCTGCGCCGCTTTCGAAGACATCGAGCGCGAGGCGGGCAGCGATGCCGCTTTCGCCTACACCGCGTGGGAGCGCGAGGAGGACGGCAACCCCGATCCCGGCGGGGGGTGCGCGGCGTGATGAAGGGCAAGGTCTTCGAAAAGGTCGGAGTCAACGTCTCGACCGTGCGCGGCCAGTTCGCCCCCGAATTCGCGGGCACCATCCATGGAGCGGCGGCGGACAACCCCGGGTTCACCGCCACCGGCATCAGCCTGGTCGCGCACTTGGCCAACCCGCACGCCCCCGCCGTGCACATGAACTGCCGCTTCCTGGTCACCAGCAAAGCCTGGTTCGGCGGAGGCGCCGACCTCAATCCGCCGCTGCCCTATGAAGAGGACACCGCGGACTTCCACGCCACGTTCCGCGCCGCCTGCGCACGGCACAACCCGACATACTACGAACGCTATCGCAAGTGGGCCGACGAGTATTTCTTCATCCCCCATCGCGGCGTCCATCGCGGGGTGGGGGGAATCTTCTACGATCATCTGGAATGCGAGGACGCCGCGGCGTTCGAGCGTAATTTCGCGTTCACCCGCGATGTCGGCGAAGCGTTCCTCAGCATCTATCCCGAACTTGTCCGGCGCCGCATGCACAGCGAATGGACCCAGCAGGACAAGCTGCGGCAACTTGAATGGCGCGGTCGCTACGCCGAATTCAACCTGGTCTACGACCGCGGCACGCTGTTCGGCCTGAAGACAGGAGGCAATATCGACGCAATCCTGATGAGCCTGCCTCCGGAGGCTGTCTGGACCTGAAGCGCAGGGGCCAACGGTTCGTCTGGCACCAGTCGGGCGACTCGCCAAGCGACCATGGCGAACAGAGCCAGCCCACCCAGCACGTCGACCAGGTGGTGGCCGCCATGGACTAGGATGGCGGGAATCATCGCAAGGTTTAGAATCGCGAGTGGCCAGAATATCGCGGTTCGCCGTGCGTACCAGACCGCCATCGCGGCCATGACCGTGTGCATGGATGGAAACGCGATCAACCCGATGAGGCTGTTCGCGTCGATGGTCCGCACGCCATCGTGCAAAAGTGCCCGCAGTTGGGCGGTATAGACGGGGTCAACCACCCGGCCGAGCCGCGACTCCACCGCCGGACTAAGCGTTGCATAGAGGCTCGGTCCGAAGCTGGGGGCCAATGACCAGATCATTATGCTGAAACAACTGCACAGAACGCCCGTAAGGACGAACCGGTGGAGCGCCACCTGCCGTCCGCTGA